>NZ_JAGINT010000002.1:2706852-3007613 GCF_017876295.1 Kribbella aluminosa | reverse complement strand
CGACCTTGCCGTTCTGCAGCGCCGTGACGATTCCGGTCTCGTTCTCGTCGTTGCAGCCCCAGGCGATCCAGTGCTTGACGCCCAGGTTGTCGGTCAGCGCTGCCCCGGCCTTGTTCAGTGCATCGGCCGCCGAGTTGTCGGTGCCCAAGGCAATCGTTTTCGGGATCTCGCCGGCCCCGATGCCGGTCTTGAACGCCTCCGCGGCGCCCTCGACCCGATCGCTGCACGTCTTCAGGTCCTGCTTCCAGCCGGCAACGATCCGGGTGTCCGCAGCGGTCCACCCGGCCGCCTTGTAGAGCTCAGCGGCCTTCTTGCCGACCTCCTGGCCCATGCCACGCCCGTCGAAGCCGACGAACGGTGCCGGCTTTCCGTCGCCCGAGGAGATCGCGTCGTCGGCGGCCACCAGCGGAATGTTCGCCGCTTTGGCCGCATCGACGACCTGCGGACCGATCTTCTGGTCCGGGACCACGATCGCGATCCCGTCGACCTTCTGGGCGATGACGTTGTCGAGTTCGCTGATCGCCTTGTTGGCGTCCGTTCCCAGGTCGACCACCTTGACGTCGACGTCGCCGAGCTTCTTCGCCTGCTCTTTCGCTCCGGTCGCCTCGTCCACGAAGTACTGCTGATCGCCCTGCTTCTGCAGCAACGCGATGGTCAGCTTGCCGGTCTTCGCAGCACCTGCGGCCGGCGCATCGGACGGCTGTGCGCCGCTCGAGCAGCCCGCCGCCAGCACGGCGAGGGCGCCGGCCGCGGCGAGAAGGACGACAACACCGCGTCGGGTGCGCTTCATGAATCCTCCGGTTGATCTGTGTGATGTCTGGCGTATGTACAACTACTCGGCGGTCGGGAACTAGAACGGGACGGCCGGTACCGCGTGTCCGCTGCCGCCGCGCAGGAAGTCGAGGTCCACGCCTTCGTCGGCCTGGAGAACGTGATTCCGGTAGAGGCCGACCCACCCGCGCTCCGTCGCGGTGCGCGGTACCGGCTGTTCCTGACGACGCCGATCGAACTCGGCGTCGTCGACGACGAGGTGCAGCTTCCGATTCACCACGTCCAGTTCGACGAGGTCACCGTCGCGGACGAACGCGAGCGGACCACCGACCGCGCTCTCCGGCGCTACGTGCAGGACGATGGTGCCGTACGCCGTACCGCTCATCCGCGCGTCGGTGATCCGGACCATGTCGGTGACGCCCTGCTCCAGCAGCCTGACCGGGATCGGCAGATTGCCGACCTCCGGCATACCCGGATACCCGCGCGGCCCGGCCTGTCGCAGGATGAGCACGGTGTCGGCACCGACCTCGAGCTCCGGATCGGCGGCCGCCACGTGGTACTGCTCCAGCGAGTCGAAGACGAGGGCCGGACCACGATGGCGAAGCAGAGCCGGAGTAGCGGCAGAGACCTTGATGACGGCACCGTCGGGGGCCAGATTGCCGCGGAGTACGGCGGTCGCGTTGCCCGCGGCCTGAACGGGGTCGTCGATGGTTCGTACCGCCGGATGCCCGAAGCTCTCGACTGCGGCGACGTTCTCGGCCACGGTGTGCCCGGTGACTGTGAGGGCATCAGCACGCAGTACTGGCAGGATCTCGCGCATCACCACCGGCAGCCCGCCGGCCGCCGCGAAGTCGTCCATCAGAAACCGCCCGCTGGGCTTCAGGTCGACCAGCAGCGGCACGTCGCTACCCCACGCGTCGATGTCGTCCAGGGACAGCTCCACACCCGAGCGACCGGCAATCGCCAGCAGGTGCAGTACGAAGTTGGTGGACCCACCGATGGCCGCGTTGACGCGCACCGCGTTCTCGAAGCTGTCCCGCGTCACGATCCGCGACATGGTCAGTCCCTCGCGTGCAAGCTCGACAACCCGCCGGCCGCTACGTTCGGCCGCGACCTGCCGGCGGGCGTCCATCGCGCCGATCGCGGCCGTGCCGGGCAACGCGAGCCCCAGTGCCTCGGCCGCGCACGCCATCGTCGACGCCGTGCCCATCGTCATGCAGGTTCCGGCGCTGCGCGACATACAGCCCTCCACCTCGGCGAGCTGTCCGCCGGTCATCCGGCCGACGCGGAACTCCTCAGTGAACCGCCAGATGTCGGTCCCGCTGCCGATCGGCTCTCCCCGGTACGACGACGACATCATCGGCCCGGCCGGCACCACGAGAGTGGGGAGATCGACGCTGGCCGCCCCCATCAGCTGCGCCGGAATCGTCTTGTCGCAGCCGCCGAGCAGCACCACCGCGTCGACCGGGTTGGCCCGCAAGGTCTCCTCTACGTCCATCGCCATCAGGTTGCGGAACAGCATCGTCGTCGGCCGCATCAACGGCTCGCCGAGGGAGATCGTCGGGAACTCCAGCGGCAGTCCACCGGCTGCGATCACGCCGCGCTTCACATGCTCAGCGAGCGTTCGCAGCTGCGAGTTGCACGGATTGAGCTCGGAAAAGCTGTTGGCAATCCCAACGACTGGCCGGCCGTCGAACACCTCGTCCGGAAGACCGAGCGCCCGCAGGTGCGAACGAGCGATGAACCCCGCCTTGCCCTGGTCCTGCAGCCATGCCGCGCTGCGGAACGGCTCGGACGAGGGCGACTGTTTTCTCTGGAACACGGTCGCAGCATCACTGCTTAGCTGCTAAGTTGTCAACAGTACGCAGACAACCTGATCGGGAGGTCCCTGGCATGCTGGGTGGAGTGACCCCTGTCCTCGAGACGCCGTTTCGTGGTGACGAGAGCATCGACGAGCCGGGCTTCGCCCGCGTCGTGGACGCGATGCTGAGCGCCGCGGTCCGATCGGCGATGTTCCCGGGGTTCGCCTCCGAGTACCACAAGCTGACCGACGACGAGCGGGCCCGGCTGACCCGAATCTTCCTCGAACACACGCGTCGGCAGCCAGGCTTCTCGGCGGTCGTGTCGGTGCCCGACCACGCCACCCGGGTTGCCGTTCGCCGGGTGCGGGAGGCGGTCGACGCGGGCGCAGCCGCGATCAACGTCCTGCCGCCGCACTACCTCGGCCCGTCCAGGGCTTCGGTGGTTGCCCACCTGGTCGCCGTCCTCGAAGCGGCGGGCCGGATCCCTGTCGTCCTTCAGTACGCTCCGGCGCAGACCGGAACGGCCCTTGACGCGCAGGTCATCGCCCGACTGGCCGCCGACCATGCGAACCTTGCCTACGTGAAGGTCGAATCGACACCGCCCGGGAGACTGGTCGAGGCACTGGCCGCCGGGCAGCCACCCGTTCGGTCGATGGTCGGGTACGCCGGTGTCCAACTCCCCGACGCTCTCGCTCGAGGCGTGGCAGGGGTTCAGCCCGGCTGCTCGTTCGTCGAGATCTACCAGCGGATCTGGAGTCTCTGGCAGCAGGGCGACCATCGGAGCGCGGCCACGCTGCACGCGCGATTGTTGCCGTACATCGCCTACTGGATGCTCGACGTCGAGCTGATCATCGCGGCCGAGAAGGAGATCTCCGTCCGGCGAGGATGGTTCGAGTCGGCGGTCTGCCGCGGACCCGGCTGGCAACTGGATGCCCAGGAGCACGCTCGCATCGACGCCTTCATCGACGAATTCGGCACAGAACTGGGGATCCCGGCATGAGCATCGAACGCACCACCCTCAGCGATCACGTCGCGAAGGGCATCGTCGCGGACATCGCGGAACGCGGCCTCAAAGCCGGCGACGAGATCAGGGCCGAGGGTGAACTGGCCGAGCTCTACGGCGTCAACAAACTGGTGGTCCGCGAGGCAATCAGGACCCTGGTCGCACGCGAGATCCTGGTCTCGAGCCAGGGCAAGCGGGCCCGGGTCTCCACTCCGTCGCCGGCCGTCTTCGGGCAGATCCTCGCCTTCCGCCTGGGCCAGCGATCGATGGCCATGCGAGACCTCATCGACACCCGGATCGTCGTCGAAGGTGCGCTCGCAGCACGGGCCGCGGAACGGATCGCCGACGGCTCGGGCGACGTCAAGGCGATCGAGAAGTCCCTGGTGGACATGCGGGAGCCCGGGTTGACCGCGGAGGCGTTCATCTCGTTCGACCTGCAGTTCCACGACGGCATCGCGGACCTCGCCGATGCCTCGATCCTGTCCTTCATCCTGTCCGCCATGCAGGGCGTGCTCCTGGACACCCGCCGCGCGAGCTACGCAGGCCGACGCAAACGCCAGGCCGGCGTCGACCGGACGATCGAGGAACACCAGGCGATCCTCGATGCCATCGCCGCCGGCGACCCCGCCCGGGCGACCGCGGCAATGACCGGCCATCTGAGCGAGACAGGCCGCGACCTCGGCCTGTAGGTGCTGCGGCAGCACCCAGATTGCGCGTTTATGCACGCAGCTCAAGGGAATACGTCACTAGCAATCACCCTCTCACCGCCCTCGGAGGTCTCCTCATGATCAGGTTCCGTTCGCCTGCTTCCCTTGCCCTGGCCGCAGCCTGCCTGGCTGTCGTCGTCCCCGTGCCCGCCTCGGCCGCCGGTCCGGGCACGATCCACGTCGACTGCGCTGCGACCGCGCCGGGCGACGGCTCGGCCGCGCGACCGGTCACCAGCCTCGACGCCGTGAACGCGACCCGTCTCCGTCCGGGTCAGCTCGTACTGTTCCGGCGCGGCTCACGCTGCACCGGAACACTCGCCCCAACCGGCGAAGGCCGACCCGGTGCGCCGATCCAGATCGGCGCCTACGGCCCCGGCGCGCGGCCGGTGATCGATGCCGCGGGCAGACCGGACGCGGTCCTGCTGCGCAACACACAGTGGATCGAGCTCCGCGACCTCGAGATCACCAACGCCGCCGCGCCCGGCTCCAACCGGCGCGGCGTACACGTCCAACTCGAGAACTACGGCCAAGGCCACCACTACGTCCTGCAGAACCTGAACGTCCACGACATCTGGGGCGACGACACCAAGAGCACCTCGGGCAGCGACGGCATCCTCTTCTCCGTCGTCGGCGACGAACGGGCCAGCAGCTTCGACGACGTCCGCGTCGTCGGCAACCGCGTCGCCGGAGTGAATCGCGGCGGCATCCGGCTCGTCGTGTCGCAGTGGGAACAGCGCGCCCAGGTCGGCAGTACCGCGCCGTACACCAAACCATGGACCCCGAACACCCACATCGTGGTCAGCGACATCGGCGGCGACGGCATCGTGATCCTGACCGCCCGCGACGCCGTTGTCGAGGGCAACCACATCGCCGGGTTCCAGCGCCGGTCCGCCGGCTACAACGCGGGGCTGTGGCCGTGGAACTCCGACGGCACGGCCTTCCGCCACAACGAGGTCTCCGGCGGGACCACCACCCGGGACGGGATGGCCTTCGACGTCGACCAAGGCACCGACGGTACGACGTTCGAGTACAACTACAGCCACGACAACGCCGGCGGATTCCTGCTCCTGTGCAACGCCGCAGGCCGCGTCGCGAACGCCGTGATCCGGTACAACATCAGCCAGAACGACTCCTACCGCGGCGTCGAGATGTGCTCCGGCGGACTCGAGAGCGCACACGTCTACAACAACACGATCTACGTCGGCGACCGGCGATCGATGACCGTGATCAACGAGAACACCACGGCACCACACAACGTCCGCTTCGACAACAACATCGTCGTCAAGGCAGGAGCCGGTACCGCGGCGATGCGCCTCCAGCCGGGAACCGCCGTACGCCCCACCCACAACATCCTGTACGGCGTCACCGGCGCCGGCGACAACCCGGGCGGATCAACCGCCGACCCACTGCTGGACACCCCCGGTAGCGCAACGGGCATCAGCGACCTCGACGGCTATCACGTCCGGACCGGCTCACCCGCACTCGACGCCGGCACGATCATCCCCGGCAACGGCGGCCGCGACATCTTCGGCCAACCCGTACCCGCGAATCGCCCCCCGACGATCGGCGCAGCCGAACGACCAGCAGCCGACTGACAAGCCTCCCTGCGGCGTTCGGCAGCAACTGTCGCGGGCGCCGGTCAGGTGTGGTCGTACCAGGCCAGGGCCGAGATCCGCCAGCCGTCGGGTGAACGGACGAACTGGATCGTCTTGGTTCCGGTGCCCTCGTACGGCCGGCCGTCGAGCGTTCCCGACTTCTGGTAGTCGCTGCACCGGGTGGCGAGGTCACCGTCGATGTCGGTGCGCTCGGACACCTCCCACTCGGAGAACTCGGTCAACCTGCCGTCCGACAGCAACCTCTGGCGCGGCTCGATGAAGTCCTCGACACCGTAGACGGTGAACTCTGGACGCGTGCAGACGATCACCCCGGCCGGCAGCACCAGCCGGCGGATCCGATCCACCTCGGCGACCCGGCCGCCCCGGTTGTCGAACGCACCGAAGAACTCGGCGGTCACCCGGTCAATCTCACCCTTGGACATCGTGCGATCGTACGTCGCACCGGTCAGCGGGTGGTGACCTCGGGTGCGTCGATTGCCCAGTAGCCGTTGTTACCGGCGGTCAAGTGCCAGGTGACGCGAACCTTCGTGGCGCCGGTGGGAACTGCGGTCAGCAGGTGCACGGGCTTGCTGATGTCGAACTTCGCACCAGTGGTCGCCGACGCGGTCCACAGCACCCGCTGCACACCGTTGTCGAACTCCGCGACGACTTCCGCGTCCTGCGGCTGTCCGCCGGCGACCTGCTTGTAGTGGCTCAGGTCGACCTGAACACCGGAAGCCTTGCCGACCGCGACCCACGGAGTACTGAGCGCACTGTCGAACAGCGCACCGCCGGCTGCCGGGTCGCCCTTGTCGTTCCACTCGTCCGGGTCGGCGACGGCGATCACGTCTCGCCCGCGGACGACGGAACCGCGGCCTTGACCTTCCTCGGAGGTCGTCCAGAACTCACCGCTCATCAGCCGCCACCCCCGGTACTCCGTCACGCCACTGCCCGGCGGGGTCTTGTCGACGCGGGTCCAGGACTTCGGCAGCGCGGTCGTCCAGCCGCCGACGCTCGCGGGCTTGGGCGCCTCGTCGACGACGCCCGACGTGGCCGGCACGGTGTCGAACGGATCGTTGCTCCGGGCACCGATCGGTACGCCGTCCAGCCCCCAGGCGGGATCCACCGGAAGGCCCAGGTGCCGGTAGATCGTCGGCATGATGTCGACCTGCCGCCATTCCCGGTGCAGCGCGAAGTTCGTCGGGATCCCTGGTCCGGTCGCCAGGATCCAGCCCTGGCGTGAGGTGTGCTGGTCACCGCCGTGACCGAAGCCGGTCTGGCCGTGGTCGGTGGCCGCGATGATCAGCCAGCGTTCGTCGTTGTACGTCGGGCGCTTCTTGACCGCGGCAACCAGTTCACCGAACTTCGCGTCGACCCGGCGGATCGCGTCCAGGTACGCCGTACGGTCCGAGCAGAGCGCGTGCCCGGTCGCGTCGACATCGTGCAGGTAGACCATCATCAGGTCCGGGTTGTGCTTGCCGAGCACCTCGAGTGCGGCGTCTGTGCTCTGCCGGTCGGTGATCTGCTGGTTGGCACCGGTCTGCTGGAGCTTCACGTCCGGACGGTCGATGAGGTAGGTGTTCAGCGGCGTCCAGTCCAGTGTGCTGAACGTCGACAACTCCGGCTTCAGGCCCTCGGCCCGGGTGATGAAGTCCGGATACTGGCTCTTGCGATAACCGTTGAACGAGTTGTCGAGCACGTTGTGCTTGTCCGGCCACACGCCGGTGAACATGTTCGAATGACCAGGCCCGGAGTTCGTCCCGGCGATGGCGTTGTCCTGGATGTACGCCGGCCCGAACTGCCCGGTCGCGCCGGTCGCGATCAGGTTCGGCGTACCCGCCTCGTGCATCTTGTCCCAGCGCATCCCGTCCATGTCGACGAACAGCACTTTCGTCGCGCTGGTGCCGTTCGGCAGGTCGTCAGGGGTCTGTACCTTCGGCAGTGGCGGGATCGCGCCGGGGCGCGCCTCGTCGTTCATGCTCATGTTGTCGATCGCCCAATACCAGTCGTTGTGTGCGTTCTCGATGACCCAGCTGATCTTCACCGACTGGGCGCCGGCCGGCACGGTCACCAGTACGGCGATGGTTTCGTTCTCGCGGTACACCTGGTCGCCCAGGGTCGCGGTGCTGTAGGTGAACTGCCGCTGCGGCGCGCCGCCGTCGAAGGAGACGTCCAGGGCGGCCACCTGCGGGCCGGTCTGGCGGTAGTTCTGGTCGTAGTTCACGTAGACCGTCGACTTCCCGGCCACCGGATATGCGGGCGACGTCAGCGTGCTCTCGAAGAGCTGGTCGCCGGGTTGTTCGCGTCGTCCCATTCGTCGTCATCGGCCACGGCGAGGACGCCGCCGGCTTTCGTGAAGTTCTCGCGCCCTTGTCCGGTCTGCGCCACCGACCAGAACTGCGGTGTGGCGAACGACCAGCCACGCCATTCGTCCATGCCCTTGCCGGTCATCGCGTCGACGGACGTGACGGACCAGCCGCCCGGTGCCGTGTGGGTCCAGCCGAGCAGGCCGGCCGGGATGCCGGTCTCCGTCGTTCGCGGCTGCAGGCTGCCGGCCAGCCCGTCGAAGTTCTCCGAACCGATGGTGACGGCAGTCGCCGTGGGCGCGACGACCCCGGCGAAGACGACGGCTGCGGTGGCGGTCAGAGCCGTGAGACGTAATCGCATGAGCGAGCTCCTCGGGGCGGGCCGACGGACAACTCCGAACATTGGCAGCCGGGTCTACCGCGCGGTACGTCGGATCTGCCTATGCGGTCCATAGCCCGATCCGGGGTTCCCGGCGCGACCGGCGGGGTTGGACAGTGGCACCGAACCCGAGAACCCGATCGCAGGAGCCTTCGTGACCACCACCTTCAGCGTCAACGACCGGACGTACACCACCCACGGTGCGCCGGTCGTTGTGATCTGCATCGACGGCAGCGAGCCGGAGTACCACCTCGAGGCCATCAAGGCAGGCCGGATGCCGTGGCTGGCCGAGGTGCTCGCCAGTGGCCGGGGAAGCTCGTGGGAGGCCCACTGCGCCATGCCGGCACTGACCAACCCCAACAACGTGTCCATCGCGACCGGGCGTCCGCCGGCGGTCCACGGAATCAGCGGCAACTACCTGTTCGACACATCGACCGGCGCGGAGGTGCTGATGAACGACAAGTCGTTCCTGCGCGCCCCAACCCTGTTCGCCGCCGCCAACGAGGCCGGCCTCGACGTCGTTGTCGTCACCGCAAAGGACAAGCTGCGGCGCCTGCTCGGCGCCGGAGTGGTGGAAGCAGGCCCCAGCCTCGACGGTTCCGGTGAGTTCGTCGAACCGAGCCGCCGGGGGATCTGCTTCTCGGCGGAGAAGGCCGACGAAGCGAATCTCGAGGAGAACGGCATCGACAGCGTCCTGGAGCTCGTCGGCAGGCCGCTGCCCACCGTGTACTCGGCCGACCTGTCCGTCTTCGCGCTGGCCGCAGGCGTCGAGATCCTGAAGACCCGGGGCGCCGACCTGATGTACCTGTCGCTCACCGACTACATCCAGCACAAGCACGCGCCCGGCACCGAAGCGGCCAATGACCTGTACGCCGAGATCGATCGGCACGCCGCACAACTCGAAGCGCTCGGTGCCGTCGTCGTGCTCACCGCCGACCACGGCATGAGCGCCAAGACTGACAGCACCGGCGCAGCGAACGTCATCTTCGTCGAGGACGAGGCACGCCGGATTCTCGGCACCACCAGTGCGGAGCCCGGATCGGACGAACTACGGGTCATCCTGCCGATCACGGACCCGTACACCGTCCACCACGGCGCACTGGGCTCCTTCGCCAGCGTCTACCTGCCCGCCGGCGCGGACCGGGACTCGACCATCGAGGCACTCCGCGCGATCGACGGCGTACAGGCCGTGCACAACCGGGAAGAGGCCGCGGACAACTTCTCGCTGCCGGCGGACCGGATCGGTGACATCGTGGTGCTCGCCGAGAAGGGCACCGCTGTCGGCCGGTACGAAGCATGGCACGACCTCACCGGCCTCGACGCGCCACTGCGGTCGCACGGCGCCCTGGGCGAGCTGCAGATCCCGTTCCTGATCAACCGCGTGCTACCCCGGCCGGACGAGCTCGACGAGCCCTGGGGACAGCCGGCGTATGTCCACAACTATGACGCGTTCTGGGTCGCCACGACCCTCGTGTCCGAGCTCGACCTCGCGACGTCCCCTGCGTCGTGAGTCCACTCCGTCCTGCGCGTCCCTACCCCTGAGAGAGGTCTGCGACGAGGATGTCCAGCACACTAGACCCCAGCACCGGCAACCTGCCGGCCGAACCCGTCTCCGACGCCTCCTTCCGGCGCCTCGCCTGGCGGATGTTGCTAGCGGCAATGTTCTGCTACCTGTTCTTCTACACCGGCAGACAGGCCTTCGGCTTCGCGATCACCGGCATCCAGAAAGACTTCGGCTGGACCAAGGCGACCATCGGGACGATCAGCGGCATCGCCCTCTGGTCGTACGCGATCGGCCAAATGGTCAACGGCAACCTCGCGGACAAGTTCGGCGGCCGCCGGCTGATGGCTCTCGGCGCGGTCCTGTCGACGTGTCTGTGCATCATCGCCAGCTTCATGACCTCGCCGGCCGGCATGGCCGTCGCGCTCGGGGCCAACGGCTTCGTGCAGGCGATGGGCTGGTCGGCAGGCGGCCGGGTGATCTCCAACTGGTGGAGCCACAAGGAGCGGGGCAAGAGCTTCGGCTTCTACACACTCGCGGCCGGCTCGTCCTCGGTCCTCGTCTATGTCACCTCGACCTTGACGATCACCTCGTTCGGCCTGGACTGGCAGTGGCTGTTCCGGCTCCCGGTGCTGCTGATGCTCGTCGGCGGGATCACCTTCTTCGTCCTGGCGCGAGACACGCCGCGGAGCGCCGGGATCACGCCGCCGCGATCGTTCACCCACGACACCGACGACGTCGCGTACGACGCGGCCGAGACCATTGCGTCCAAGTCGACGGACCGCTACAAGACCGTGCTCGGGATCCCACGGATCTGGATCACCGGCGTCGCGATCGGCTTCCAGAACGCCGCTCGTTACGGCCTGCTGATCTGGGTCCCGGTGTACTTCCTCGGCGACAACTGGAAGAAGACCGACCACGCCGTCTGGATCACCGTCGCCCTGCCCGTCGGCATGGCGGTCGGTGCCCTCGTCAACGGTCAACTCTCCGACCGCCTCTTCGGCTCGCGTCGCGACCGCCCGATCATGCTCTTCATGGTGCTCGGCGCACTCAGCTCCCTCGGGATGTGGGCCCTGCACCCCGGCGTCGGCCTCGGTATCGTCCTGCTGTTCCTCGCCGGCTTCTTCGTCTACGGTCCGCAGTCGTCGTTCTGGGCACTCTGCCCGGACCTCGCCGGAAAGGTGATGGCCGGCACGGCGGTGGGCGTGGTCAACTTCTTCGCCTACCTGTTCGCCGGCGCCGCCGAACCCATCATCGGCCGCATCATGGACCACAACGGCGGTGACGCCGGGCTGATCTTCCTGATCGTGGCGATCAGTTGCACTGCCAGCGCGGCCGTGGCCTCAACCATCCGACGCTGAGCCGACAGAACAGGACATCCTGATGACGACGACAGTGAACGCGACCGCCACGGCGGCGATCTGGTCCGGCGTCGACGCCGGCTTCTCCGTCGGCACGCTGCCGTTGCCCGGCCTCCGGCCGGGTGAGGTCCTGGTACGCACCGAGCTGGCGACGATCTGCGGCAGCGACCTGCACACGATCAACGGCGATCGCCCGACCCCACTGCCGACCGTCCTCGGGCACGAGGCCATCGGCCACGTCGTCGCCACGGGAGGCGACGTGACCGCCGCCGACGGAGCACCGGTGAGCGACGGCGACCGCATCACCTGGACGATCGGTACGTCGTGCGGCACCTGTCGCCGGTGTTTGCGCGGCATACCCCAGAAGTGCCTCTCGGTACGCAAGTACGGCCACGAGGCGATCGACGACCACTGGAAGCTCAACGGTGGCTTCGGGACACATGTACACCTCGTCGCGGGAACCGGCGTGGTGAAGCTCCCGCAGCAACTGCCGGCGACCGTCGCGACCCCGGCCAACTGCGCCACCGCGACCGTCACCTGCGCGGCTCGTCGTACCAACCTCACCGCCGACGACGTCGTCGTGGTACTCGGGTGCGGCATGCTCGGACTGACCGCGGTCGCGTACGCCCGCGACCGCGGCTGCGCCACCGTGATCGCCTCCGACGTCGACCCGGCCCGCCGTGAGCTCGCGACGCTCTTCGGCGCCACCACCGTCGTCGAGCCGCAGGACCTCGCCGCCGCGACGAGCAAGTACGGCGCGGACGTCATCTTCGAGCTGTCCGGCAACAGCCGGGCGGTTCAGTCGGCCTTCGACGTGGTCGATCTCGGCGGGCGGATCGCGCTGGTCGGATCGGTGTCGCCGGCGCCAGAGATCAGCTTCGAACCCAGCGGCTTCGTCAAGAACCTCACGACCGTCGTCGGCAGCCACAACTACCGCGTCGACGACCTCGTCGAGGCCGTCGACTTCCTCGAGCGCACCGCCGTGCAGCAGTTGTTCGCCGACCTGATCCCCGCCCCCTACCCGCTGGCCGACATCGTGCCGGCGGTTGCGACCGCCAGCAGCAGCACGGCCCCACGAATCGCCGTCCACTTCCCCTGATCACCAGCCCCGCAAGGAGATCTCCTAGTGAGCCTCGACTTCAAGGTCCGGGCGGACCACCTGCTCAACTACGTCAACGGGACGTGGACACTGAGCAGCGATGGACACACCCGCCCGAACCTCAACCCCGCCGACACCGACGACCTGATCGGAGAGTTCACCGAGTCCGTCACGGCCGACGTCACCGCCGCGGTCGACGCCGCCGAGGCGGCCCAGCCGGCGTGGGACGCGATCGGCCCCATCGAGCGGGCCAAGGTCCTCGCCAGGGCGTCCCGGCTGATCGAGGATCGCATCGACGACCTCGCCGCGGCGATCACCCGTGAGCAGGGCAAGCGGCTGAGCGAGGCCCGCGGCGAAGTGACCCGCGGGCTCGCGATCCTCGACTTCCACGTGGGCGAGGCCCGCCGGATGAACGGCGAGACCACCGCAGCCGAGGAGCCGCGGACGATCGTGCTGACCTTCCGGCGCCCGATCGGCGTCGTCGGACTGATCACGCCGTGGAACTTCCCGCTCACCATCCCGATCTGGAAGGTCGCCCCGGCCCTGCTCTCCGGATGTACGGCGGTCCTCAAGCCGTCCCCGCTGACCCCGCTGACGGCTGCCCTGCTCGTCCAGGCGTTCCACGACGCGGGCGTACCGGCCGGCGTACTGAATCTCGTGCAGGGCGACCGCGAGGCCGGCGAGGCACTCGTCGGCGACGAGCGGATCGCCGGCATCTCCTTCACCGGATCGCTACCCGTTGGCCAGGCCATCAACCGGGCCGGCGCCGGGCGCCTCCTGCGCACCCAGCTCGAACTCGGCGGCAAGAACGCGCTCATCGTCCTGGCCGACGCCGACCTCGACGCAGCCTGCGACGCCATCATCCACGGCGCCTACGGCCAGTCAGGACAACGCTGCTCGGCCACCAGCCGAGTCATCGTCGACCGCGCCGTACACGACGAGCTGATGGCCCGGCTGGCTCCGCGGGTCCGCGCCATGAAGATCGGGCCTGGCGACCAGCCGGACGCCGACATCGGCCCGGTCGTCAACGACGAGCGGCACCAGGCCTGCCTGCACGCGATCGAGCAGGCAGTTGCCGACGGCGCCGAAGTGCTTGCCGGCGGCGGGGCAGCCGAACTCGCCACCCCGGGGTACTTCGTCCAGCCGACCCTGCTCGACAACGTCGCCTGGAACTCCGAACTCGCCCAGGAGGAAGTCTTCGGGCCCGTCCTGTCGGTCATCACCTGCGACGGGTACGACGACGCGATGCGGATCAGCAACTCGGTGAAGTACGGCATGTCCGGAACGATCTTCACCCAGAACCCCGCGCTGATGTTCCAGGCCCTGCAGGACTTCCAGGCGGGCATGCTGCACGTGAACCGCCCCGGCGTGGGCGCATACTCCCACCTGCCACACATGGGCGCCAAGGCCTCCCAGCTCGGCGCACCGGAGTGCTCGCCCGACGTCTGGAACTTCTACACCGACCTCCGCTCGGCCTGCATCAGATATTGACGACGACGCCGGAAAACGGACGCTCGGAGTCTGTTCCGGCTTCACCTCCTCGTGCGACGATGGCCGCGTTCTCGCACGAAAGGCGGCCGATGTTCAGTATCACCCAGCTGGAGATCCTGGTGCGCGTCGTCGACGAAGGCAGCTTCTCCGCGGCGGCGAAGTCGCTCTACATGAGCCAGCCGGCCGTTTCCAACCACATCCGGCAACTGGAGCGAAGCCTCGGCGTGAGCCTGGTCCAGCGCGGTCCGCACGGCGCGCAGCCCACCCCCGCGGGCGCGGTCGTGGTGGGGCATGCGCGCGAGGTTCTCGCCATGCTGGACCGGCTCGAGCACGCGACCGCCGGGTACCGCGGGCTCGACACCGGGCAGCTCGTGGTGGCCGGAACCACGACCCTGGGCACCTATCTGCTGCCGCGGCTGATCAGCGAGTTCACGACCCGCGCACCCAAGGTGTCGTGCCAGATCCGGGTCGGGAACGAGGACACGGTCGAGTCGTGGCTGCTGGCGGGCGAGGTCGGCCTCGGGCTGTGCGCAGCCACCCCGACGGCCGAGGCGCTGCGCAGCGAACCCGTGCTGACCGAGGACATGGTCCTGGTGGCGCCGGCCGGTTTCGCGCTGCAGGATCGCCCGATTACCGCGGCCGACATCGCCACGAGTCGCTTCCTGCTGCGAGAGCCGGGATCGGCGACCCGAAGGCTGCAGGAGCAGTCCCTACGCGCCTGGGGCCTGGATCAGGTCGAGACTTGGGACCTGTGGGGCTCGGACACAGTCAAGGAGGCCGTGCAGCAAGGACTCGGCCTGGCCGTCCTGTCCGAGCACGTCGTACGCCGTGAGGTCGAAGTCGGCTTCCTGGTGTGCCTCGACATCAGCCCAGCCCCGCCGCTCCGTAAGGTCTCGCTCGTCCGCCGCGCCGACCGCATTCTGACCCCACCGGAAGACGCGTTCACCGCCCTGGTCCGCGCAACTGCCGAATGGCCCGGCTGAGCGACTCGACCTGACGATCCGGTCCATCAGTTGCGAATGGGGGCATTCGTGAGTGCGTATGCCCAGCTCCTTGTTGCCCGGACGAGGCACCCCTAGCGTCCTCTTAATCGATTGAGCCACTTCGTGGCAGGCATCTCGATCCGAGCCGGCGACAGAACGTGTGCCCGGCTTCGTTGGTCCCTGGATTCACCCGCCTGCGCACACCGTCGGTGCTGCGCCGAGTCCCCGGAAGGCCTCCATGTCTCCACTCTGTCACCTCACGCGTCGGCAGCTCAGACAATCCGCCGCAATCCTCGTCACGGCGCTCGCCATGGGACTTGTCCCACAGGCCGGCCACGCCGCACAGGCGCTTGATCCACAGGCTCCCCAATCGGCGTGCACGCTCGCGCCGCCGGCCAGCAAGTACGACGAGTCGCCGACCCGTTGCGTCAGCGCTACCGTCGCTCTGGACCGGGTGCCCGCCGTCGGTGAAACCGCGACGGCCACGGTCATCCTGCGATCCGAGGTCGACATCCCGCGAGCCGAGCTCGCGATTCGCCTGCCGCAAGGCCTGCGGATCACCTCCCCTGGTTTCTCCACGCCACGCACGCGAGGCCTCGACACTGTCGCGACCAGTGCGCTCTCGCTCGGCAAGTCCGGCCGTACGGTGACCTTCACGGTAGCCGCGGACGTGACCGGCCCTGCCCAGATCCAGGCCGACCTGACCGACCTCGCCGCACCGGCCGAGGAGCGCAGCGCCCACGCGACCGAAGAGATCACCGTCGGCACGACCGCCGCGAGTTCGAAGGACGCGGCCGTCGGTACCCGATCCGCGGGCCGCTACACCAACGGCTCGCTTGTACCGCAACGCAAAGCCGCACAGACCCCTCGCACCGCCGCGGCGCCGGATGAGATCTGCGCCACCGGCACACTGAACTACGCCACGTACGACGGGGTCTGGCACCCAGGCCGCCGCTTCGCTGTCAGTGCGGTCGGCCAGGCCACTCCGGACTCCACGACCACCACTCTCGCTACGGGCGTCACCAGCGCGGCCGACGGCAGCTATGCGCTCTGTTTCAAACACTCGGGCCCGCCGTTGGCTCGGCTGTGGGTGCAGTTCTCGACTCGCACCAACTGGTGGGAGGTCACCGACATGACGGGCGACAACCCGTACGTCGTAGCGGTCGCACCACTGACCGACGTACCGGCGGGAACCACGCAGGCCTTCGGCACCACTACGCCTGACGCCCTGCACATGCGGGCCTTCGATGCCTTTGACGTCATCAACAACATCTACGCGATGCGTGGATCGGGCACTCAGTGCTGGACCGCCGCGGAGACGACCAACTGCTCCAAGCTGAAGGCCCGGTGGGCGCCCGGCAACACCAACGGGGGGTACTACAACACCGACCCGGCGATCCGCGCGGCGTTCCTGACCGATGCGATGCCCGACGCCCGCCACCCCGTCGTTCACGAGGCTGGACACAACCTCCAGCACCTGCTCTACAACTGGTACTGGCCGGCAGGCGACTGCCCATCGCCGCACTCTCTGCACCGCGCGACCGGTGCGATGTGCGCGTGGACCGAGGGCTTCGCGAACGCCGTGGCCGGCTACGCCATGGGCGACGGCCGCTACTACTACAACGTGACCGACTGGATGGACCTCATGCAGACGGGCTTCCAGGACACCACCCAGGCACCGGCCAGATCGAACCCGGACAACGGCGACGCGGTCGAGGGAAGGATCGCCGGCGCGATGATCGCGCTGTGGCGCGACGTCGATGGCGGCCCGCAGAAGACCCTTGTGAACATGGACAACTACGCCTCCGACACGTTCGATGAATGGTTCAACGTCGATCGGGCCAAGTCCGGCCTCTCGGTGGGCAGGAAGGCTCGCGACGTCCTGTACGAGCACACGATCGACTACCGCGATGTGAAGCGCCGCGAGTCCGTGGTCAACGGGGGGCTGGAAGACCAGGGCGCGGGGTGGAGCTGGACTGGTGGTGTCGTGGGGACGTTCGGCTACTATCCCGCCCACTCCGGCAGGTACTACGCGTGGATGGGCGGCAACGGAGTACCGAACGAGGACACGTTGAGCCAAACGGTCGCGGTACCGGCGAAGGGAACCAGCCTGCTGGGCTTCTACCTGCGGATCAACAGCGCGGAGCCGACCGCGGCCAAACCCGACAGCCTCGCCCTACAGGTGATCGACGGCAACCAGAGCGCAACGGTCTACACCTGGTACAACACTGACAAGGTCCCGTCCTATGCGCACCGGGTGATCGATCTCAGCCGATTCGCGGGGCACACAGTCACCCTGCGCTTCGTCAGCGACGAAGATCAGGGTGAGCAGACCGACTTCCTGCTCGACGACATCTCCCTGAAGACGTCCTGATCCGATGAGACCGTCTCGGGCCTAGCGGACGACGTTGCGTCAGGTCGCCGAGGTGGCCTGCGTCTCCGTGGCGACACGTCGACGTATTCGCAGGACGCACCGTCGCCCCGCGGGCCCGGGTCGGTCAGGAGACCGAACAGAGAGCGCTTCGGCGAACTCACCGAAAAGGACTGAAGACGCCGTCGAGCACCTCGTAGGCGACACCCCTGGCCAGGGTCTCGCCGTCGGCGGCGGCGTGATGCATCGCCGGTGCGGGATACGGTTCGTGTTCGTACTCCGCCTGGAGACGGGCGATCGTTGCCGTCGCGAGTTCCGGCAGGTCGGCCTCCAGAGTGGTCGCGATCACGATCGTCTCCGGGCCGAGTGCCTTCGAGGATGCGGCGATGCCCAGCGCCAACCTGCCGGCCGCCGCCTCGACGATCCGTGCTCTGACCGGCGAGGTGGCCTTGGTCACGTCGTTCCACGACAGCTCGTTACGTTGCGCCTCGCGCTCCATCCCCCAGCGCGACGCCCACGCCTCCAAGCAGTCCGAGGATCCACAGTGGCACGGCCGCGAGGGGGCTCCGGCAGCGAAGACACGGGTATGCGCGAAACCGCCGGCGGTGCCGTTGTGCCCTCGGTGGATGCGGCCCGCGACGACGACGGCTGCACCGAGGCTCACGCCGATGCTGTAGACGACGAGGTCGCGACCACTGAACTCCGTGCCGTACTGGAGCAGACCGTTCGCGAAGCTGTTCGCATAACTGTCCACGGTCACCGGCAGGTCGAGCGCCGTCCCGAGTTGCGCTGCGAAGCCAACGTCCTCCCAGCCGAGCGATCCCGAGTGGCGGACCACGCCGCCGGCTCGATCGACGACGCCCGACACCGCGACGCCGATTCCGATCACCTTGTTTCCAACGCTTTTCGAGACGCCTTTCACGGCCCGGGTGATCGTCCGCACGGCGGTGTCCACATCCAGCGCGGCGAGGCGCTCGTCTTGTCGCGCCACGACGTCGCCGTGCAGGTCGACGAGAACAGCCAGTACGGCGTCGGCCGACAGCCGCACCCCGACGGCGAACACGGCCTCCCGGCCGAGGCCGAGCAGCCGGGCCGGCCGGCCGCCGGTGCCGCGGAGCTCGTCCACCTCGGTTAGCAGGCCGAGCCCGACGAGGCGACCGGCGATACCGGTCACCGTGGCGGCACTCAGGCCGGTCGACCGCACGATCGCCGAGCGTGAGATCACGCCGCCGGAGCGGACGGCGTCGAGGACCAGTGCCTCGTTGATCTCACGAATCAACTGCTTGCTTCCTACCCGGGTCCGAGTCGAGTTCACAGAATCATTATGGCTTACTTCGGTCATTGACAAAAGGAATGATGGTGCATACCGTCTCGATTTATGGAGACACACTGCGGAACGGATCTCGCGGGCGGGCCAGGCATCCTGCTCGCGGTCGACGAGCCCGAGCGAGGCGCCTTCTTCCCGGCGACCGCACGGCAGGCGCTCGACGAACTGGGCCGCGTCCGCGTCACCACCACGGCTGCACTCCAGGACCTCGGTGCGTTCGGGAAGACGATGGCCCGGGTGGAGATCCTCGTGTCGGCCTGGGGATTCCCATGTATCACCGCCGACCGGCTCGCACTGGCGCCGCGGCTGCGGTTCGTCGCACATGCGGCGTCGTCGTTGAGGTCGATCACCGGACCCGACTTCTGGCAGCGCGGCATCCCGATCTCGCAGGCAGGCGACGCGATGGCGCCGGCCGTCGCCGAACTGGCGCTCACTTACTCCCTGGCACTCCTGCGACGCGTCCCCCGCCTGGATCATGGCCTCCGGAGAAAGGGCGGCTGGGAGCGCGCCAGGAAGATCCCTCGCGCCCGGGAGCTCCGTGGAGCCAGGGTTACGGTCGTCGGCGCGTCCCGAACGGGCCGTGCCTACATCGCGGCGGTCCGTGCCCTGGGCGCGGAGGTCCGCGTCTACGATCCTTACCTGCCACCCGGGGACCCGCTGGCGCCGTACGCGGCCGATCTCGCGACCCTGCTGCCGCGCACCGACGTACTCTCGATCCACGCACCGGGCATTCCCGAGACGCACCACCTGATCGACGCGCACGCGCTCGCCCTGCTGCCGGACGGCGCCGGGGTCGTCAACACCGCCCGTGCCTCGATCATCGACCTGGACGCCTTGTACGACGAGGTCTCGTCAGGGCGGCTGGATGCGGCCCTGGACGTGTTCGACAGCGAACCGCTCCCGGCCGGCGATCGCTGGACCCGGCTCCCGAACGTGCTCGTCTCACCGCACGTCGCGGGCGCGACCCGCGAATCACGCCTCCGCGCGGGGCAGATCGTCATCGACGAGATCCGCCGGCACCTCGATGGCCGGCCGCTCGAGCACGCGGTCACCCCCGCCGCACTCGCGAGAATGGCCTGAGCCACGATGAGGCCCAACATCCTCTTCATCCACTGCCACGACCTGGGGCGGTTCCTCGGCTGCTACGGCGTACCGACCGTACACACCCCTAGCCTCGACCGTCTGGCAGCGGAATCCGCCGTCTTCGACCTGGCCTTCTCGGCCGCGCCGCACTGTAGCCCCGCCCGAGCAGCCCTGTTCACCGGCACGTACCCACAACGCAACGGTGTGCTCGGCCTGACGCACAGCCCGTTCGACTGGGACCTGAACGACCCGTCGATCCATCTCGCGCGGCGGCTCCGGACGGCCGGGTATCGCACCGAACTCATCGGCGTCCACCACGAATCACGCACCCTGCCTGACGTCGAGGTCGCCCGGCGTCTCGGCTTCGACCGGGTCCGCACCGACCACCACCACACCACCGTCGCCGACCGTGCGATCGAGTCGGTGCAGGCGTCGGCCCGGAGCGACGAACCGTGGTATCTGCAGGTCGGGTTCCACGAACCGCACCGGTCGCCGTCCGACCGTGACCGTCCGGGCGTGATGGGGTTCCTCGGGCCGGACATCCGGCCGGACAGCAGCCTGGGGGTGTCGGTGCCGGCATTCCTGCGCGACGATCCGGGCGCGCACGAGGAGATCGCGGAACTGCAGGGCGCCGTACGGCGGTTGGACGATGGCGTAGGGCGGATCCTCACCGCCCTCGACAGCTCCGGGCTTCGCGACGACACGATCGTGGTCTTCACCACCGATCACGGGCTGGCATTGCCGCGCGCCAAGTGCACCCTGTACGACCCTGGCCTGGAGGTCGCCTTGATGATCCGGGCGCCGGGACGGCCCGCCTGGCAAGGCACCCGCGTCCG
Source organism: Kribbella aluminosa (assembly GCF_017876295.1). Taxonomy (NCBI): domain Bacteria; kingdom Bacillati; phylum Actinomycetota; class Actinomycetes; order Propionibacteriales; family Kribbellaceae; genus Kribbella; species Kribbella aluminosa. Next base: position 2,986,998 of record NZ_JAGINT010000002.1, on the reverse strand, counting down.
TACGCAGGTCAGCCATGTCGACGTCGTACCCACCCTGTTCGACCTGATCGATCACCCGGTCGACGGCGTCAGCGGCTCCAGCCTGACCGGCCTCGTCGAGGGCCGCAACGACACCGCACGCGCGGTCCTCGGGCAACTCACCCACCACATCTACTACGACCCCCGCAGATCAGTGCGGACCCCTGAGTTCAAACTGATCGCCAACTTCTCCAACGCCCCACAGGCAATGGACCCGACCCAGTCGTGGATACATCGGAGCACCCCCGCCGCGTTGGCCGGGCCGGCAGTCGGATCGACTGCTCCGCTCGAGCTCTACGACCTCACCGCAGATCCTGCGGAAACGACGAACCTGGCCGACGAACCGGACCACCAGGAAACCGTCCGCTCACTCGCCCGGCTGCTCCTCGACTGGATGCACCGCGAGGGCGATCCACTGCTGGCCCCTTCCACCGTCAGCCCCCGACACCAGCACACCCTCGAACTGCTGAACTCCGCAGTTGCCCAAGGCAAGGAGAGCCACGTGAAACGACGCCTCTTCGTGGCCGCGACAGCCGTCGTGGCCACGGCACTCAGCCTCACCGGCTGCACCTCCGGCGAGAACTCGCCGGGAGATGCAAACGGCAAGGTGGTCCTCTGGATGTACCCGGTCATCAAGGATCCGGCCGCCAGCAAGAAGTTCTGGCAGGACGCGACGCAGAGCTTCGAGAAGGCACATCCTGGCACGCACCTGGAGATCCAGCTGCAGACCTTCGACAAGCGCGACGCACAGATCTCCGCCGCACTCGCCGCCGGCTCCGGCCCCGACATCGTCCTCATCACGCCCGACCAAGCAGCGACGTACCTCAAGGTGGGCGGCTTGCTCCCCGTTGACGACGCCGTCTCCGCGTCGCGCGGTCGGTTCTACCCGGGCTCTCTGCGGGCGGCGACCTTCGGCGGCAAGACCTACGGCGTACCGATCTTCCAGAACATCTTCACCACCGCCTACAACACCAAGGTCTTCACCGACGCGGGCGTCGCGCTCCCGCGTACCTGGTCCGACATCAAGGCGGCGGCGCCGGTCCTGGCGCGCCGGGGCGTGGCCGTCATGGACTATGCCGGAAACCCCGAGCAGACATTGAACATGTCGTTCTATCCCCTCGTCTGGCAGGCGGGCGGGCGAATCTTTAGTCAGGACGGCAAGGACGTCGCCTTCGACTCACCGCAAGGCGTTGCCGCACTGCAGTTCCTCGTCGACCTGAAGAAGGCCGGTGGGCTGCCGGCTGACGCGGCGACCGAGGGGGTCGCGATCGAAGGCTCGCCGATGGCCGCGGGCAAGGTCGGGCTCCGGCAGCTGACCTCGTTGCCCGAGCTCGGCCAGCTCCGCGCAGCGCTCGGCAAGCAGACCGTGGTCCTGGGCCGGCCGATCGCCGGGAAGGCACCCGTCACGTACGGCGGTCCCGGTCTGCTCGCCCTGACCTCGATCAACAAGAGCAAGAACCGCGCCGCGGCGTACCAGGTCCTCGAGTACCTCAGTTCGCCCACGTTCCAGAAGTCCCTGATAGGGGCTGCAGGCAACTTCCCGACCCGCAGAGACGTGCAGCTCGACAAGTCGACACCGGACCTGACGGCGATGCGGGCCGCCCTGGCGAATGCGAATCCCGGTGAGCCGTCACCTGCGTCGCGTCAGGTGATGACGATCCTCGCACCGCACGTCCAGGCCGCCCTCCGTGGAGATGTCACCCCCGAGGAAGCCCTCAAGCAGGCCGCCACCGAAGCACGTACGGCGCTGCAACAGTCCTGACGAGCCGAGAGGGTCACCATGTCCACCCAAACACCGTCACGACGTCGTGAGGCGATCACCGGTCTCTTGTTCCTGCTGCCCGTTCTGGTGATCTTCGGCGCGTTCAAGTTCATCCCGATCCTCGGTGCCGCCGGCATGAGCCTCACGCGGTACCGGCTGAACGGCGACGTGACATTCATCGGCGGCGACAACTACGCGCGACTCCTGGCCGACGCGAACTTCTGGCACTCGGTCGGCGTCACGTTCCTGTACGTCGCCCTGTTCGTGCCGGCCACGATCGTCGTGTCGCTCGGCGGCGCCATGCTGCTCAATGCCGTGGCAGGCGGCGCGACCGGGATCTTCCGAGCCCTGCTGTTCGTCCCCTACCTCTGTTCGTTCGTACTCGCCGGAATCGTCTGGTCCTGGATCTTCCGGACCGACGGCCCGGTGAACGCGGCCCTCCACGAGCTCCAGTTGGGACCCGTGCATTTCCTGACCGGGAAACAGTTGCTGGTGCTGGCGAGTCTGGCGGTCGTCTCGGTCTGGAAGGGCTTCGGATACTCGATGCTCGTCTTCCTCGCCGGCCTGAAGGCGCAACCGGCGGAGGTCTACGAGGCCGCGGTCCTCGACGGCGCATCGCCGCGCCAGGTCTTCCTCCGGATCACGTTGCCGCTGCTGAAGCCGGTGTTCTTCTTCGTGCTGGTGATGGAGACGATCATCGGCTTCCAGGTCTTCGACACGATCTACGTGATGACCGGCGGCGGACCGGCCCGGGCGAGCTTCAGCATCACCTACTTCCTCTACGACGCGGGCTTCAAGTTCCTCGACTTCGGGTACGCCGCCGCGATCGGCGTCGCGCTGTTCCTCATCGTCCTCGTCCTGTCGATCCTCCAGCGGCGCTGGCTCGAGGAGAAGGAAACGGCATGACACAGACTCTGCAAGCAGCCACGAGACCGGCACGCCGGCCCGCCGCCAAGGTACGTCGGGCCGCGGCCGGACGGAGACCTCCGCGGGCCGGATTGATGACGCTCCTCTGTGTCGCTTCCTTGTTCACGGTCGCCCCGCTGATCGCCGTCGTGATCCTCGCCCTGTCACCGCAGGATGCGCCGACCATCCCGAACGCCTGGCCGCGCGAGCTCACTTTCGACAACCTCGTGCGGATCCTCCGGCTCGGATCGTTTCCCCGCTGGCTGCTCAACTCGTTCTGCTACTCGGCCATCTCGGTCGTGGTGATCCTGTTCACGTCGTCGATGGCGGCGTACGCCCTGGCCCGCAAGCGATTCCCCGGTCGCAACGTCGTACTGTGGTCGATCGTCGCGACCTTGATGGTGCCGGTACAGACCACCTTGATCCCCACCTTCGTCCTGGTCGCTCACGTCGGCGGCGTGAACACCCTGTGGGGCCTGATCCTGCCGACCCTGGCCAATGCTCAGGCGGTTTTCCTGATCCGCCAGTTCATCCGCGAACTGCCCAACGAACTCTTCGACGCCGCGCGGGTCGACGGTGCGGGCGAATGGCGCACATTCGTGTCGATCGTGCTGCCGCTGATCCGGCCCGTCATCGCCACCCTGGCGATCTTCCTGTTCCTCTGGCACTGGAACGACCTACTGTGGCCGCTGGTCGTCGGGCAGTCCGACTCGGCTCGGACCCTCACCGTCGGACTTGCCAGTCTGAACACCGAGACCGTCTCCACGTCCAACCTGATGGCGGCTGCACTGATCAGCTTCCTGCCGTGCCTGCTGATCTTCGTAATACTGCAACGCCACATTGTGGCCGGCATCGCGGCGACCGGAGTCAAAGGATGAACCCCGTCCGCTTCGGGCTCGTCGGCACCGACTCACCCCATGCCATCTCGTTCACCAAATTGCTTGCCGCCGGAACCGTGGACGGCGGGCAAGTGGCCGGGGCCTGGTCCGCAGAACCCCGCGAGGACTTCCCGCTCAGCAGCCGCGGCGCCCCCAACTCCCAGACATTGGCCGAACTCGGCGTGCCACTGCTCGACACCCCGGAACAGGTGGCAGAACTATCCGACGTGATCCTGATCGTCGAAGCAGACGCGCGAACGCACGCTGACCTCTTCCATCGAGTCGCCCACTTCGGCAAACCCGTCTATGTCGACACCAGGTTCGCAATGACCTCTGCCGAGGCACGCGGCATGCTCGACGCCGCCGCCGGTGCTCTCGTACTGGCAGGCTCACCGAAGAGGTTCACCCACGAATTCCAGCGCAGCCTGCGCTCCGAGCCCGTCCTCACGGCAGACCTGAGCGGCCCACTCCCGACCCAGCCCGGTCATCCAGGTCTCTCCTGGTACGGCGTCCACTTGGTCGACCTCGCCGTCGCCGCCCTCGGCCCCGGCTGCGAAACCGTCGGACTCGATGATGGCGTACTGACCCTCACCTGGCCCGACGACCGCCAGGCCCGACTCTCCGGCCCCGCAGAGTGGGAGCCGGTCACGGCCGGCCGGCTGCGCTTCGCAACCGGCGAGGAGTCGTTCGAGATCGTTGCCGGAGAACCCATGCTCACCGGCCTGCTCACCGCCTTGATCGCCGCCGGCCGCAACCACCGCCCGACAGTCCCGACCACCGAGATCCTCGACATCGTCGCGATCGTCGAGGCCGGCAACCGCTGCCTTGCCGGATCCACGCGTCAGTCCGTGAACCGCTGAAGGAATCCAAAGATCGACCAGCCACCTTGCTGAACCTTCGAGGAGGATCCAATGCCGCTCCCTCCGTCCGGACCACTCGCCGCCCGTCCACTCCCATCGATGTCACGACGAACCCTGTTCCGCGCGTCCGCGGCGATCGGCCTCGCCGCTCCGGCCCACACCGCCACCCAACGGGTTCGCCCGCGACCTGACAGTACGGTCGTCTTTTCCGACGACTTCTCCTCCGGCAACCTGTCCAGCTGGCCACTCACCGGGCTGAACGGCAACGGCACCATGGGCGTCGTCGCTGGCCCGACGGACGCGCAGAACCCGGCTGCCCGCTTCACCATCCCCGACGACGGGCAGTCCTACCGCTCCGAGGTGGCGCTCCGAACGTTCGGCTACGGGCAGTTCCGCTTCCGGCTCTCGACGTACCTTCCCGCGAACTGGACGCCCTTCTCCGCAGGGACGATTACCGCACAATGGCACGGCTACAAGCTGGTCAACGGGGCCGACACCAATCCCCCGATCCAGCTGGCCGTCATTCAGGACTACTGGCAGGTCCGCATCCATCACCTTGTAGACCCAACCACTGTGGTCAGTACATCTTTCGATCTCGGCGCCTGCGCCTTCGGCGCCTGGAGCCACTGGGACTTCAACATCACCTGGTCGACACCGGATTCCGACGGCCTGGTGACCGCGTCGCTGAACGGCACACAGGTTCTCAGTCACCCGGGACCGAACAACTACCACCAGGACCTGGCGCCGTACTTCCATCTCGGCATCTATCGGCCGAACTGGAACCCCGCCAACTTCCCCGGCTACCCCACCGGAGGACCCGACGTCGTGGTCTACGACGACGACATCATCATCGAACAACTGTGACCCGGCTGACGGCGCGCGGTGGATCCCTCTGTGTCCACAGCGCGCCGTCGACGCGGATCAGGCTGGTCACCGGCGGTCACAGGCGCCTGGCCAAACAGCGTCGACCTCAACGAGCGGCTGGGGCTCGGTCGTTGATGCGGACCAGGTTGCGGTCGCGCATCGTGTACAGCATGCCCTGTTCGTCGTTGGTGATGTGCGGGCCGCTGTACCACCCACCGTTGATGTCGGCAACGACCACGCGGACGGCGAAGCTCGACGGATCGATCTGGAACACCGTGGTGTCCGAGACTCCGTAGACGACGCCTCGGTTGGTGACGAGTGCTCCGAAGTCGGTGCAGACGGCGCTCAGGTCGGTGCGATGAACGACCGATCGCGTCTCGAGATCGATGACCGTCAGGCCGCTCGCCTGGCGGTGCAGGCAGTACAGATAGTGGCTTTGTACGGCGAGTGCGGCGATCCCGTACGGCGCCCCGGGGTCGAGCCGCCACTGCTCCGTTCCCGTCAGCGGATCGAAGGCGACGACCGTACTGCGGGGGCCGCCTGCATAGATGTTGTCGCCGCCGAGGAAGGCGAGACCGTTGCGGGTCGCCACCGCCCGAACCATCTGGAGAGAGTCGATCGGGTTGACCCAGGTCCGCACCTGCCGCAGCGCCACGTCGTACGCGGCGAAGCAGCCACCCGCATTGGTGTCCGACTGCACCCCGACCAGGACGAGGCGGTTGACGGCATCCCAGCAGACGTCGAGGGGCCTGTTCTGCCCGGTGGGAAAGCCGGCCACGCGAGCAGGCCCGGCGCCAGCAGGGTCGTACGACCACAAGCCCTGGTTGTTGTACTGCCCGGTGAAGAGAACGCCGTCGACGACAACGCCGTCCTTGGCCTCGCCAGGCAGCTGCAGGTTGACGACCGCTCCGCTGTCCAACGCGTGCCGCGCGACCACTCCGGTACCACCGACGTACGCGTAACCCGCTCCTGCCTCGATGCCCATGGCGAGCTGCGGATCGGCCGGCGCGCCCGCCTCACCGAGATCGGTGAACGACACCGAGCGCGCGACCGGGTCGATGGTCGCGACGAAGCCGTAGTCGGACACGCTGACCACGGTGCCGTCGTGCACGCCGAGGCCCCAGGTGGTGCCGAGGTCCTGCCCGTCCTGCACGGTGGTGACCTTCTTGGTCACCGTGGAGTATGCGTAGACGTTGGGGTTGTTGGCGAAGTAGATGGTGTCGCCGGATGCCTGGAAGAGGATGCCGGTCCGCGGGATCGTCTCGTACGACGACAGGTTGCCCAGCATCATCAGTACCGACTTGCCGGGGCCTTTGAGCCCGACTGCGAGCCGGTCCCCGAGAACCTGGAGGTCGGTCACGGACACCGCGGTTGCGAACGCCGCGGGCAGAACAGAGGTGAACGAACCCGTCGCGCGGTCGAGGGCGAACAGCGTCGCGTGGCTCGCGCCGCCGCCACCGGCGAGGATGCTTCCGGCTCCGAAGAACACTGTCGCGTCAGTCGCCGCTACCGCCTGCGCGAGCGTCGCATTGGCATCGGGTACGCCGAGACTGCGGACCAGGCCGGTGGCCGGGTCGTACTCCCAGAGCGCGGGCGCGATCGTACCGCCGTCGCCGCCGACCGCGTAGACGACGCCGTCGGGCGCCACCGCAAGATCACGGATGTCGCGTTCGCCTGTCCGGCCCACCGGCTGCGCCGTCCCGGGGTCGGTGAGATCGATGCGGTGCAGGTTCGGTGGCCCGGCGGCGTCCTGCAGAACGCCCGCGTAGAGGTAGCGTCCCGAGGGGTCGGCCGCGAGTGCCTGGATGCTGTAGCCGGACGTCAGGTCCGCACGCGAGACGACCTTCCGGGTCGGAAGGTGGTAGCCGATCACGTGGGGCGGATCGAGATTGCGTGAACCGATGTAGAAGGTGTCGCCGACCAGCACGCCGCTCATGAGCGCGAACTTGCTCACTCCCGGCCCGAGGTCGGTGACCTCCGTGGACTCGCGCTGCCCGACTGCCCGCGCCGGGCCGCCGGCCGTGACTGTGGTGCCCGCGGCAACCGCCGCGGCCGCCGCGAGCTGGAGGGCGCGGCGTCGTGTGATCGAGCTCGAATCGTTCATCTTCACTCCTCGTTGAGGATCGGCCGTACCGAAGAACAGACAGTGGGTCAGGGACGATCGTCGATCACGACGAGGTTCCGGCCGCGCAGCGTGTAGAGCCGGCCGGCTTCGTCACTGTTGACGTGGCAGCCGCTGTACCAGCCGCCGTTCAGCTGCGGTACGACGACCTCCATCGCGAAAGTCTTCGGATCGAACCTCATCAGCGTGGTGTCCGACACCGCGTAGATCCGCCCGCGGTTCAGCAGCATCGCCGACCACTGTGGGCAGACCGGCCTGAGGTTCGCCGTGTGGACGACCTTCCGGAGCTCGAGGTCGATGACGAAGAAGCCACCCTTCAGCGCCATCCCGTACAGGTAGCGTCCGTGCACGACCAGGGAGCCGATTCCGTAGCCCTGGTTGGTCTCGAGACGCCACAACTCCTTCCGGCGTACAGGATCGAAGGCAACCACCGTGCCACGAGGTCCCGTCGGCTGCGCGTTGTCCCCACCGAGGTAGGCGATGCCGTCGCGGGTCGCGACCGCGCGGACCAGCTGGGCGGCGTCGATCGGGTTCTGGACGTTCGCCGCCGCTCCGGTCCTCGGGTCGTACGTCCACAGGGCGCCCCCGCCCTCGGTGTCGCGCTGCACGGCCACGAGCAGAAGCCGGTTCACCGGGTCCCATTGCGTGTCCAGCGGACGGTTCTGGTCGGTGGGAAAGTGCGCGGCCTGGCGTGGGGCCTGTCCGTCGCGAGGGTCGTAGCGCCAGATGCCCATCGAGTTGTACTGGCCGGTGTACAGGATGCCGTCCAGAACCTCAGCGTCCTTGGCCTCACCCGGCATGCGCAGGTTCAGGACCTCGCCGGTCGACAGGCTGTGGCGGGCCATGGCGCCGTTCCCGCCCACGTAGGCGTACCCCCCGCCGGCGGCGATGCCCATGACCGCTTGAGCGTCGACCGGCGCACCGGCCTCGCCCAGGTCGGTCACGACGTACGCGCCGGTTGCCGGAGTCACCTCCGCGACGAAGCCGTAGCCCGAGACGGCGACCACCGTGTCGCCGCGGACGTCGACGCCCCAGATCTCCCCGAGCGACGGACCGTCGTACGGCACCGGTGAGATCCGGGCGGTGGACAACGAGATCGACTCGAGCGTGTCGGTCGCGGCGTAGTAGACGGTGTCACCGTGCGCGGCGTACATCTTGGTGACCGCCCCGGTCAGCGTGGTGAGCCGGTACGACGAGAGCCCGGCGAGGTCCATGATCGCGATCTTCGCGGGCGAGGTGGCCCCGGCCGAACCCGCGACGAGTCGGTCGCCGATCACGGCGAGCTCGCGCATGCTCGGGTCGCCCACCATCTCGTCAGGCGTCACGTCGGCGAAGGTAGCGGCCGCCCGGTCGTACGCGAACAGCGACGCCCGGCTGGCGTTGCCGCCGCCACCCAACGTGCTGCCCCCGCCGAAGAACACCGTCGTCCTGGTTGCCGCGACTGCCCGAGCGAGGGTGGACGAAGGGGCCGGGATGCCGCGGTTGGACACCAGGCCCGTCGCGGGGCTGTACTCCCACAGCGCCGGCGCGGTCGGGCTGCCGCCACCTACCGCGAACACCACGCCGTCCGGCGCGACGGTGATGTCGCGCACGTCCCGATCACCCATCCGCCCGATCGACGTGGCCGGCTTGGTGAGATCGCCGAGGTCCCACCGGTAGAGGTTGTTCTGCGGACCTCCGTCCTTCTGGAGTACGCCGAAGTACAGGTAGCGCCCCGTCGGATCGGCAGCCATCGCCTGGATCGTGTAACCAGTCGGTACGTCGGTGCGTGCCACGACCTTGTGCGTCGGCAGGTGGAACGCGACGACCCGCGCGGGCTCGACGTTCCGTGAACCGATGTAGGCGTAGTCACCGACGACCACAGAACTCATCAGGGAGAACTGGAGCAGACCGGGACCGAGGTCGGTCACCGTCGTCGTGGGGGTACTGGCGAGCGTGGGCACCGCGGAAGCGTGCTGCCCCGACCAGGCGCCGAGGGCAAGCGCGAGGCCGGTAGCGCCACTTGCCCGCAGCACGGCGCGCCTGCTGGGCTGAGATTCCTTCATGACAGCTCCTTGGATCTGGGTTTGGTCATGCGGACGTGCTGAGTAGCTCGCGCCGGACCGGGGACGCGAAGGGGTTGCCCTGGGTCCACCGCTCCAGTTCGTCGAGGCTGTGGTCGACGAGACGGCGCAGTTCGTTGCCCAGCGAGCCCGCGATGTGCGGGGTGAGCAACACGTTCGGCAGGTCGTAGAGCGGCGAGTCCGCCGGAAGTGGCTCGGGCTCGGTGACATCGATGACCGCGTGCAGACGTCGCGAGATCAGCTCGCGAGTGAGTGCGGCACCGTCGACCACGGCACCCCTGGCCGTGTTGATCAGCGTGGCGCCGTCGCGCATCAGGGCAAGCCGCCGATCGTTCAGCAGGTGTCGCGTCTCGGGCAGGCTCGGGACATGCAGGGAGACGGTGTCGGACGCCGCGAGCAGCTCGTCGAGTTCGACGAGCCGGACGCCGAGGCGGTCGGCGTCCTCGCGATCGACGTACGGGTCGGCCAGTTGCACCTCGAGGTCGAACGGTGCGAGCAGTTCGATGACCCTGCGGCCGATCCGCGACGCACCTACGATCCCCACGACCCGTCGGTAGTTGCCGAAGCCGGCGTACGACGACGCCCACGATCGCGACTCCCGAAGCTCGCAGTAGCGCCTGCTGGTCTCGATGACGCGCTTCTGCCCGAACAGGATCGCCGCCAGGGTGTACTCCGCGACCGGAACGGCGTTCGCCTCGACCGCGGACGAGACGACAATCCCTTGCTCCCAGCAAGCATCGGTGACGTGATGCTTGACCGAGCCGCCGGTGTGGACGATCGCCCGAAGGCGCGGCGCCCGCCGCAGGACGCCGGCATCCACCGGCGGGCACCCCCACCCGGTCACCAGCACCTCGACCATGCCGAGGTCGGGCACCGTCGCGAAGTCCTGCACCGCGTGCCCCGGACGGAGGTTGACGAGACTGTTGAGGCGGCGTACGTCGTCGGGACCGAACAGCTCGTCCCGGACCGTCCTACCCATCGCGAGCAAGGCCCGGGGGCGCCCGTTGCCGTTGGCACTCAATCGATCGCCCCCGCGGTCATGCCCGCACGCCAGAAGCGTTGCAGGGTAAGGAACAACAGGATGAGCGGCACGATCGCGACCAGCGAGCCGGTGATCGCGAGCAGGTAGTCCTCTGGTCGGCCCTGGCTCATCGCGGTCGTGTTCCAGACATACAGACCGAGATTCACCGGGTAGAGCCGAGTGTCCGAGAGCATGATGAGCGGCAGGAAGAAGCTGTTCCAGATCGCGGTGAACTGGAACAACAGAATCGTGACGAAGCCAGGTCGCATCATCGGGAACGCGACCGACCAGAACGTCCGCATTTCCCCCGCGCCATCGACGCGACTCGCGCCGATCACGGCGTCCGGCACGTAAGCGGCGCTGAAGATCCGGGCCAGGTACACCCCGAACGGGAACACCAGGCCGGGGATGAACACTCCCAGGAAGGTGTTGGCGAGGCCAACCTTCGAGGCCAGCAGGTACGTCGGCAACGCCAACGCCGTACTCGGGATCATCACGCCGACCAGGACCAGGCCGAAGAGTGCCTCGCGGCCCGGGACCTCGAGCTTGTCGAAGGCGTAGCCCGCCATGACGCACAGGAGGGACGCCGCGAGGGCCCCGCCTCCGGCGTACAGCACCGTGTTGCCCAGCCAACGCAGGTAGATCCCGTCCTGTGCCTGGAAGAGGTATCGCAGGTTCTCGTCGAGGTTGAACCCGGCACCGGGAGCGAAGCCGTTGGTACCGAAGAGGTCGTGGAGATCCTTCGTCGACGCCATCACCAGCCACACCTGCGGAAGGAGCGCATAGGCCACAGCGATGAGCAGTACGACGTTGATCACCGACCGGGACAGCCAGGCAGGACGTGTTCTGCCGCGGTTCGGCCGATCCTTCGGGCGTTCCATTGGCGCCGTCTGCCCAGGACCCGACTGGGCGCCCAGGACGGCGGCCGAGGTCGGCCTGGACACCCGCGTCCACGCGACTGTCGGCTGGGTCATGCTTCTCCCCTCCGGCCGAGACGCATCACGAAGAACGACGCTCCGCCTGCCACCAGGGCGAGGAGGATCGACGCCGCGGCGGCGAGCCCGAAGTCGTTGCGGTCGAACGCCGCGCTCTGCAGGAACATGTTCGGCGTCCAGGTACTCGTGATCGATGCCGACGCCTGGTCGAGGATCTTCGGCTCGGTGAACAACTGCACCCCGCCGATCGCGGTGAACAGCGCAGCCATCGTGACCGCGGACCGGATCAACGGCGCCTTGATACGTACCGCGATCTGCCAGGTCTTCGCGCCGTCCACAGCGGCCGCTTCGACCACCTCACGCGGGACGGCCTGCAGCGCGGCATAGAAGATCACCACGTTGTAGCCCAGCCATTGCCAGACCGCGATGTTGATCACGGACACGAGCGGGGCCGTGTTGGCCGGCCCCCCGTTGTCCCCGAGGCCGCCCAGCCACCCGATGACCGGGCTGAGCCCGGGCGTGTACAGGTACAGCCAAATGAGGGCAGCGATGAGCCCCGGCACTGCGTGCGGGAGGAAAAGCGCGGCCTGCATCGCCTTCCGGGCCCAAGCGAGCCCGGAGTCGAGCAGCAGTGCCAGCGCGAGGGACGCCACGACAAGCACCGGCACGTAGAGGCACATGTACGCCGCAACCGTCACGAAACCGGCCCGGAACGTGCTGTCTCCCAAGGCCCGAAGGTAGTTGCCGAGTCCAACGAAGACGTGCTCGACGCCGCCGAATCCCAGCCCGGAGCTCCGATCGCTGAACAAGCTGAGCCAAGCCGCATACACCAACGGGGCCAGGGTCACGAGGCAGGCAAGGACGAAATAGGGACCGAGGAGCAGTCCCGCAGTTCGGCGTTGCCTGCGAATCATCGGGGTGCTCATCGGACGCGTTCAACCCCGGACATTCAGACCGCGGCTCTGCAAGGCTTTGGTCGTCTCCGCATCGACGCCGGCAAGGGCGTCACCGAGTGACCCGGCCTGGATCTTGCCGATGCGGTCGAGCAAGGCCTTGTCCGTCACCGACATCGCCGGGCCCCAGGTCCAACCGCCGGTGACGGCCGTGTACGAACGGGTGCCGACCTCGAAGATGTCCTGTCCGCCGAAGAACTTCGTGTTGAACGACTTCTTCGCCACCGGCAGCAGTTCGGGCGAGGCCGGGTACATGCTGCTGGTGCCGGAGCCGTACCACGCCGCGATGCCCGTAGGGTCGGTCGTGATCCAGTTGATGAACGTCTGCGCCGCAGCCGCGTTCTTCGCGCCCTTCGGGATGATGAACGAGGAGCCACCCCACATCGCCGAAGCCGGCTTGCCGTCCCAGCTCGGCAACTCGGCAACGGCCCACTTGCCGGTCTGGCCGGGAACCGTCGCCTGCAGGCCGCCGGCGCACCAGCTGGCGCAGACATAGCCGACCACCTTGTTGGACTGGACACCCTGCCAGAACTCGTCGGCGTACGTCGGGAAGGTGCCGACCAAGTGGTCCTTGGCGAGGCCCTGCCAGTAGTTGACGACCTTCTTCGAGGCCGCGTCGTCGACGTTGACCGTCCAGGCATCGCCGTCCGTGCCGAACCAATGGGCGCCGGCCTGCCAGGAGAGATCGGTGAGAAGGTTGGCGTCTCCGCTGAGGTAGGCCGCAGCTCGTGCCTTCCGATCAGCCTTGACGACCTTCGCCGCGAGCGCGCGGAACTCGTCCCACGTCGTGGCGGGCGTCAAGCCGTGAGCGGCGAAGAAGTCCTTGCGGTAGTAGTAGAGCATCGGTGCGGCATCGCGCGGGACTCCCCACGTCTTGCCCCCCAACGTCACCAGTTGACGGATGGGCTCGGGGAACGTCTTCTCGACCAGCGCCCCGGCGGCCGGCGTGAGGTCCTGCGCGCCGCCGAGACTCACGATCTCGGGGAGTCGGGTGTACTCCGCGACGGCGACGTCAGGCACCGCCCCCGACTTCACGGCGTTCGACAGTTTCGTGTAGTAGTCCGGCCCACCCGCCTGGGTCTCGAACTTCACCTTGATCCCCGGGTGGGTCTTCTCGAAGGCCGCCGCAACGGCATCCGATCCCTTGAGGAAGGACCAGAACACGATCTCACCGCTCGCCTGCTGGGGAGAGCTTTGAGCGGCTGCCCCAGCTCCACCGTTGTTCGTCCCACAAGCGGCCAGCAGCGCCGCCGTTCCGATGGCTACGGCAACGGCCGCGCCCTTGCGCCAGTTCATGTCCGCTCCTATCGCTTCGAATCAAGTGACATCATTTGATGTCACTTGCCTGCCGTCAAGGTTTCATTCGCAAGTTCTTTCGACGAACTGGCGGATAGTGATATCGTTTGGGGATGACGGACGCGGTGGATGGGAAGCCGGTACTGCGGGCCGAGGAGCGGCACCGCGCGATCCTGGAGAGCGTCGAGAAGCGGGGCACGGTCAAGATCAGCGAGTTGGCCCATCAACTCGGTGTCTCGGCCGTCACCCTGCGGGTCGATGTCCGCGAACTGGCACGCAACGGCCTCGTGGCGCGCGTTCACGGTGGGGCGACGCGCATCGCCGTGCCTGCCGGGGCGGACGGCCGTCCAGCCGGATCCCCCTCCACCGCGCTGTACGCACCCGCGACCCGCGCGCCCGGTGCGCCGACGATCGGCATGGTCGTACCGCATTCGGCGTACTACTACCCGAAGGTCGTCGCCGGGGCCCGCAGCGCGGCGGATGCGTTAGGCGCGAAGCTCGTCCTGGGGGTCTCCCAGAACGATGTCGCCGAGGAGCGGTCGCTGGTCACCCGGCTCCTCGAAGCCGGCATCGACGGCCTGGTCATCGCGACTCGCCTGGACCCCAGCAGATCTCGCGAGACCGAGGAATGGTTGCGCTCGATCCCAGTGCCCACCGTTCTGGCCGAGCGACGTGTCGGCCGCGACTCGGGCAGCGTTGAGCAGGTGGCGACAGACCACGAATTCGGCGCTTACACGGCCGTACGTCACCTCGCGGGCCTCGGCCACCACCGGATCGGTCTGCTGCACTCCGACACGATCACGGCACCCCGGTTGCGGGCAGGCTACGAGGAGGCACGGTCAGAGCTCGGGCTCGAGGAATGCGCCTCCGAGGTTCCGAGGACACTCGACGGGGACAGTCCAGCGGCCGTGGACCAAGCCGCAGCGGCGCTGATCGAGTGCGTGCGCGCAGGGACTGCCGACGCTCTGCTGGTCCACAACGACGCCGCCGCGCTGCCACTGGTAAGCCGGCTTCGTCAAGCCGGGATCGAGATCCCAGGCGACCTCGCGGTCGTCACGTACGACGACGAACTCGCCGCGCTGGCAGACCCCCCACTCACCGCCGTGGGGCCACCACGCGAAGCCGTCGGAGCCGCGGCGGTCGATCTCCTGATGCAGCGGCTACGCGAGCCTCGGCGGCCTCCGCACCAGTTGCTCCTGCGCCCAGAGCTGCGCGTGCGCGCCAGCTGCGGTGCCCTCGCAGCTGGCGCGTCCCCGATTCCAGTCGCGCTGTGACCATCGTCCGCAGGTCTGGTGCGGACGATGGCCTGTACTGATGCCAGGAGCAACTGACTGGCATGTCGGCCCTGAACTGCGGCCGTCAGTGGTTCGTTGCTGCGGCGCTATCCGGCTGTGGCGAACGACCAGGTCTGCTGGACGGTTCGCGAGTTCGGCTGCTGGGTGAGGACGGAACCGTTCGTGGTGCCCGTCGCGGTGATGGCCAGACCGCTCACCTTACTGAGCAGGGCATAGCCGGAGCCGCTCGAGACGACCGTCCAGCGCTGGTTCGCGCCACCCGTGCAAGGCCACTGAATGATCTTCGTGCCGGCCGTGGTCGAGCTCGCTGCGTTGTCGAGGCACTGCCCGGATGCGCTGTTCTTGATCGTCACGGTGCCATCGGTGTTCGGCTGAAAGCTCCACCGCTGGTTCGCGCCACCGTTGCGACCCCAGACGATCAGCTGGGTCCCGGCGGTCGCGGAGGAGGCCGGGTCATCCATCGCGAGACCGCCTTGCAGGAAGATCTCGCGGACATCGGCGCTGGTCGCCCAGGCATCGGTGATGGGCGTGGCCTGCGCGGCGGCCCCTGCATACGGCAGGCCGTACATGTCCTCGACGGTCCTTAGTACGTCGAAGTGATCGATGTGCTCGGCATAACTGCCAGGCTTGACGGGCTGTCCGTTGACGATCGTGGCGATCCGGTTGTTCCCCGAGTAGTCGTCTTCGTCGAAGGTTGTGATCAAGATGCTGTTATGGGTCTTCGCCCACTGAACATAGGCATCCAGGTGAGCCTTGAGCCAGTTGTCGCCGGTCGACACCGAGCAGTCGTGCATGTCGTTGCACAGGTTCGGGATCACCCAGGACACCGTCGGCAGCTGCGTGAAGTCGGTCGGGAACGCACTGAACGGCTTGCTGTTCGACGCGGGCACGTTGGTGAAGTTCGTCCACGGCGCATGCTTGCGGGCATATCTCCCGGAGCCGCACGTGGTCGATCCCGTGGCTGGCAGGTCCTCGGAGTAACTGCTGAAGGTGAGGCCCTTCGCGATCAGCTGTGCACCCTCGTTGTCACTGCTGAAGGTGTGCGGACACGAGTCGTCTGTGACACCCTGGTTCGACCCGGAGAACAGGTCGAGATAGTTGGGCTGACTCGGATGCTCGATCGCGAACGAGCTGGTGAAATTCGCGCCGGTCGAGGCGAGCTGGTTGAAGTACGGCGCGTTCGGGCTGCCGATCACCGAACCGGCAGAGGTGTTCTCGAACAACACGAAAACCACGTGATCCGGACGGGGTAGCCCGGCCGCGGCCCTGCGCCGCACCGGCCGGAGCTGACCCGGCCAGTACAGCGCCCAGACCGGCCAGCAGACCGAGCGTCGCCGAGAATGCAATTGTGGGGCGGAAAGATCTCACGATGACTCCCTTTCGAGGATGCGGGCTACGAACCCGCTGTCTGTCGCCCAGAGTTATCAGCACAGCTGACGATCAGGTAACAGCTCGGCCCCTTCGGTCTTGCTATCGCGGTCATAACTGGAACGCGGCTACCAGTCGGCCCGCTCTGGCCGCAGCATCCCGCGAGGGACTGTTATGCCGCCGACTTCCGGGTGCCGAACGGGACGCCAACGCCCTCACCCGGGCGGGGCAGATCCAGGACGTGGGCGACGTGGCCGGCGACATCTGCCTGTTCGAGGATCAACTCCTCGTCGTCGAGAGGAACGTCCGCCCCCTCGGCCGCGATCCAGGCCTCTCGCTCCGCGGGCGTGTCGCCACCGTGGCCTCCGGCGTCGACGTGGCCATGATCTGTCGCCACGACGATCAGCCAGCGTTCGGCGGTGTACTGCGGGCGGTTGCGGACTGCCTCGACGAGCTGGCCGACCCTGGTGTCCGACGCTTCGATGAACTCCCGATAGAGATCGCTGACTCCGGTCTGGTGCCCGGCCGTGTCCGGTCCGTGCTGGTAGACGAAGGAGACCGACCCCGAGTCCGATCGGACTCTGCCGAGGAACTGACGGGCCTGGTCGGCGACGTCTTGATCGGAGTCGTGCCAGTTCCGCGGCGTCGAAGAGGCGTCCCGACGGCGGTCAGGCAGATAGCCACCACCGCCGAACAACGGCCCGCCGCTGTGGCTCGTGACCAGTGGCTCCCAGTCGGCACCGACGTACGTCGGGATCCCGGGATGCGTGTCCCGGGCCAGCGACACGAAGTCAGGACAGGCCGCGAGCCGTGCCGAGCTGAAGTCGTTGCCGAAGACCTGATGGATCGGAGCCAGGACCCCCGTCACCATGGTCGTCCAGCTGGGGCCCGAGATGGTGGGTGCCGCTCGGTTCACCACCACCGGGCGGAGGAAGCCGTTGCGCCCGATCGCGTCGATGTTCGGCGTCGCCACCTCCTGCAGTACGTCGTACCTGACGCCGTCGATGCCGATCACGAGGACGTGCGAGCTGGTCGCCATACCGGTTCTACCTCCGAAGGTCATGGTTCGAGCGCGACGCTACCGGAGCCCAACGCGCCGCGGACCGTCAGCGGCATGCGATCACAGCTATCAGCCGATAGCGATCTGAATATGGCGGATAGGACAGGCCGTGGGTTATCCGCGAGGCCGGTGCTTCGCCAGCCAGGTCAGGCTTCCGTCGATGATTGTCGAGGCGTCGTTGTCGAGTGTCGCCACGTGATAGCTGTGCTCGAGCACCTCGATGACCGGGCGAGTGGGAAGCCGGCTCCGCAGCAGGTCGACCGAGGAGTCGTCCACGACGTGATCGATTCGGCTGCGGTAGACGAGGGTCGGGGCACGGACCGCCGCGAGGTCGGCGCGAACGGCCCGCCAGAGCAGCGTCAACTCGTGGACCGCGCGCGTCGGGACGACCTCATAGCCGGTCTCACCGACACCGGGCTTTCTGACGTCGCCACCGATGCCGGGAGCAGTGCGGACCAAACGGGTCAGCGCCGGAAGCCTGCCGATCAGACCGATCCGCCAATCGCGAGTGGCGATCGCCGGGTTGACGAGGACGAGTCCGGCGATCAGGTCGGGGTGGCGCTGAGCGAGTCTCAGGGCCAGCGCGCCGCCCATCGAGAACCCGAAGACGAAGATGTCGGTACACCGGTCCCGCAGCCCGAGGAGAGCCCTTTCGACCTCGTCGTACCAGTCGGTCCAGGTCGTCTGCTCCAAGTCCTGCCAGCACGTCCCGTGCCCCGGTAGCAAAGGCAACGCGACCGTATGGCCCGCAGTCGCGACAGCCTCCGCCCAGGGACGCACCGACAGTCCGCTACCGGCGAACCCATGGCAGACAAGCACACCGACCGAGTCACCGTCGACGTGGTACGCCGCGGTGGAGGCGGCGACTCCCGTCACGATCCGAACCCGCACATGTCGTCTCCCGGCCGCCTTCGCAAGTAATGCAAAATTAGCACCGTGGAACCGGCCCAGCCGAATCAGTCACTGATCGACGGGTTGGCCTGCCTCCGGGCGCTGGCGGCGCTGCACATGCGGTCGGGTCGCGAAAGCTGGGACGGATGCTGCGGCTGGAACCGACGCGCGTTAACCGAAAACGCTGGCCTCTGTCGGGCTGGCCAATCAGAACGGGCAGCGCAAGGCCCTTGCCGACCCGGCGATCCACGTGCTCGCCGACCAGAGCATGCGCGGCTCGGGCCTGATCCGTCGTGCCCTCGAGTCGCTCGAATCGCTGTTCGACCTCGAGGTCGACTTGATGGGACCCGCACCTTCAGGCTCTACCGCACCCTCACCGTCGGCGCCGACGGCTACGAGGCCTTCGTTTCCCCACCGGCTTCAGCGCCCGTATGCCGTCCAGCGCGAACGCTCCTGTCCACCGCGGCGTTTCGGTACCGCCCACGAATGGTGGCCATGCCCCCGCTCGTCCGCTGGGGCGAGGATCCGGCCTCAACGCCGACTGCCCCGACGCGTCGCCGCATACCTCCGCACGGGGGACGTAGTACACGGCGAACGGATCGGTGACGGTCAGCTCGCGGGCTGCGAACTTGTACACGCGCGGCGCTCCGTCAAGCGGATGGTTGCCATCGGCAAGCCGGCGGGCGCGCGGTGATGCGCGCCGTCGACGTTGTCGTGATCGGTGCGGGCGCGGCCGGGCTCTCGGCCGCGCCCGGCCCGGCGGCGACTCGTGAGGTGATCGTGCTCAGCGCCGGCGACGGCAGCACGCCGTGGGCACATGGCGGCGGCTCCGTCGCGTTCGGCGAGGACGATCCGCTCGACCATGCACACGACACCTACGTCGCCGCGGCGGGCTTCTGTGATCCGCGCAACGTGCGCGCCCTGGTCGAGGAACGACCGCAGCGGGTCACCGAACTGATCGCGCATGGCGCGCTCTACCGGCGCGAGGACGGCTCACTGTCGAGGACACTCGAGGGTGGCCACGGTCATCCCCGGATTGTGCATGCCGGTGGTGATGCCACCGGCGTCGAGGTCTGTCGCGCGCTGCATGCCGCGGTCTGCGCCGCCGGTGTCGAGACGATGGCCGGGCGGACGATCGGCCTGACCAAGTCGGACTCGGGGCGCGTCAACGGTGTCGTTGTCGAGGCGGGCGGCGTAGCGTCACGGATCGAGGCGCACACCGTCGTGCTGGCGACCGGCGGCATCGGCAACGCCTACCTGGCGAGCACCAACCCGTCCGCTGTGCGCGGTGACGGCATGGCGATCGCACTGCTGGCCGGGGCGTCGCCGGTGGACATGGAGTTCGTCCAGGTCCACCCGACCGCTCTGTTCACCGGGGAAGCCCCCGGGCAGTTGCCGTTAGTGACCGAGGCGGTCCGGGGAGAACGCGCCGTACTGCGCGACGCGCGTGGCCGGCTGATCATGGCCGGCCGGCCATCGGGGGCCGACCTGGCGCCGCGTGACATCGTCGCCCGCGAGATCGAGGCAGCGATGCGCAGGGACGGCTCCGACCATGTCTGGCTCGATGCCAGGAGCATCGAGCCAGACGCTCTCCGTCGGCAGTTCCCGACCGTGCAGGCCTCCTGCGCCTCGATCGGTGTCGATCTACAGTCCGAGCAGATCCCGGTGGCGACGGCCGAGCAGTTCCTCTGCGGCGGCGTCCAGGTCGACCGCGACAGCGCAACAGGCGTACCAGGACCGCCCTCGACGAGGACGGCCTGCCGACAGCCCGCCGCACGGCGAGGTCGGAGGCACGGGTGGGACCGCGGCCGGGGTCCCAGTGACAGCTTCCCGCTACCTCCCGCTGCACTGACCAGCCAGGGGCCGCGGCGTCATCACATCGGTTCGCCTTCTTTCACCAGGGATTGGATGCCGCGGGGAAGAGCGGCGGCATCGGTGAGCTGATGGGTGATGGTTTCGTGCAGAGCCCGGACGGCCCTGGACGGCTTCACGTCCTCGCGATATGCCAGCCGTACGACGCGGCTGAGCCCTGGCGCGGCGAATCGAGTGACCCGAAACCTGTCCCTGACGACCGTGCTAGGCACCACCGCGATGCCCATGCCGGCATCCACGCATTCCAGCACGGCGTCCATCTCACCACCCTCGATGGCGAACGACGGTTCGAATCCCTCGGCGTGGCAGGCGTCCATGGTGACGTCGCGCAGGTCGTAACCGCGCCGGAACATCACCAGCGGCCGATCTTCGAGGTCGACGATCCGCATTCGTGCCCGCCGTACCGGCGCCGGCCGATCCTTGGCAGAGATCACCACGAGTTCCTCGATGAACAGCGGCCGCGTGCGCAGCAGGCTGTGGTCACGCAACCGTGAGTCGACGATCATCGCGAGATCCAGCGAGCCTTCGGACACATCGTTCTGCAGATCCCGCGAACCGCTCTCCCGCAGTGTGAGGTCGATCCCGGGGTACGCCGCCCGGAATCTCGCGAGCATCGCCGGCAGGAGGCCCGTGCACAGGCTCGGCGTGGCGCCCAGCCGCACCTTCCCCCGCGCCAGCTCGTCGAGTTCGCGCACCGCCTGGTACGCCGACTCGGTGTCGGCCAGGATCCGCCTGGCGAACGGCAGCAACGTCTCACCGGCTTCGGTCAGCGAGAGATTCCCCCGTATCCGATGGAAAAGCTCGGCGCCGACGTCGCGCTCGAGGGCGCGGATCTGCTGCGAGATCGAGGGCTGGGCGATCCGCATGAGCTCGGACGCGCGGGTGAAGTGCCGCGTGTCGGCGACGGCCACGAAGTAGCTGAGCTGGTGGAGTTGCACCTGGCCCATGATAGGCGCCACCTATCATGATCAGACTGATCTTGTCTTTGCCCTCTGATCATCTGCGGCTCTACCGTCGGTCAGGTGACCACGGATCTCGCTGTGCAGCCGCGACGGCGCACGTCGATCGGCCGGTTTTGGACCTCGACGATCGGGAAGAAGGCCGTCATGGCGGTGACCGGCCTGGCGCTGGTCGGCTATCTGTTGGCGCACATGCTGGGCAATCTGAAGGTCTTCCTCGGTGCTGCCGCCCTGAACGAGTAGGCGGGCTGGCTGCGCGAGATCGGCGAACCTGTGCTGCCGTACGGGGTGTTCCTGTGGATCGTGCGCGCCGGCCTGATCGTCGCGGTCGTCCTGCACGTCACCGCCGCCGCGCAGTTGTCCGTCAGAGATCGCCGCGCCAGGCCGGTCCGGTACGTGCACAGCCGGCGCTTGCGGGCCGGCTTCGCGACCAGCACGATGCGCTGGGGCGGCGCCACGCTGGCTGTCTACGTCGTCTGGCACATTCTCGATCTGACCGTGGGCGTGGCGAACCGGGACTACGTCGACGGACAGCCGTACCACAACATCGTCGCCGACTTCAGCGTGTGGTGGGTCAACGTGATCTACATCCTGGCGCTGCTGATGCTCGGACTGCATCTCTACCACGGCTGCTCGAGCGCGGCCCGCACCCTGGGCGTCGCCGGCGGGGCGATCAGGATCGCTGGTGCTGTCGTTGCCGTGACGATCACGGCCGGGTTCCTCGCTGTCCCGATCGGTGTGATGAGCGGATTGGTGGCCTGAGCATGATCGATCACACCGTCGGAGCTCCCATCGCCGACACCAAGTCGCCGGACGTCGCTCTGGAACGGCGCTGGGACGAGCGGAAGTTCACTGCGAAACTGGTGAATCCGGCCAACCGCCGCAAGCACCGGGTCATCGTGGTCGGCACCGGGCTCGCAGGTGCGTCGGCGGGCGCGACGTTGGGCGAGCAGGGCTATCAGGTGGTGCAGTTCTGCTTCCAGGACTCTCCCCGCCGGGCCCACTCGGTTGCCGCGCAGGGCGGCATCAACGCGGCGAAGAACTACCGCAACGACGGCGACTCCGTCTATCGGCTGTTCTACGACACGGTGAAGGGCGGCGACTTCCGCTCGCGAGAGGCCAACGTTTACCGGCTCGCGGAGATCTCCGCGCAGATCATCGACCAGGCCGTTGCCCAGGGCGTGCCGTTCGCCCGCGAGTACGGCGGTCTGCTCGACACCCGCTCGTTCGGCGGCGTACAGGTTCAGCGCACGTTCTACGCTCGCGGCCAGACCGGCCAGCAACTGCTGCTCGGTGCCTACCAGGCGCTGTCGAGGCAGATCGACGCCGGCACCGTCGAGATGCACGCCCGCACAGAGATGCTCGATCTCATCGTCGTGGACGGCCGCGCGCGGGGAATCGTCGCCCGCAATCTGATCACCGGCGAGCTGACAACGCATCTCGCCGATGCCGTCGTGCTCGCGACCGGTGGCTACGGCAACGTGTTCTACCTGTCCACCAACGCCAAGGGGTCCAACGCGAGCGCGATCTGGCGCGCGCACCGGCGCGGCGCCTACTTCGCCAACCCCTGCTTCACCCAGATCCATCCCACCTGCATCCCTCGCTCGGGCAACCATCAGTCGAAGCTGACGCTGATGAGCGAATCGCTCCGCAACGACGGCCGGATCTGGGTGCCCAAACGCCCGGGCGACACCCGGCCGCCGGACCAGATCCCGGAGGACGAACGGGACTACTACCTCGAACGGCTGTACCCGAGCTTCGGCAACCTCGTCCCACGCGACATCGCGTCCAGGGCGGCGAAGAGCCGCTGTGATGCCGGCTTCGGGGTCGGGCCGGGAGGGCTGGGCGTGTACCTGGACTTCGCCGACGCGATCGAAGAGCTGGGCAGACCGGCGATCGAGGACCGGTACGGCAACCTGTTCGACATGTACCAGCGGATCACCGCCGAGGATCCGTACCAGGTCCCGATGCGCATCTACCCCGCGATCCACTACACGATGGGCGGGCTGTGGGTCGACTACGACCTGCAGAGCACGGTCCCCGGCCTGTTCGTGATCGGCGAGGCGAACTTCTCCGATCACGGGGCGAACCGGCTCGGGGCCTCGGCGCTGATGCAGGGCCTGGCGGACGGCTATTTCGTCCTGCCGACCACGATCAACGACTACATCGGCAGCACCACGTTCGACGCGGTCGACGCGGCACATCCCGCGGTCACCGCGACCGAAGCCGAGGTACGGACCCGACTGACCCGGCTGCTCTCGATCAACGGCACGCGAACCGTCGACTCGTTCCATCGCGAACTGGGCCTGCTGATGTGGGACCACTGCGGCATGTCTCGTCACGACAGCGGCCTGCGCTCGGCATTGGAACGCGTACCTGAGCTACGCACGGAGTTCTGGCGCTCGGTCCGCGTCCCGGGCGAGGGAACCGAGCTCAACCAGGAGCTGGAGAAGGCCAACCGGGTCGCGGACTTCCTCGAACTCGCCGAGCTGATGCTGCTGGACGCCTTGCTGCGCGAAGAGTCCTGCGGCGGGCATTTCCGCGAGGAGCATCAGACCGCCGACGGTGAGGCGCTGCGGGACGACGCGCACTTCAGTCACGTCGCCGCGTGGGAGTACGGCGACCGACCCGTACTGCATCGCGAGGAACTGACCTTTGATCATGTTCACCCCACGCAGCGGAGCTACACGTGAAACTCACACTACGCATCTGGCGTCAGTCCGGTCCCCAGGACCAAGGGCGGATGGTCTCGTACGCCGTTGAGGACCTCAGCCCGGACATGTCGTTCCTGGAGATGCTGGACGTGCTCAACCAGGACCTGATCACCAGCGGCGAGCTACCGGTCGCCTTCGACCACGACTGCCGAGAAGGCATCTGCGGAGCCTGCGGAGTGGTCATCAACGGCCGAGCACACGGTCCGGAGCAGACCACGACCTGCCAACTCCACCTGCGGGCATTTCGCGACGGGGACGTGATCGACGTGGAGCCGTGGCGCGCCAAGGGCTTCCCGGTGGTCAAGGACCTGGTCGTCGATCGGTCGGCGTTCGACCGGATCATCCAAGCCGGCGGCTACATCACCGCACCAACCGGCAGCGCCCCGGAGGCGCACGCCACGCCGGTCCCGAAGCCGGACGCCGAGGTCGCGTTCGACAACGCCACGTGCATCGGCTGCGGGGCGTGCGTGGCAGCCTGCCCGAACGGGTCGGCGATGCTGTTCACCTCGGCGAAGGTGACACACCTGAACGTGCTGCCCCAAGGGCAACCTGAGCGCGAACAGCGGGTCCTCGACCTGGTCGCCGCGATGGACGACGAAGGATTCGGCGGCTGCACCAACACCGGCGAATGCGTCGCATCGTGTCCGAAGGAAATCCCGTTCGCCAGCATCGCCAGACTGAACCGCGAGTTCCTCCACGCCTCCAGATGAGACTTGTCTCGTTCCCCAGCTCAGAAGTGCAACGAGTTGTGGTCGCAAGGTTGAGCGGCAGCCGAGATTCACGCTGTGCTGACCAAGTGCGACCAGAAGGATCCCTGCCAATTGCGGTGACGTGGAATGACGCTCCGCACGGACATGCGGCCAAGGCTGGGAGCAGACCTGACCTCGGTCCGGGGCGGCCCGGCCGAGACGCGCCGGCACCCCGCAGCGCAGCTGCGTCAGGTCTAATCACACCGCTGCATCGTCTTGCGCGAGCCTGCCGAGCTCGCCGACGAGCGGCTCCTCGCGACGTCGAGGAACCGGCAGCGCCCGCTCCTCCGGGGCCACGGAGGCGGATAACGCCAAAGGCGGGGTGGCGAGCGCCGGCGCGTCCGGGCCAACCTTCAGAACAGGTCTTGGTCACACTTGACCGTCGGCGCTTCGGAGAGTGCGTGCCCGCGGCCATTGCCCGTTTGGTCGTCATCTAGGCCCGTCCACGTAGAACACCAGGCGACCAACGAGGGCTCTTGATCAGAACTGCAACGGATTTCAGACCATCTTCGGGAAGGTGCGCGCCTTCATGTCAACTGGCCGAGGATCATCCGCAGGTGCTGATCATTGCTCGGGCAGCGACGTGCCTGCGGTATAACGACATGCCCGTCCAGGCATCGGATTTCCGGTTGCGCCAGGACATCGGCGTCACACCGTGTGGCAGCTGCACTTGCTCGATGCCGGTCTCGTCGAACCCGATGCTGTCCCTCCCGTGGACCGACCGACCGAACCGCCGGCCGGTACCAGGGGCGAGCCGGCGACACTTCCGCGTGGGCCGCCCCCGGCGATCCGAGGACGGCCCATCGGCCAGGTTCGCGCTTCCGCCGGCGCGGCCGTCAGGAACGGCGCCTTGGCGGGCCTTGGGGCTGCTGATTCGCATTCATGTGCGGTTCGTGAGTTGGTGGACAGGTCATCGGTCGGAGGGCAAGGACAGGTCGGCGACGACCGGGTAGTGGTCGGACACCGTGCTGGAGGTCATGACGGCCGCCGAGCGGACCCTGACGCCGGGCGACGCGAAGATGTAGTCGATGCGCTCGGTCGGGCTCGGTGCCGGCTCCGTAAGGCCCGGGCCATCGCCCGCCACAGCCCAGACGTCCGTGTATTCACCGCTCAGTGCACGGACGGCAGGGTCGTCCGGATGCAGATTGAGGTCACCAGCGAGAATCGAGGGCCCTGGCGTCCCTGCGACGTACTCCTGAACAGCCTGTGCCTGCTGCTCTGCCTCGGGAACGGACGGGTAGGCCAGATGGGTCACGTAGTCGTGGAAGGTGCGCCCCTTGACGGTCATGGTGGCTTCAAGGATGCCGCGTTGCTCGCTGCCGGCATTTGTCGGTAGCAACTGTGTGCGCGACTCCGTGATGTCGCCCTTGGTGAGGATGGCATCGCCGTACTCACCCGGGGAGTGCAGCCAGGCCCCGTAGGCGACCCGCATGTTCAGCGCCTTGGCCAGATAGGCAGGTTCGTCGATGTTGTTGCTGCGCGACGAGTAGTTTCTGTCGACCTCCTGCAGGTTCACCACATCCGCACCGGACGCTTTGATGACCTCGGCGGCACGCGTGATGTCGAAGTCGCCGGCAGCGTCAGCGCCGTGATGGATGTTCAGCGTCAGCACGCGAACGTGGCCGTTGGGGGGCTCGCCGCCCGGCGCAAGCCTGACAGTGAAGGTGCCGCTCGCACCGTTCGACGCGGTCACGGTCACGGTGACGGTGTGGCTGCCGTTCGAGTGGTACGCGTGGTCGCCCGCGAGGTCGTAGAGCCCGTTCACCCGGCCGGGCTTCGGCGAGATGCCGGAGATGGTCGCATTGGTCGGCTCGGAGTGGTCGCCCCAGTCGATCGTCGCACTGAGGTTACCGAGGGCGATACCGGGCGCGGAGACCCGAGCGATCGTCCCGCTGACCTGGCCGTCGGAGTCCGCGGTGGCGCCGACACCGACACCGGTGATGGGCCAAGGCACCTGAGAGGTCGGGTAGAAATTCACGCCGGCAGCCTGGAAACGTGCACCTTGTGCCGCGACACGACCCGAGAAGTCCTGGAACGCCGGACTGGTCACCCCCGTACGGGACGCCTTCGGCGACCAGCCGAGCTCGGAGATCGCCAGCAGCCGCGGGAACAGCAGGTACTGCCAGTCCTTGAGCGTGCGGGTCGTCTCACTCCACAACGCTCCTTCGACACCGAGAACGCTGCTGTCCGGCACGCCTGTGAACGAGCCCGGATCCCAGTTGTAGTTCACGTCCAGGTCGCACCCCTTGCATGCCCAGTTGAGACCGAGGCCGCTCGTGTCATTCGGATACGCCTGGTCGAGGTATGCGTGGTCGGCGGGAGCCATGACGACCTTCATGCCCTTCTGCACCGCGGCCGCACCGTCCTTGGCGCCGCGTGCCCAGGACTCGGCGATCGAACCCGGCGGTGGTGTAGTCCCGGCGACGGTCGCGTAGCCGTCTGCCCAGCCCATCGGGGTCTTCCCTGTGGCCTGCACGATCTGCGTCTGGCGCTTCATGAAGTCGGCGAACTGGGCCGCGGTGAACGGATGCGCTTCGTCGCCGCCGAGGTGGTAATACGGGCTGCTCGACATCGCGGCGAGCTGATTGGTGATCGCCGTGTAGATCGCCCAGGTATTGGCACTGTTCGGGCACATCCCGCTGTAGCCGACGTCAATGGTGTAGTTCCACACAGGCGGGTTCTTGTATCCGCAGGCGATGTCTTGTGGGTGACCGTCCAGCAGCGGGTTCGTGGTGTCGCCGTACTCCGACATCTCGATCGCATTGTTGTGGCTGGGCGAGTCGACCTCGGGTACGACGTCCATGGCATGGGCCTTCGCGTACGCCACGACGTCGCGGTACTGCTGTTGAGTCCAGAAGCCCCCTGGATCCATCGTCCGTCCCTGCGTGCCGACTGATCCGCGGCCGCCGATCTCGGTGAGCCGCGGGAATCCGTTGATGACCACACGGAAACCCTGATCGTCGGACAGATGCAGATGCAGGGTGTTCAGCTTGTACGAAGAGGCCTGGTCGATGATCTCCTCGACCGTCTCCGGTGTCTGGTAGTGGCGGGCGATGTCGACCATGACGCCG
Organism: Kribbella aluminosa; assembly: GCF_017876295.1. Classification (NCBI taxonomy): domain Bacteria; kingdom Bacillati; phylum Actinomycetota; class Actinomycetes; order Propionibacteriales; family Kribbellaceae; genus Kribbella; species Kribbella aluminosa. The sequence goes on along the minus strand of NZ_JAGINT010000002.1, from coordinate 2,959,341 downwards.
CGGTAGGCGTACCGGGGATAGTCGGTGATCGACACGGCGGGGATCCGCCATGGACCGGGGCGTACGACCGAGCTGTCGATCCACGCCGGGAGCAGCTGGCGAATCGACTGAACGCCGTGGAACAGGCCCTGCTGGGTTGGCGCGACCAACGTTATCCGGCCCTCGGTGACATCGAGCTGGTAACCCTCGTGGGTCGTGTCGGCGCCGAGCGTCCCCGGGTCGGCCAGCACCAGCTGGATGTCCCCCGGCTGGGCGCTGCCCGAACTGATCTCAAATTGGAAACCGGTCGCCGGTGCGAGATCCGCGGCGAGGCTCGAGGCCACGGCCCTCTCTTCGGGTGAGGTGGCACGGATGCGGGTCCCGGCAGTCAAAGTGAACGCACCCTGACCGGCCGTCATCGACACCGGCTTCGGCACGATCTGGACGGCGGTCTCCGGCGGAGAGGCCGCGGTCGTTGCGGGAGCCGCCGAACTCGTGGTGCCGCCGATCGACGCGGACACAACCGCTCCTGCGAGGGCGGCTAGAGCGAAAGACGCCACCCGATTTCTTCGATTTCTGTACATGGCCAACCCTTCTCTGGGGTGCCGAGACGGCGCCGTTCTTCTGATGGGTTCAGACGAGGGAGCTGTCGGTGCTGGATTTTGGGCACCGTCCCGGTGGGGTGGAGGACTGAGTGAGGCAACTCGTGCACAAGCATGGAGAGAAAGAATGCTCGTGCCGCTTCACGCCGTCCGACCGGGGCTCACCTGGAAGGATCGCAGCCGGGGAGGAACGCGTGAACAAGGGTTCCACTTATGACTCCTATACGAGGAAAGGACCAAGCGAGCCCTTCCATCCCACGATGTCGCCTGCCATGAGCATCGGATCGACCGACCGGTTTCAGCAGCTTCATGGAACCACCTGGGTTGCCGTACGAGGAGCACCGTGCCTGTGTGAGCGGCGGTCTGACCACGGCACCCCTGTCGATGGTGAAGATCGAGGAGTTGCCGGTTCGTGCCAGGGCTGGAGGGCGGGGCCGTCCGGCTGATCGAAGCGCAACCGTTCATCGCGTGAATGCCGCCGTTGGCCGAACGGCCGCGAGCAATGCTCGAGCGACTGTGAGGGCCCCACTACGGTGGCCTACGCCAACTCCGCTGCCCCCGTCGTCAGACTCTGCGGCAACGGTTGGGACCGCGATGCCGGCCAAAGGATCCCGGCTGACCCGCGGGGTCGGTGGCTGTATCACCTGAAGCAGTACATGCACAGGTCACGCCCTCTCGGAACTGAGAAAGTGGGTTCTCCAATGTCAGCAAGGGTTTCTCGTCGAGGCGTGCTCAAGGCCGCCGGAGTCTCCGGCGCAGGTCTGATCGCCGCGGGCCGATTAGACGGTGCAAGCGCCGCCGTCCCGAGCGGAACCGGCGCACTGGCTCCGGGAGCTGAGCCCGCGATCGACGGAGATGTCGTGTGGTACGACGTCGCCGGCTGGGGCGTCGAGGGAAAGGGCTGGTCCGACACCAACGGGTTCTACGACCGCCTGCCCGCCCGGGCTGAAGCGATGGTCCGTCCCCCTGTCTGGAGCCTGAGTCGGCAGTCCGCTGGCATGGCAGCCCGGTTCGAGACCGACTCGACGAGATTCGACGTCCGCTACCGGCTGAGCTCATCGCGGATAGCCATGCCCCACATGCCGGCTACCGGTGTCAGTTGACTGGATCTGTATGTGGAGCTCGACCACGGCAACGATCACTGGCTGGCGGGCACCAAGCCGTCCGCCGAGGACGTCGAAGAGCAGTTGGCTGCGGGGATCGATCCTGGCCACCGCAACTACCCGAACGCGGTCCTGGTGGCCGCTTCTCGCGAGAGCAACCAAGGCAATCACGACGCCTTGCGGGCCGCCTACGAGCGGCTACGGTCGGATCGTGTCAGTAACCTGCACTACCTGGCCGCCGATGACCTGCTAGGCCATGACGGCGAGGGCGCTCGTGGATGGATCACACCCAAGCGACTTGGGTGGGATGCGATACGCCGAGGCTTACCGGCGTGCCCTGCGGCCGATTCTCGGCAGACAGCATGGGGGGTGAGTTGTGACCGATTGCCCACCACATCAGCGCGAAGGGCGGAAGCCATGAGACCTGGTACGTCGTCGATCGTGATGGCCGGTGGGCATCGGCCTGAGCGCGGCGGTTCCAGCACCGCTGTGCTGCGCGCAGGAGGTGGGCTACGGCGCCGGCTTCATGATGTAGTACGACGACGAGTGCGGACCGACGCGGACTGACAGATGGAGACGCTGGTCGGCGTCGAGCGGCTGGACACGGGCTTCGCCGCCGGGATGGTGGACGGTGGTACGGACTGTCAGACCCACGTGACGAAGCGGTACGAGAAGTTCGCGCTCGACCAGAACATGCATTGGGTTGTACAGCATCAGTAGACCCGCTGGTTCGGGAAGCGGGCGGGCGTGTAGGAGGTAGTCGAGGTCGCGGCCGTCGGCACGGCGGCAATGGACGATGTCTGCGTCGAGGAGGTCTCGGTACTGGCGGAAGAATTGAACCCACCGGACGACGGCAGCGCGGGTCCGGTCTGCGTCGTACAACCGGGTGCCCCTGAAGACCCCCGTCACCCCCGCGCCGAAGAGGTTCGCCAGTCGCCGCTCGTAGTCCGGCAGGTGCTCGTGCAGCGGCTCGAGTGTCGCCTCGGCGCCCCCGCCGTGGTACTGCACCAACGGCACGTGCATCCATCCCATCGACGGCGTCTTCTCCCAGGTGCCGTCGTACACGTTCTGCCGCTCGATGATCTCCTGTTGCGCGCGCGGCAGTGACCAGTTCTCCTCGACGTACCCCATGCCGATCCGGCTCGAGCCTGCCAGGAAGTACCAGTCGGGCACTGTCAGGTAGATGCCGCGGCTCCGGGCCCAAGCATAGAAGCCCGTGATGCTTCGCCACTGGTTCCACTGGGAGTCGTTCGCATCGCGATGCCCGGGATGCTCGGTGGATGCGCAGAGATCGCCGGGATACGAGCCGTCATGTTCAAGGCAGTCGAATCCGGTGGCGTCGAGGAAGTGCCGGAGCGCGTCGAAGTACCGTTGCCCCCACCGACTACCGAGACAGGGCGAGGCGCCGAACCTCGGTGCGGGGTCCACAACGTCGTCGGCCGGTGAGATGGCGCGGCTCGCCAGCAACGAGTACCCGCCGAGCGCGATCCCCCGGCCGTGCGCGTAGTCGGCGAGTTCCTTCATCGCAGCGACGTTGTCCGCCGAGTCGTCCTCCATCGACAGTCCGGAACCGAAACTCAGAATGACCAACTCGAAGCCAGCATCAGCCGCCTGGTCGATGGCAGGCTTCACCACCGCCGGATCGGTACTGCGGACGTGGAAGATCAGCGGATTCTCCTGAACCCACGGAGCCAGCACGCGCATCATCCGCCGAACAGCGAGCCCTCGCCGCTCGCGCTCGGTGCTGTCATGCAGCAGTTCGAAGACGCGGAATGTCTCGAACGTCTCCCCCGGTACGATCATGGCCTCCGGCCCGACAGGCGGCTCCACCACAAGCAGAGCGTCGTCAGCGGGCAGTCCGGTGGTGTATGCCGTGTCGCGCGACCAGGTCACCGCCGGGTTGTCCCGTGCCGCCACCATCGCCGCCCCGAACGCATAGTCGGTCTGCACGTGCAGCGGTGCGATCCGGTCGTAGATGAGCCGCACGTCAGCGCTCCCGTACCCCTCGCTCGGTGTCATCGCCGGCGGCGCAGGGGCGGCGATTGCCAACGTCTCGGCTACGAAGCTGTTCAGCACTACGGCACGTGTGCCGTAGTTGTGCAGGACCAGCTGTTTGGAGATCACCGGAAGACCGTCGTAGAGCTCGTACCGCACGTCGACCGACATGCCTTCGAGGCCCGCACCTGACGGAGGCTCGCACCGGAAGGTCACCGACACACCGGGCGCCGGCCATTCCGGCGTCACCGTCAACCACTCTTTGCGCGGTGTCCAGTCGAAAGGTGCCTGGGTTTGCCCCTCGTCGACAGCTGTCAGCGCGAAGGCTGCCGGATCGGTCTGCATCTCCTCCAGGAAGGTCGGTAGTACGGCGTTGTGCACCGGCTGCCCGAGCAGACCGCCGACGTCGTACCGGACACCATCCAGCACCAACGATGCCTCAGGCCGAACGCTTCGCAGAAGCGACTCGAGGTGTTCCAGCGCGACCGTCGCAAAGCCGTTCTGCGTCCGGAAGGTCCGGCGGACCAGGCCGTTGTCCAAGACGATCCCGTCTGCCGTGTGCACCACCCGTGCCCGATAGGCCTGTGGATCCAGCAACCAGTCGGTTCCAGTCACAGTGTCACGATCCTTCCCTCGCGGCGGGCGCGCTCGGCGGCGAACACGACGCGGTGGCTGTCGACGGTTTGTGGAAGCTGGTCCATGATCAGGTCGCGGCGGCCGCTGAGGAGCCGGTCAACGAAATCGTCGACGAGCCGCTGGTCGCCGCCAGCGTGGCCTTCCGCCTGCGTGGACCCGTCGTTGGAGGTGTCTACGACGGTCCGGCGTTCGCTCCGGAAGTCGAAGATCTCCAGGAACCGGCCGTCCCCGGTCAGTTGACCATGGGTGCCGAAGATCCTGGTCCGGCGGTGCTCCAGTGGAGTGAAGGCGGACAGTGTGAACGATGCGGTGACACCGCCGTCGTACTCGATGGCAACGACCTGGTGGTCGGCACCGTCGTTCTCACAGGCGAGCTCTGCCTTCAAGGCACAGGTGTAGTCGGTGTGCCGCATCACGTGGCAGATGCGCACGGCGACACCGGCTGCAGCAGCGGCTTCAGCGATTACCTGGCAACCGTCGGCCGTGGTTGCGATCGGCTTCTCCAGGAGAATGTCGTATCCCCGCTCGATGAAGGCCAGCGCAGCGTCGACGTGCTGGTCGTCCACCACCGCCACTACGACAGCGTCGGCCAGCCGCGGGGCCGCCGCCAAGTGTTGCCAGGAGATGAACACCGCCTCGTCCGCGAGACCGTGCCGCGACGCGAATGCCGTCCGAGCCGGTTCGTGCGGCTCCGCGACAGCGACAACACGGCAGCGCTCGGGTCGACGAGTTGCCAATTCGGCGTATGCCGCTCCCCTGGCACCTGAGCCCGCCACAGCGAGCGTCAGCGGACCTCCCAGCGGCTTCCCGGCATGTCTGCCCGTTACCGTCGCGCTCGTCATCGGATCGGTCCCCCTGCCTGCGGCAGATGGTCCCCATCAGGTGGTACCGCGTACACCTTGCATTCCGCGATGACGGGAGCGTCTCGAGCCGCCGTGATCTCGAGGCGGAGATGATCCGTGTACACCGACCACCGAAGATCGACGATTCGCCGCTGCCCGATCGTTCCTCCGCCGGCCACGGGAATCCAGTCTCGCCCCGCCCGCGCCGAGACCGTGAAACTCTCCACCCGCTGCCCGACAGTCACGTCCTCGGCCAGGTCCACGTACCGCACCGCGGCTGGCCGGCTCAGCGGAATCTCGAGGACCTGGTCCGCTGCGCTCGGTGACCACCGTCCATCGGGCAAGTCAGCGGCGACGTTCTCGCCGAAGATCCGCGCGCGGTGGTCGGCGAACCCGGTCAGTACGTCGACGTCCTCCTCAGGAAGCAGTCCGCGCCTGTCTGCCGGGATATTCAGCAGCAGGTTGCAGTTCCGCCCGACCGAGCGGACATAGATCTCGGTCAGCTCTGCAACCGACTTGGGACGCTCGTGTGGATGGTAGAACCAGCCCGGCCGGATCGAAACGTCCACCTCGGCCGGGTGCCAGACGAAGTACGACGCACCCTTCCACTGCTTGCGGTCGCCGAGCACCGTCGCCTCCGGTTCGCCGGCTGTCCATTGCGGCTGGTTGCCGTCGAGATCGCCCGCCACCGGAAGCACGCTCCACTCCGCGTCCCGGGCCAGGCCGTCCTCGTTGCCCACCCAGCGCAGCTCCCAGCCGCCGAAAAACTTGACCCGCGGCTGAAGCTTGCGCGCCATGTCGTACCAGAGCCGACCGTCGAAACGTTGCCAGACCTCGTCATCAGGGAACCAGTCGGAATTGCCGTCCAGCCACACCTCGTCGATCTCGCCGTACTCGGTGAGCAACTCGTGCAGCTGCCGTAGATAGACCGCGTTGTACTCGTCGACGACATAGCTGAACCGCTGGTCCGACGGCACGTCCCTTTCGGGACCCGGGATCTGCTCCAGCCGAACGCCCTTGTCCTCAGTGCCACCGAACCGGTGATGCCGGCCGTCGACGCGGCTCGGCACAACGCGCATCTCGTGCCGGCTCAACGGCGAGAAGTACAGCCCGACCCGTAGCCCTTCGGCGCGCATAGCATCGACGAACTCACGGATCACGTCGCCATGGCCGTCGCGCCATGGGCTCGCAGCGACCGAGTGAGCGGCGTACCGACTCGGCCAAAGCAGGAAGCCGTCCGCATGTTTGGCGGTGAGGATCGCCATCGTGAACCCGGCCCGCTTGAGCGCCTGAGCCCACTGCCTGCAGTCCAGCTCCTTCGGATCGAACTGTGTAGGGTCCTCGTATCCGTCACCACCTTCACGATCGGTCATCGTGGCCATCCCGAAATGCACGAACGCGGTCAGCCCCAACCGCTGCCACTCGTGCTGCAGCGCCGTGGGCCGGACATTCGCCGCTTTCCGGACCAGCAGTTCCTGCGAGTCGTCGGGATTCACGGGTACTGCGTTCGCGGGCAGATCAGCCACTGCGAACACCGGGGCGTCAACAGCGGGATCGACCGCCGACACAGCCAGCGCAGTCAGGAAGCCGTGCATCGCCGTCGAGCCGCCACCGACGGTGACAACCAGCGGACCACCGAGCGGCCAGTCCATTTCGGCGCCGGAGCCGACCTGCCAACCGTTGAACCAGACGCTCACAACCGCGGCCTCGTCCACGCGCCGGATCAGCACAGCCAGGTGCTGTGGAAAGGCCGAAGTCGGCCCGGGCACGGGCATTGAGACATCCCCGGCAGTGAGCCGCCACGACGCTCGGAGCCGCTCGTAGCGGAGGTCGTTGACGGTGAGCAGTGTCAGGTCTGGTGCATCTGCCACGAGGTCTCGGCGAACCACCAGTTCGACCAGCACCGCCTCGGCGACAGGCAACTGATCGGCAACGAACCGCAACTCGGCATCGCCGGATCCCAGCCGGACCGCGTCGCCGCGCCACCTACAGACGTCGCCGGTTCTGGTCAACGCGCCGTGAACCGTCTCCCCCCCGGCCGGCGGTGTACGACGAACCGTCGAAATCGCCCAGGAAGGTGACATCGAGCAGCTGCATGGAAACTCCTCAGATCTCGGCAGTCTCGACTGATGTTCTGGCGGATGTGGCGAGGGACGGAATCTGACAAGTGGACCTCCGGTACGCGTTGGCGGGACACGGGCACGCGCCCGCCGGCGAGGGGTAGGTGCTCGGCACGTGCACTCGCGAACTGCGAAGAACCTAGTAGATAGGATACCTACCGATCAAGGCCGTGCAGGTGCCTCATTCGCAGAAAGTCACAGCTCTGCTGATGACACTTGCTAGTAGGTTGGCTACTTTTATGCGCAGCCGCGATGGACTCCTGTCTGGATACGTCACCGATAGCGCTCGCACCAGACGTTGACCGTCGCCATCACCTCGCGCGAACACCGCTGCGACTCCCGCCCAGATGATGCTCGCGCGACCTTTCAAGGAGGAGCCGTGCATCTTGTCCGCCTCGCCAGATCGGCGCTCGCGCTGATCGTGGCGTCAGCTCTCGCCATTCTCGGAATGGCCGTCCTGCCTACCCCAGCCCTGGCCGCCGGCACGACCTACTACGTGTCGTCGACAGGGAGCGACAGCAACTCCGGAACGTCCAGTTCGACGCCCTGGCAGAGCCTGGCGAAGGTCAACGGTGCGACCTTCGGTCCTGGTGACCAGGTCCTGTTCAAGGCGGGCGACGCCTGGACCGGAAAGTTGGCACCTCAGGGCTCAGGAGTTGCGGGATCCCCCATCACGATCTCGAGCTACGGCACTGGCCACAAGCCGGCGATCGACGGCGGCGGCGCGAAACCAGGGACGCTGGTCATCACCACCGGCTCGTACATCACGGTGACCGGCCTCGACATCGCGAACCGGGGCCGCGACGCGCGACCTGCGCAGCGGCATCGTCGTCGACGACGCCTTGACCACCCCACTCACCGGCATCGCACTCACCAATCTGTCCATCCACGATGTGATCGGCGTCAGCTACCCGAACGCTGCATGGGTAGAACCAGGAGACGGCGGAATCGTCGTCACCGGCCGCAGCGACAGCAGTACGTCGATGGTGAACAACCTCCTCGTCCAGGACATCACGATCAACACCGTGGACGATGCCGGAGTACGGATCAACACCCGCAACAATTCCGCCCGGGCGACCGGCGTCCGCATCAATCGGGTGACGGTGAACAACGCCGGCGGAAACGGTCTGCTGCTCGCGAACACCGACCATGGCGTGATCGAGCACAGCAAGGTGTTCAACAGTGGCGGGCGGTGCGGCGCAAACGCCGGGCTCTGGGGCGCGATGAACGACAGCCCCACTTACCAGTACAACGAAGTCGCCGGACAGACCACGACCGGCGGCGACGGGTACGCCTTCGACCTGGACTTCGCACAGACCAACGTCACCTATCAATACAACTACGCGCACGACAACTCGGTCGGCTTCCTCCAGATGTTCTACCAAACCACCGGCGTCTTCCGCTACAACATCTGGCAGGACAACGACGGGTCGGCCTTCACGTTCTACAACAGCGTGAACGGCATTCAGATCTACAACAACACGATCTACAACGGTCCTGGCCAGCACACAGCCATGATCAAGGTCCTCGGATCCACCCCGGCGAACACATCGTTCAAGAACAACCTGTTCGTCAACTGGGGCGACGGTGGTTACCAGACGACGGGCCTCGTGTTCGATCACAATGCGTACTTCGGCAACCACCCCGCCCCCGAACCCGCCGAGACCGGCAAGATCGTCGCCGATCCCCTGCTGGTCGCGCCCGGCGTCGCCACCAACATCGACGACACGTCAGGATACAAGCTGCGCCCGTCCGCACCGGTCATCGGTGCCGGCATCATCATTCCCGGCGCGCCGAGCGTGGACTACTTCGGCAACCCTGTGAGCCCCACGGCGGCACCGAACATCGGGGCAGACAACGGCACGGGCCTCAGTGCGGCACAGCAGGTGCTCACTGCTCTGGCCGTCGACGACTCGATTCAGGGAACGACCGACCGCACCTGGGCCTACCCTGCCGGTTGGGATCACTGCAAGCCCTGCGTGGAGTCCAGCCAGTTCTCCCAGTTCGAAGGAAGCAACAGCTGGTCGAGCACCGTGAACGCGACGGCGACCTTCAGGTTCACCGGCACGCAGGTATCGCTGTACGGAGTGGTCGATCCGTCGCACGGCATCGCAGGCGTGTCCATCGACGGTGGCAGCGAGCAACTCGTCGACTTCTACGCGCCGTCTCGCCAGGGTGATCGGCGGCTGTTCACCTCAGCCGTCCTGTCTTCAGGCGCTCACACTCTGACTGTCCGGGCGACGGGCACCAAGAACGCCTCGTCGACGGGAACACTGATTTCGGTCGACCGTGCCGATGTCGTCCGAACTCCGCTCCGGATCGACGACACGGTCACAGGCACCGGGACCAATCAGATCCAGTATTCCGGCGGCTGGTCCAGCTGTGGTCCGTGCTCTCCGCCGTACGGTGTGCCACCTCAGTTCAACAACAGCAATCACTGGAACGGTACAACCGGCGCGACCGCCACGCTCCGCTTCACCGGCACCCAGGCGGCGTTCCGGGTCGTGAAGGACAACAACGAAGGGCAAGTCGGAATCTCGGTCGATGGCGGGCCGGAGGTGGCCGTCGACTTGTACTCGCAGACACGGATCGGAGATCTCTCGGTTTACACAACGCCGACGCTCGCCTCGGGGGCACACACGATGGTTGTCCGAGTCCTAGGAGTGAAGCGGGCAGCCGCGACCGATGACATCGGAGTCGTCGACGGTTTCGACATCTACTCGTAGCGAAGGTCGACCGCGGACCGCCGGGAAATCTGCTTCCCGGCGGTCCGCGGTCAGAGCATTCGCCGGCCGCCAGTCAGTGGGCGCCTCCTTCCCACCCGTCGCCGCACGGGCCGCCGCCGGAGGCGGTGGTGATCGTGACGTCTTCGCCGGTGTCGGGATCGAGCAGCGGAAGGTAGCCGTCGGAGATCTCCTGGCTCGCCTTCGGCACGAAGTGGAAGATGAGTGACCGCCGAAAACGGTCGGCTGAGGTGTTCGGGAGCGAGCCGTGGACAGTGCTGCCGTGGAAGAACAAGACGTCGCCGGCCCGCATCCTGGTCTGGCGCGCCTCCATCCCGGCCGGCGGCCGCACGAGGCCACGAGTGAACGACTCCTCCGCGTCGGCTTCGTCGGGACAGACGACCTCCATCGTGTGGGAACCGGGAACTACGGACAGGGCACCGTTCTCGGCGTCACAGTCGTCAATCGCGATCCACGCGGCCAGGCAGGTCTCCGGATGAGCACGCAGGAAGTAGTTGTCCTGGTGCATGGCCTGTCCCCTGGCCGAAGGCGGCTTGAAGTAGAACATCGACTGCGCGCCCCACGCCGGCCCGATCAGCTCGGTCACGATGTCCACGATGCGCCGATCGGCCAAGTAGCTCCTGGCGATCCGGCCGATCAGCAGATCGGTACGACGGTGCGGGTGCATGAACCGCGGGTACTTCGCCAGGATCTCGTCGCCGGCGACCTCGTGGACCGCGCCGACGGCGTTGCGGTCGCGGGCGACCTGCTCCATGAACGCCGCGCGGATCTCGTCGATCTCGGCCGCCGCGAGCAGGCCGTCGATCTGGACGACTCCGTCGCGCTCATAGGTCGCGCGACGGTATGAGAATGCTTCCGTGATCGTCATGCCATCAACTGTCGCCGCCGAGCAGGATGTCCAGCCATGGACGGGGCAGTCGTCGGCATGGACAATTCTGCTGTGCGACGCACTCAGTCCCGAGACGACGGCACTCCGATCGTGGATCGCCTGCTGCCTGGACACCTGGACGTCGGTCCCGGCTACAGCACAGTCCGGCCTCGCGGCACCGAGGACTGGTTGCTCATTCACACCATCGGTGGCGCCGGCCGGTTCGCCAGCAAGGACAGCCGGCACGCGCCACTGACGCCGCACTCGGTCGTGACCTTCGCTCCGAACACACCTCAGGACTACGCCACCCATGCCGAGACCGGCACCTGGGATCTTCTGTGGGTTCATTTGCGGCCACGGCCCGAGTGGCTGACACTGCTGGACTGGCCGACGGTTGCCCCCGGCATCAGACGGCTGGACCTGACACCGGTCATTTCACAGCGCGTGGCTACCGCGTTGGAGGCGGCAGTGGGTCACCACCGCGCAGGTCTCCAGCATGCCACCGCCTTCGCGATCAATGCAGTCGAGGAGGCCTTGTTGTGGTGCAGCCGACAGAATCCTCGCCAGGGCGCGTCCGATCCTCAGGTGATGGCCGTCGTCGAGTACGTCAGCGCACGTCTGCCTGAGCCGCACACGGTCGCGTCGCTGGCGCGGATCGCGGGTCTGTCGCCATCCCATTTCGCTCACACCTTCCGCCGGCACACGGGGATGCCGGTGATGAGCTTCGTCCAGCGGCTACGTATCGACGCCGCGCGAGAGCTCCTCGAGCTGACGGATCTGACCGTCGCGCAGGTGGCAACGCGGGTCGGGTACGACGATCCGCTGTACTTCTCCCGCCGATTCCGCAGCGACACCGGAACATCGCCGACGCAGTTCAGATCCCGCTGACCTGGTCACGGTGGTCAGGGCGTAACACGGTCTGTTGGTCCCTGGTTGAACGCACCCGGCACATGGTCGTACTCCACCTGACCCCAGCCTGTGACCGACGCCGCCCGGGCGTCGTGCAGAGGATCGGTATGCTTCGCGAACCACAGAGCCAACTCCTCGGCCAGCTGCGTGACTCGTCGGGCTTGTGACGGGTCACCGACGAGATTGTGCCGTTCCCACGGGTCGGCCGCCAGGTCGTACAACTCGTCCGGACCGAGCGGGAACCTCCGGACGTACTTCCACTGCTCCGTCCGTATCATGCGAGTTCCACCGTACTCGTCGGCAACGACCACGCGTTCCCGCTCTGCGCCACTGTCGCTGCCCTCGATCAGGTCGACGAAGCTCCGGCCGGGTGACCGGGGATCGCCGGGATGATCGATACCGGCGTACTCCAGCAGTGTCGCCTTCACGTCGTACGCCGAAACAAGCGCGCGGACCGTGCGACCAGCCGGCACCCTGCCGGGCTGGTTCACGATGAACGGCACCAGAATCGAGCTCTCGTACAAGTTCTGCGGGTTCGTCCCATTGCCCTTGCCCCAGAAGCCGTGCTGGCCGCAGCTGAAGCCGTTGTCGCTGGTGAAAACGACGAGCGTGTCGTCGCGAATGCCGAGCCGGTCGAGCTCGGCGAGCACGCGGCCGACGCCCTCGTCAACACCGGTGATCGATGCGTAGTACCCGACGAGTGCGGCGCGCAGATCCGATTCGCCTTCGGCCGGAGTGCCGAGCGCCGTAACACGTGCCCATGGATGCTGTGGAGCCTGCGGAGCAGTCTCGAACCTGCAGTCGTCGTAGAGCTCGGTCAACCGCCGTGGATGCTGGTCCTTCCAGGGCGAGTGCGGCGCGGTGTAGTTCAGGGCGAGGAAAAAGGGCGCGTTCCGGTCACGTCCGGCCTCACGACGAATGAAAGCACAGGCGTCGGCCGTGAAGGCATCCGTCACATAGCCTGGCTGCTCGACCAGCGCTCCGTCACGAACGACCGGGGCGTTTGTGTACACGCCGCCTCCACTCTGGTGGGAGAACCAGTGCACGAAGCCCGGCCGCGGCACATCGTTGGCACCGAGATGCCACTTTCCAGCCAGTCCACAGCGATACCCGTGCTTGGCGAGGACGTCGGTCACCAGTTCGAGCCCGTCGAGGAAGTTCTGGCCGCGCGGACCCACATGACGGTCTGAGATCCAGTCGTGTACGCCGTGAGCCGAGGGCATCAGACCTGTGTACAAGCTGGCCCGGGCCGGCGAGCAGACCGGCGACGCGCAGAAGAACCGGTCGAACCTGGTCCCCTCGGCCGCCAACTGGTCGAGGTGCGGAGTGATGATCTCGCGATTACCGGACGCACCAAGTGCCCAGGCACCTTGGTCGTCGGTCATCACGAGCACGATGTTCGGGTGCTGTCGCGATACGGGACTCATCTCACCTCACGCCGGACGAAGCGGACAATCATTGATTAGTAGGCTACCGATCTGTCAATTGCCTGTAAACCGTCTGCGCTATGGAGATACAGCAGACAGATAACCGATCCGATCTATTGACAAGTAGGAACCTTACTCAATAGCGTCCCACCGACAGTCGAGGGGCGCTCGGGCCTCCACGTAGCCAAGGAGTCGGAAATGGCGAAGACCCGTTTCCTCACAGCCGCCGTGATCTCTTCACTGGCGCTGACAGCATGTACGAGCGGCGGCGTCGTCGGGAGCCAGTCGGCCGCGGACCCGAAGAAGGCCGCCTGTCCGATCCCCGACGAGAACCAGAAAACGGGTCCGATCACGGGCGACGTGACGGGCGAGGTCACGTTCGAGACCCTCGGGCTGAAGGGCACGTTCGCCACCTTCTTCAACGATCAGATCAAGCGGTTCGAGGACCTGCATCCTGGGGTCAAGATCAACTGGATCGACGATCCAGGCGGCGCTGACTACATCACCCGCCTGACCACGGACGTCAAGGTGTGCAAGGTCCCCGACGTGATCAACGCGGACATCCAGGGCGTGGGCGTCCTGCACGACGCCGGCCTCACATTGGACCTCGGAGACCGCCTGCCCGACGTGGCCAAGAACTACTCCGAGGGCAACTGGGCCTCCGTGCAACCACCGGGCTCGACCGAGCACGTCGCGCTTCCGTGGTACACCGGGGCGCCGACTCTGATGATCAACAAGCCGCTCGCGGGCAAGGTCGGGGTGAAGCCGCCGACGACCTTCGACGAATACTTCGCCGCGATGGACAAGATCGCGACGACCGCCAAGGGCGCCTACTACGGCGACTGGGGCAATCCGCAGTACCTGCTACCGAACGCGTTCGTCTTCCAGGGCGTCAAAGTCATGAACGACGACCACACACAGTTCACGTTCGCCTCCGACCCCGTCGCGGTGCAGTGGCTGACGAAGCTCGCAAAGGCCTACAGCGAGGGTGCGTTTCCACGCGACAGCGTCTCGGGTTCACCCGACGCCGCCAAGGCGTTCGTCGCCGGCCAACTGGTGATGGGTGCCCTCGGACCACGCTTCATCCAGCAGAACGCGCCCGAGGTGTACAAGAACACCGAACCGGCGCCGTTCTACTACGACAAGCTCGGCGGGCCACTCGTCAACGGACAGTTCATCACGGTATCGAAGACCAGCAAGAACCTGGCCACCGCGCTCGCATTCGCCAAGTTCGTCACCAGCCTCGGCGAGCAGGAGGCCTGGTGCTCCAAGAACGGCGTCCAGCCGATTCCACCGATGGCGAACCTGCCGGCGACGGCCGATTGCTGGAACAACGCGTCGTACGACCCAACCTTCCGCAAGTACATGAGCATCCAGCGCGAGTCGATCGCAAACTCCAAGAGCGATCCGGTCATCTGGTACTGGTCCGGCGCCGTATCCGCGAAGGTAGTACCGCAGATCCAGCTGGCCATGCAAGGCAAGAAGACGCCGCAGCAGGCCCTGCAGGACGCTCAGAACGCAGCCAACAAGGCGCTCGGTTAGGGGATCAGCTACGTGAGTGTTCGCGCGATCTCCTCGAGGCCAGGCGTCGCCAGATTCCGCCGCTGGTGGGTTCCGTATGTGTGGCTCCTGCCTGGCCTCATCGGAACGCTGGTGTTCGCCGTGTTTCCGTTCCTGAACACGATCGCCCTGTCATTCACCAATGCGCCCGCGATCGGAGGCGGTGGACGCATCGTCGGACTGGCGAATTACCGGGAGATGCTCGGCGACTCGGAGTTCTGGCAAGCAACCACGAACAGCTTGTGCTATATGGCGATCGCGACCCCGTTGCTGATCGTTCTGCCGCTACTCCTTGCCCTTCTGGTGGAGAAGCAAGCGCCGTTCGTCGGCGTGTTCCGGACGGGCTACTACGTCCCGGTGCTCACCTCAGTCGTTGTCGCGGGCATCGCCTGGCAGTTCCTGCTCCAAGACCGCGGGCTGGTGAACACAGTGCTGGGCAAGCTGCACCTGATCGACGGACCGCTGCCGTTCCTCACCGACCAGTGGCTGTTGCTGCTGGCGTGCATCGCGGTCACGGTGTGGAAGGGAGCCGGGTGGTACATGGTTCTCTATCTAGTTGCTCTTGGCAACGTTGATCAAGGTCAGCTGGAAGCGGCCAGGATCGATGGAGCAGGCGCCGTCCGGCGGGTCTGGTACGTGATACTGCCGGCGATCCGGCCAGTGATGTTGCTGGTGGGAACGCTGGCGGCGATCGGGTCGCTGCGGGTGTTCGCGGAGGTCTACATGCTCGGCGGGCCGACCGGCGGCCCGGGTGGGGTAGACAGGACCCTACCCTTCCTGATCCGCGATGCCGGTCTGGATCCGGTGAACGGGAACGCGGGCTACGGCGCTGCGATCAGTGTCGGACTGTTCCTGCTGACCCTCGTCGTCGCCCTGCTCGGGCGAGCGTTCGTCAAGGAGGAAACCTCATGACCGCGGTGACATCGGGCAGTTCATGGCGCGGAACAACCTTCGCGGTCGCGGTGGGCCGGCGGCGCGGCGGCGCGCTCGCACTGCGCTACCTGCTGCTCGTCACGATCCTCGTAGTCACGGTGCTGCCGCTCTTCTGGATGATCGTCACCTCCTTCCGCAGCACCGGGGAGAACCTGTACGGCAGCACCTCCGTCCTGCCCCGCCACCCATCACTCGGCGCGTACCGGGCATTGTTCGATCGGATACCGGTCGTTGCCTACATCGCCAACACCTTGTTCGTCGCGGTCCTGTCGATCGGCTCGCAGTGCCTGTTCAGCGCCTTGGGCGGCTACGCGTTGTCACGCCGGTATTGGCCCGGCCGCCGGCTGGTCTTCCTCCTGCTCATCGCGTCGATCATGTTCCCGTTCGAGGCGATCATGGTGTCCCTGTTCGTCATGGTGAACTCGTTGGGACTGATCGACAACCTCATCGGCGTCTGGCTGCCGATGTTTGTCACGCCAGTGAACATCATGGTCATGCGGGCGGCGTTCCTCGCCGTACCCGACGAGCTCGAGGAAGCGGCGGTTCTCGACGGCGCCAACGAGTGGACCCGCTTCACCCACGTCTTCCTGCCGGCCGCGAAGGGTGCGCTGACCTTTGTCGCGTTGATGACGTTCATCTCCAGCTGGGATGAGTTCCTCTGGCCGTTGCTCGTACTGCGCCAGGACGCGCACTTCACGCTCACGCTCGGCTTGGCACAGCTGGCCACCACCCAACTCGGAAACGACGAGAGAGTCGTCATGGCCGGCGCGGTGGTATCGATCGTTCCCATTCTCGTCGTCTTCGGCCTGTTGCAACGCCATTTCTACCGAGGGGTCGGCCAAGGTGGTCTCAAGATCTGACCCGACACCCTGATGCGTCGTCCTGGTCTTCCGACAGATGCCTGCTCGCGCTCACTGCCGTTTCACCTCTGGGGTTCACGCGGGCTCGAGTTAGTTCCAACAATAGCCGGATCGATTCGTTTCTGCCTGGAAACATGAATTTTCGAGCAGTAACGCACATCGGTTCGCGTCAGTCGCCGTACTTGATCGGCCTGCGTCGGCCCTGCCCGGTCGCCAGGCTCTGGACATCACGGAGGTTGCGATGCAGCTATCGTCCGGCCCACAGCTGGGACAACCCAGGAGGCGGCTTCGGCTGACGCGATTCGTCTGCGCTGCCGCCGTCGTTACGCTGACCGCCGCGGGCGGTCTCGCACCGATGCTGGCGCCCGCCGCGGCGCGGGCCGCCGACGCGCCGACGTCGGCGCCGCACTCGGCGCAGGCCGATGCCGCGGCGGTGACGATCTTCTCGAATGCGCTCAAGGTGAACGTCGACCGCACGTTCCCGCAGGTGGTCTCGTACACCGACAAGGCGAGCGGGGGTGTGATGCATGGCAACGAGGATCCTCTCACGCAGGTGGTGGTCAACGGCAGTACGCACACACCGGTCGTGACCAGCGAGTTGTCCGAGGACCGCATCGACTACGTCATGAAGTTCCCGGACTACGGCGGCGTCGAGATCGATGCGACGGTGCAGGTCGAGGGGGCCGCAGTCGACTTCGCCGTCACGAAGATCGCGGACACTATGTCGAACCCGGTGAACACGCTGTCGATACCGGAGCAGAACTTGGTGTCGGTCCGGAGCACGGACGGCGGGGCCGCGTTCGCCGGTGCGCGGATGGACCAGTCCCGCGACACCTTCAGCACCCTGGACGCGAGCACGCCGGCCGATCCGGCTCCCACGGGCTGGATGTACGCCATCGTCAACAACGCCGAGCTGGCCGCGACCATCACGACGAACTCCGAGTACGACGACCCCTCGGGTGCGACGGCCATCGAGAACAGCCGGATCATGAAGCAGGTGGTGGCCAAGGACGGCTACAACCGTCTGGGGTTGTGGAGTGGCGACTGGCTCTACCACCCGCGACAGGCGGCATTCGACAAGACCGAGCCGCTGCCCCACACCAAGGTGGTCATCACCGGTGACCGCAACGATGACAGCAAGGTCGACTGGCAGGACGGCGCGATCGCGTCCCGGGACATCATGACCAGCCCCCAGGGCTGGCAGAGCGTGGCACAGCAGCCGGTGGAGCGGATCCCGTTCAACTTCGCCTCCACCGCCACCCACCCGTTCCTGCAGACGCTGGACGAGACCAAGCGGATCTGGTTGAACACCGACGGCCTCGGCCAGTCGGTGATCCTCAAGGGCTATGCGAACGAAGGCCACGACTCCGGCCACCCGGACTACGCGGGGGTGGGCACCAAGCAGGGCGGCGCGGCCGATCTCAACACCCTGGTCAACGCCGCGCACAAGTACAACGCCAACATCGGAGTGCACCTGCAGGGCAACGAGGAGTACCCGAACTCCCCGGCCTTCGACCCTGCGCTGGCCATCGACGTCAAAACAAGACTTGGCTGGGACTGGCTGGACCAGAGCTACCTCATCGACAAGCGCTACGACGGTGTGAGCGGCCGGCGGCTGGCCAGGCTGACCGAGCTGAAGCGCACAGTGCCCAACCTCGACTTCCTTTACATAGACTCCTATCCGGGCGACGGATACGTCGGCAACGAGTTCGCCCGCGAGGTCAACGGCCTCGGATGGCGGATCGCCACCGAAGCCTCCAATGCCCTGTCCTTGAACACCACGTGGACGCACTGGGCCAACGAGGCCGGCTCCTCCGCTTTCAATTCCCAGATCGCCCGGTTCATGGGCAACCACCAGAAGGACACCTGGGGCAACGACCCGCTGCTCGGCAAGGCCACATTGCCCTTGTTGGAAGGCTGGCACAATGGCACGGACTACAACGGCTTCATCAAGACCACCTTCGCCACGAACGTGCCGACCAAATACCTGCAGGGCTTCCCGATCATGAAGTGGACCCCTGACACGGTCACCTTCACCGACGGTGTGTCGGTGTCGAACGCGACCGGCACGCGGCAGATCACCAAGGACGGCCACCTGATCCTCAACGGCGGCGCCTACCTGTTGCCGTGGAGCCAGACCAAGGAAACCAAGCTCTACCACTGGAACTCCGCCGGCGGCACCACCACTTGGACTCTGCCGGACAGTTGGGGCAGTCCGAAGTCGGTGAAGCTGTACAAGCTGACCGACAACGGCCGCACCCCGGTGCAGGACCTACCGGTCACCGACCGGCGGATCACCATCACCGCGGAGGCGAACACGCCGTACGTCGTCTACAAATCCAACCCCGGCGCGGTGCCGGATCCGCACTTCGGCCATGGTACGCCACTGAGCAACCCCTCGTTCGAAGCGAGTGACCTGTCCGGCTGGACCATCGGCGGCGACAGCTCGAAGGCATCGCAGATCACCAACACCAGAGGCCAGAGGGTGCTGCAGATCGCGCCGGGTGACGGCACCACCGTCTCCCAGAAAATGACCGGGTTGACCGGCGGGCGGACCTACGCGGTGACCGCCGACGTTCAGGTTCCCAGCAGCTCCCGGCGTACCCGAATCTCGGTCAAACCGGCCGCTGGAACCGCGGTCACCAACTACACCGACAGCTCCCCGTTCAAGAACTTCGACGGAGCCAGCGACTACAACGGCACCACCATGCAGCCGATGAAGGTCCTGTTCCAAGAACCGGCCGGGCAGACCACCGCCACACTGACCCTGTCAGCGGACAGCGGCACGGTCGCGTCCTTGTTCGCCAACGTCCGGGTCGTCGCGACCAGCCCGACGGATCAGGCAGGCCACGACTACTACACCGGCTTCGAGCACGAAACCGGCCAGATGTGGGGCCCGTTCGTCTACGCCGGATCCGGAGGCGGACCGACGAACGGTCGGACGCACCTGGCGCCGAAGAACGCGCCGTACACGCAGGCCGGCTGGAACGGGCAGCTGATCGATGACGTGATCGACGGCAACTACTCGCTCAAGTCCCACGGCGACGGCGGTCTGATATACCGCACACTGCCGCAGACCCTGCGCTTCAAGCCCAACCACACCTACAAGGTCACCCTCGCCTACGAGGCCTCCAACGGCGGCGAATACGCCTTCGTCACCCCAGGCGGACAAGCCAAATTCGCCGCGGCCCACACCCCGACCACGTTCACCACCACCTTCGCCGCAAACCCTGACGACAGCACGTGGATCGGCGTGCAGCGAGTCGGCAGCTCCGGCTCCCAGCACGACCTGTCGATCGACGACCTCGCAGTCGACGACCTCGGATACACCCCCGAGGGAGGTCCGGCCCCCGCAGGATGAGATCTCGGTGGCCTATGTGAATAGCGAGGAGACCGCCGTCGAGAACGCCCCGACCACCAACGTCCTCGACGGCGGCCCGGAAACCTGGCACACCAAGCAGTCCGGCAGCGCCGCACCGATGCCGCACGAGATCCAGCTCAACCTCGGCCGCGACCGAACCGCGTCATGCCTGTTCTACCTGCCACGCCAGAGCGCTTCCAACGGCCGCGTCGCCACGTACGAGGCCTACACCGGTCGGGACGGCAGTACCTGTGGTGGCCCTGGTCGGGTCCGGAACCTGGACCAACACCTCCGCCGAGCAGGAAGCGCGCTTCAAACCTGTCTCCGCGCACTACATCCGGCTGCACGCGCTCAGCGAAGTCAACAGCAACCCGTGGACCTTGACGCGAGGCCTGACCAAGCATGAGAACCTGGCCCGCCTGCCGTGCACTGTGTTATCGGCCTGGCCGGCATCGTCGACCGAGCCCCAGGGATCTCAGATTCTCCTGGGGTCTCATGGACTGGCGCGCTCGCATCCTGCAACTGGCGCAGGACCTGCTGGACCTGGATTGGCGCGACGCTCCGCGTGGTGACCGCACACCTGCTTCGATGACGCCTGCTGGGCCGGGATGCGGCCCAGCAGACACTTGTGCGGTTCAGCAGGCCGCGATTTCCTGCAGAATCTTGGCGAGGCGTTCGCCCATCAGCCGGTAGCCCGCGGGATTCGGGTGGACAGGATCCCCGAGGTATTGAAGTGTTTCGGCGTGACCGAGGACGTCCGGCCCCGCTATGAGATGCACCGGCTTCTCGAGTGTCCGGTTGGCTGTCTCCACTCCCAATCGCACACACATCCTGATGTCGTCCAAGGTGAGTCCTACCCCGTTGCGCTCGGCCTCTTTCGCAGCCGACGCTGCGATCGGGGTGATCACGACGACCGCGGCGTCGGGTTGAGCTCGGGCCACAGCGCCGGCAAAGGTCGCGACTTGTCCTGGCAGCGAACGGCCGTTGAAGGTCTCGGCGCCGAAGATGTTGATCCCCAAACACATCGACACCACGTCGTACGGCCTGCTGGTGAGTTCGTGCAGGGCAGCCTGATCGAGGTGACACTCTCCGCCGAAGCCCATCCCGCGCAGTCCCCATCCGAGCCGTCGCGACACGATCGCCGGCCAGGCATCGGCGGGCCCCGCCGCCTCGCCGCACTGCGTGATCGAACTTCCGTACGTCGCCCACTGGACACGGTCGAGGGGAGCCGGCGTCGCCGTCCCCGCGAAACGCAATCCACGAACAGCTGCGTCGCCAAGCTGGGGCAGCCAGATCTCCACCTGCCCGGCTTGTTCGGGCAATTCCGCCCGGACTCGCTGTACGCCGGTCTCCATCTGCTGCCGGTGTACGATGACGCCGTCGGCGACGACGTCCACCTGCCCCATCGACCCGTCGACCCCAGTACTTGCTCGTACATCGAGCTCCACGGCGCGAGCGTCGACATCCCAGCGGCCGCAAATGCCCGCGGGCGTACGCGCCCGTCCCCACAGCGGGACATCGGGATGCGACCAATCCTTGCGAGGCCACGAGTGCCAATCCGCCAGCTCGAACGGTTCCCGGCGCGGATCGAGCCGCCAGAACGTGGTCCAGCGGTCCGGGTCGGTCTCGGCGTAGGCATATCCGCGCCAACCTGGGTCTAGGTCAACGGATCGATTCTGGACAGGCATGGTCAGCTCCAGATGAACAGGTGTGCGTCGCCACCCCAGACGTCGATGTCGAACCTGTGTACGCCGGTACTGACCTGCGTCAACGGCACAGGCACGAGCGTTCCATCGAGGCGATTGACGCGGTTGAGTACGTAGCTGCCGGCTTTCGCGGTGTTCAGCGTGACCGTGATTCGCTGCGAGCAGTCCACGCCACGTCCGCCTGTGCCGGTGTAGCTGGTGCCGTCGGTGTTGCTGGCGGTCAGCGCGTTGACCAGCATGAACGCCCGCGCGTCCGGACCGGGCAGGTAGCTTCCGATCTCCGCGCTCGTCAGCCCGGGGACTGTGCGGAACGAACCAAAGAACACGTCGCCGGGCTGGTGATTGTTCGCGATCCCGGTGTTCACTGCGGTGATGTCGTTGACCCAGCTGCCCGCGTCGGTCGCGGCGCTGAAATCGCCGACGTTCGATGCGGGATTGGTGGCTCCGGCAGCTGTCTTGCCACGTCGTACCGCGATCGCCTTCGTCCGCAGCCGGACCAGGTACGGCGAGAATGCGCGCATCTCCGCATTCAGCTTCTGGAACTGGTAGAACTGCGGCGACGGGGTGGTGTCGGCGTAGTTGAGGAACAGCCCGTCGCTCTCCGGCCAATCTGGCGGGTTGGTGGCGTCGAGCTCCCAGCGGAACAGCGTCTGCCAGCGCCCACCCATCGCCCAAGTGACTCCAGACACGACCTTGAGCTGGGACTCGGACGTGATGTACTTCCGCTCGTAGCCCGGCGACGAGGAAGTCAGCGGAAGCCGGAATCCACAGGTGTACTGGCCGAAGGCGAGCGGCGCCGTCCCCGCACCGTCCTGACCTTCCAGCGCACGACTCCGGTAACGCGCGGTGTAATTGTAGAGGGGCGTGACGCTGCCACCCGCGAACTGCGGATTCCCCCAGAAGTAGTAGTTGTCGAATGTCAGCAGGTCGGGGTGACAGGTCTGGATGTACGTGCGCAGTTGCGCGTCGGTCCACTGGCCACCCCACTGGTTGTTGTGCAGGATCGCGTTGGGGGCTTCGACGCGTAGGCGGGAGAAGTACTCGGTCCACCACGACAGATGCTCAGCGGTGTAGTCGTTCTCGTCACCGACGGAGACGCTGAACAGCCGATCGGCGTTCAGCGCGCGGTCGCCCGTCAAGATGGGCGTACCGGCGGGCGGCGGCTGGTGCAGTCCACCGTTGCCGCCAGGGTCCCCAGCGCTCGACCAGTGATAGCCGGGCAGGCCTGCCATCAAGTCAGACGCATAGCCCGGGGCGCCACCGTAGAACGTCGGGGCGGTGAAGCCGGACTCGACGTACCGCTGAGGCGTCGGGTCCCAGCCGTCACTCGGCCCCGAGCGGTTCCAGGATCCATGGTGCAGGCCAGAGGTGAGGAACACCCGGTCGGCGTGCGTCAGCGGATCAGCAGCCGCACCCGCCATAGCGCGTAGCGGCGTCACACCGGTCACCGCGGCCGCGGTACCGGCGCCGACAATCTGAAGAAGCGTACGACGACTCACATCTTTCGAAGGGGGCATTGCGGTCCTCCTTGACGAATTTGATTCCAGTTGCTGGATCCTGCTGGGGCGATGACGGCGGGGTCCGAACCACGCCGCCGGTCGTGCCAAAGCATCGTGTCGTCGGCCTGCAGATCGTCAACCGATGGGCCGGGAACCGGCCATTCCCGCACACTGGTTGCGCCGCAGCTCAGCACACCCGGAGCTGGCCCGCGGTGGCGCCATCGCCAGTTCTGAGAGATCTTCTTCGGTCGGTGCGCGGACGCCGGTCGTCACAGGCGGGCGTCACATCCTTGAAGCCGCACGACGACAGGTGGCCGTACGTCTTCTGGTGGTAGCAGGAGGCTCCCGCTCCCCGGACATGCACGAACCAGGCAGGACACCTGAATCTCTGCTGGATCTTCGACCAGGTCGGTGACTCGGTGGCTTCCGTTGTGCTGGAGTCCGCAGTCATGACCCAACTCCTCGTCTCCGTGGTCGGTCGTAGGCCGTTGACGCTCGCGATCGGTCGAGACGAGAGTTAATCAGTCGGCATCCTACTAGTCAATGGCGGAGTTCCGTACAAACGTGTGTGACGCGTCCGCCTCTGGCCCACTTCCGCGCAGATGTTGCGTAGGGTGTCGTCAAGACCGAAGGAGGGAACGATGACCAGAACTGTCGGACGCGGCGATCCGCGGATGGCGCGGCAGATCAACGACCGGGTCGCACTCGACCTGCTCGCCGACCAGGGACCGCTGACCCGAACGCAACTGCGGGAGATCACCGGATTGGCTCAGCCAACCGTCATCGATCTCGTCCGCCGCCTCACTGACAGCGGCCTGATCGAGGAGCTCGGACAGGTCGAGGCCGTCCGCCCCGGCCCACGTCCCGTTCTGTACGGATTACGCACCGGCAACCATCTGGTAGCCGCGGCAGACGTCCGGGACAACGAGTTGTGGGCAACTGTCATCGACGTCGCCGGCGGTCCACGGCACACCCTCAGCCGTGCACAGGACGACACTCCCCTGCCTGAGCAGATCGCCGGTCTCGTCCGTGAGGTTATCGCCGCAGCCGGACGGTCCGGCGAGACACCGGTCCACACGGTCGTCGGCCTGCCCGGCATCATCGATCGTGCGACCGGCGATCTCGGCTTCTCCTGGGACCTGCCGGAATGGCGATCCGGCATGTTGGACCCGTTGCGGGAGTTGATCGCCGGGCCGGTCGAACTCGTGACCGGGGTTCGACTCGTCGCACTCGCGGAGCAGCAGTTCCTGGACGTTCCCCCGGACACCCAGTACGCCCTGGTCTGGCTGGGAGTCGGCCTCGGCTTGACTGTGATCGACAACGGCCGCCCGTACCTCGGTGCAAGCGGCGCTGCCGGCCAGATCGGCTACATGCCCGTGCCCGGTGCGCCGGTGCCCCCGGTTGACCGAATCCCGTCCGCACCGGATGGCTTCCGTGGCGACTTCCAGACTCTGGCCGGCTCCCGCGCACTGCGCGACCTCGGCCGAACGCAGTACGGCCTCACCAGCCGTTCCATCAAGACGATGCTGACCCAGGCAATGCGCGGACAAACCCCAGAGGCGGACGCATTCCTCGACGAGGTCGCCCGTCGCATCGCGGTCGGCCTGGCTGCGATCTCCTCCGTCATGGATCCGGGCCTCTTCGTCCTGCACGGCGAGACCGGCGTTGCCGGTGGCGCCCATCTCGCCGCGCGGGTCGAGGCGCAGCTGCGGGACTGCTCACCCCTCGACTCGCGTGTCGTCGCGCCACGCTTCACCGACTGGCGCGATGCCGCTCTCGCCGGCGGTCTGCGCGTCGCCAAGGAACAGGGCCGCCTGCTGCTCTGGGGCAGCGATGGCGATCGCAGTCCCTCTACGGGCTAGCGGACAGACGCAACAGGAAGTGGGAAGATGTCAGATCAAGCAACTCATCTGCCGTCCTTGGACCCGGGGATGGCGCCCGCCGGCACTTACCAGGACCGGTATCCGATGTATGCGTCCACCGTCGGAGGTACCTGCGTCCGAGTCGTCACTCCTTCGAGCGGTACACCACCTGCATGCGGATTGCCGTGGATCTGGCGTGCGGAGTTCCTCGGTGCCTTCGACGACGCCGACCGAGCCCTACTGGACGCAGGGTGGCACCTTGTCCAGGTCGACGTGCCGGATCGGTACGGCGATCCGGTGTCGATGGCTGCCTGGTGGTCGGCGTACCGGACCCTGGTGGACGAGTTCGGCTTCCATCCGCGACCCGGGCTGATCGCCCTGAGCCGCGGCGGCCTGTATGCGATCGCATGGGCGTCGGATCACCCGGAGTGCGTCAGCGCGATCTACCTCGACAACGCCGTGTGCGATCTGCGCAGCTGGCCTGGCGGGCGGCCGCACGGATACGGCCGGGGCACCGGCGCACCAGAGCAATGGCAGGAGATGCTGAACGTGTTCGGCTTCGGCCCGGACGATTCGGACGCCCTTGCGGCGGCCAGCCCGATCAGCAAGCTCGCCCCGCTCGCCACAGCCCGGATCCCGCTCCTGGTCGTCTACGGCGATTCCGACCAGGTCGTTCCCGCGGAGGAGAACTCAGAGGTTCTCGTCTCCAGATACGCCGCCCTCGGTGGCCCGTCGACGAGCATCATTCGCCCTGGCGCCGACCACCATCCGCACAGTATCGACGACGCCCACGGCGGTCCCACCGTCGTAAGTGAGTTCTTCGAGTCAGCACGCCGCAACCACACCAGCTGACCTCCGGGTCTCCCATCTGTCGGCTGCGGCCGGAAATGGTGGAGCCGAGGTAGCTCGCCGGCTCATCCCGGACAACCCTGGCCGCAATCAGATCAAGGTGGCACTCACCGCCCAGACCAAATGCGGACGCGTCCCAGCCGTTGCTTCGCGCAACCAGCTCCAGCCGCTCGTCATCAGGGTCCCAGCGGACCAGGTCGAGATTTGACCACGCGGGTCGAGTGCCAGGTCGTGGTCCAGCCCTGGTTCGTCGACCGCCCGGTACGAAACCTGGTCCACCCGTCGTCCCCGACGTACTCAGCCGGGCTGCGGAGCCCGGTCCATCGGGCCGGCGTGCGGTGCGTTGGCGAGACCCCAGGTCGAATGCGCCGGAAGGCTGGCGATCAGCGGCGCGTTGAACTGCGGCGGATCGTAGAACATCGGCAAGGTGAATCCGGCGCCGGTGTACTCCTGGGCCGTAGGATTTCTCCTTCGGTCGGGAGCGGACCACTAAGTCGTACGGAATGTCAGGTCGAAAACAGCTGTGTAGAGGCTCGGCCGGCTGTGCGGTATCTCGAGGGACAGTCCCTGCTCGCCGACCGAGTGATGCACCGGTGCGTCGCTACCGATCAACCTCGCCGCCGCAGGTCCGGCCAGCCCGATCGATGAGCCCGTACCGAGCTGGGGCAGAACGATCTCACCTGGTCGCGGGTTGAGCACGAAGACGTACAGATGTCCGTCGCGCGTGGTGAAACGGACCTCGTCGCTCGGGTACGGCGGGCTGGCCAGCGTGCGCTCGATGAAGTGCCCGGACGGGTGCTCCTCCGCCCCGGCGAGATCGGCCTCGTCCACGGTTCGGGCGGATCGATCGGAGGCCAGGTTGTCGCCGTAGACATGCCACGGCTTGGTGGCGAAAATCGCCTCGCCGTGGATCGCGAGCCACTCACCCAGCCCATCCAGGATCGGCCGGTGATCATCGGGCACCCGGCCGTCCGGGGTCAGCTCGACGTTGAGCAGGAAGTTGCCGTTCTTGCTGACGATGTCGACCAGCATCTCGATCAGGGTTCGCGCGTCGTGCTTGATCGCCTTGTCGGTCTTGAGGAACCACGAGGTGAACGTCGAGGTGCCCTGCCACACGTCCGGCTGGAGGTCCTCCGCGGCACCGCGCTCGACGTCCTGCACGATCGCCCGGTCGCCCGGAATCTTCGCGACGACCACCCCGTCGAGTTCGCCCGTTCGGGTCAGGCGGCCGGAGTAGAACGCCCGGCAGACTTCCTTGCCGTGCTCGCCGTAGGGGAATCCGTGCCCGTCGAACCACAACATGTCCGGGCGGGCCTTCTCGATCAGTTCCTTGAGCCGCAGTTCCCACTTGTGCTGCATGTCGGCAACCCAGTCCGCAGTACGGCGCGCAGGTGGCGGCCCGTACAGGTCAGCCGGATCAAGCCCCTCCCACCAGGTGCCGGCCCCGTCCGCCGCCGTCAGGTTGCCGTCGTACGGCACGCCTGCCTTGGGGCCGGACGAGTCGGCACCGAAGGCGTGTTCGTAGAACATCAGCATGCGGTCGTCGTGCGAGCTGATCCCGAACGGCATCCCGATCCGGCGGCTGGCCGCCGCGAACTCCGCGATCAGGTCCCGTTTCGGTCCGACGTTGACTGAGTTCCAGGGCTGATAGGTCGAGTCGAAGTTGTCGAAATGGTCATGATGGTTCGCCAGCGCGACGAAGTACCTTGCACCCAGACCCGCGAAGTACTCGAGCAGGGCGTCTGCGTCGAGATTCTCCGCCTTCCACTCGTGGATGACGTCCTTGAACCCCTTCTCCGACGGGTGCCCGTAGGTCTTCAGGTGGTACGAATACGCGTCCGCACCCCAGGTCTGATCACCGACGTCCTCCATATACATGTGCCGCCCGTACCAGCCGCCGCCTTCAGCAGGCTGAGTCTGTGCACCCCAATGGACCCAGATCCCGAAGCGAGCCTCGGCGAACCACGCCGGGCAGGTGAACTTCTGCTGGATCTGCTCCCAGGTGTAGCGGGCCGGCTCCTCGGCGTGGGTCACTTGGAGGCCTTCATCGCATCGGACTGGATCTGCAGATACTTCTCCGAGCCGATCTGCTTGAACTTCTCCTTGTACCGCTGCCACGCGCCGTCGTCGTTGATGTCAAGCTGACCGAGGCAGAATTGAGCGGTCGACTGCGCAAGGTGGTTCGCCAGGTTGGTCTCCACTTCGCTCAGCTGAGATGCCTGGTCGGCCGTGTAGATCGGCTCGCTGAAGTACCGATCCTTGCTGATGGCAAACGGTTCGTACAACCTGCCGAACCGGTACAACGTGGGCTCGAGCGACTTGGCCGGGTCAGCGGACTGGCTGTGCCGGACGTCCACCAGATTGTTGATCGGCCCGTAGCTCCACCATCCGGTATTCTTCTGGTCCGGATCGACCTGTTTGGTCGCCCAGGTCGCCTGCCTGCCGTCGATACCCTTGTCGCCCTTCGCGGCCCAGCTGAAGGTGTTGTTCTTACCTCCCTGTGGGCCCTGCCACTGGGAAAGTGTGCCGTAGACACCGATCATGGCGTCGGCCCAGCGCGCCATCGCGACCGGGTCTTGGCACTTGCTGCTGATGACGAGTCCATTGCTGGCGTACGGCTCATGCCGCCACGGGATGTAGGCCTTGCCGTCCGGACCGGTCACCGGTGCCAACGGCGCCATCTTGTGGAACATGCTGTGGGGACTCGGATCGAAGTCGACGACGGTCGAGTAGGCGTAGTGCGCGCCGACCAGCGGCCCCTTGGCATTCATCAGCTTGCCCTTGAGCTGCGCCGGAGTCTGGGTGAAGGCGTTCGGGTCGATCAGCTTTTCGGCGAACAATGTCCGGATCCACTTCAGACCCTCGCGATAGCTGTCCTGCACGGGTGTGAACAGCAGGTTGTCGCCCTGCTTGTCGATGTAGTTCTCAGCCGGGTAGGTGAACGCCGATAGCAGGTAGTTGATCATGCCGCCGCCGTCCGCCCCGCCGATGGCACTTGGGCGAGCGTCGCTCATCGGGATCGTGCCGGAGAGGCCGGAGGGATTCCGATCCCGGAATGCAACCAGCATCGCGTGCAGATCGTCGCTCGTCTTCGGGTGCTCCAGGCCGAGCTTGTCCAGCCACTCCTGGTCAACCCACATCCGGACACCTGCGCTGAAGCAGTGGTAGCACTCGCTGGTGTAGCCGAAGCCGTACATCTTGCCGTCCGGTGCTGTGAGGTACGGACGCAGTTCAGGCCGGAACTTGAACAGATCCAGGTGTTCCGGGCAGTTCTCGTCGATCAGCTGGTCTGTCGGCATGAACAGTCCCTGCTGGCCGTACAGCGCGACCTCGGAGCGGGTGAAGTACTGGTTGAGCCCGTTCAGGAATGCGTCCGGGAGGTTGCCAGAGCTGATCATCGCGTTGATCTTCGGCCTCCCCTCCTCTCCCCCCGGCACGACGTCGTACTGAACCTTGACACCGGTCGCCTTCTCCAGCCACTGCGCAAAGCTGTTGGTTGCATAGTCCAGCCCGGGATAGGTGGGGCCGACCACGCGGAAGCTCTTCGAGCCGTCGGCGAACCTCTCGAAAGTCCTGACCCTGGGCGAGTCGAACGGATCCGGATATAGCACGCCCTCGACCTCGGGGCCGAGTTTCACCTTCAGCCCGGCGCTACCCGGCTTGTAGTTCGCGCCGGCCTTTGTTGCCTTGGCACCAGAACCTCCGCTGCAGGCAGCCAGTGCCGCAGCACCGGCGGCAGCCGTAGCGCCCGCCGCG
Source organism: Kribbella aluminosa (assembly GCF_017876295.1). Classification (NCBI taxonomy): domain Bacteria; kingdom Bacillati; phylum Actinomycetota; class Actinomycetes; order Propionibacteriales; family Kribbellaceae; genus Kribbella; species Kribbella aluminosa. Next base: position 2,929,730 of record NZ_JAGINT010000002.1, on the reverse strand, counting down.
GCGAGATTCCGGAGCATGCGCCGCCGGGTGAGCATTGGGTTGTACATGCCATGTCCTTTTTCGGTGCGGGGGATGCCTCAGAAGAGTCCGGCCTTGGCGATCCGCCTGGCCATCTGGTTGACGATCACGAGCAGGAGCACGCCGACCACACTGTTGAACAGACCGATGGCCGTCGCGTAGGAGTACTGCGGAATCGGGGCCTTGAGCCCGACCTGGTACACGTAGGTGCCGATCACCTGGGAGACGTCGAGATTGAGCGGGTTCTGCATCAGCAGCACCTTCTCGAAGCCGACGTTGAGGATGTTTCCGATGTTGAGGATCAGCAGGATGACCGCGATCGGCAGGATCGCGGGCAGATCGAGGTGCCAGATCCGGCGCAACCGGCTCGCACCGTCGACCCGGGCCGCTTCGTGCAGTTCCGGTGGCACCGAACTCAAGGCTGCGAGGTAGATGATCGCGGAGAAGCCGGCGGTCTGCCACACGCCCGAGAACACGTAGAGGTGCCGGAACCACCCTGCCTGGCCCATGAAGTTGACCGATGGAGCACCGAACAGATTCACCAGGCTGTTGACCGCGCCGGCCTGCGGATCCAGCAGCATCACCATGATGCCGACGACCACGACGACCGAGATGAAGTTCGGCGCGTAGGTGATCAACTGCACCGCCCGGCTGAAGTACTTCTGCCGAACCGCGTTCAGCACGAGGGCGAGGATGATCGGCGCCGGGAAACCGACAGCCAGTTCGTACAGGTGCAGAATAAGCGTGTTCTTCAGCACCAGTCCGAACTGGTAGCTGGTGACGAACCGGGTGAAGTGCTCGAATCCGACCCACGGGCCACCGGTCAGTCCGGTCGCCGGTGAGAAGTCCCGGAACGCGATCTGTACGCCGTACATCGGCCAGTAGCAGAAGACGAGCACCCAGATCAGCGCCGGTGCGAGCAGTACGTAGAGACGCCACGCCCGAAGGATCCGCGTTGCCAACGGCAACTGCGGTTTGACCCTCCGTCGGCGCCGTTGACGGGCGTTGTCGTCGACTCGCAGGGTGTCGACGAAGTTGGTCGTCGGTTCAGCCATCGTCGTCAGCCTTTCAGCGAGCCGATCATCATGCCCTTGACAAAGTGCTTCTGCACGAAGGGGTAGGCCACCAGAGGTGGAATGGACGCGATGATGATCAACGCGTACTTGAGCTTCCCCGCCAACTGTTGCGCCTGGACGAGCCGGCTCGGGTCGACGTTGGTGAGCTTGGACGGGTCGTAGCTGTTCTCCAGCAGGATGTTCCGCATCACCAACTGCAGCGGGTACAGGTGCGGGTCATTGAGGTAGATCAGCGCGTTGAAGTATCCGTTCCAGGTGGCCACCGCGAACAACAGGCAGTTCACCGCGATCAGTGGCTTGGCCAGCGGGACCACGATCCGGAAGAAGAAGCCGAAGTCCGTCGCACCGTCGAGCTGGGAGCACTCGAGCAACTCCTTCGGCACCGTCACCTGAAAGTAGGTCCGGGTCATGATCAGCTGCCAGACACTCATGCAGCTGGGAAGCACCATCGCCCACATCGTGTTCAGGATCCCCAGCCGCTGGATCACCAGGTAGAGCGGAATCATCCCGCCCGAGAAGAGCATGGTGACGACGAAGAGAACCATGAACAACCTGCGCCCCGGCAGGTCCGCCCGCGAGAGCGCGTACCCGCCGGCGATGACGATCGCCGTACCGAGAACCATCACCGAACCCGAATAGATCAACGAGTTCACGAACCCGCGGACGACGTCCGGGTAGTGCAGGATCGCCAAGTAGGCATCCAGGTTGAACCCGACCGGCCACAGCACGACCCGGCCCGAGTTCACCGCGTCCGGATCGCTCAACGACGCGCTCGCGATGTAGACGAACGGATACACGATCGAGACCGCAATCGCACTGAGCACCACGATCGAGACCATGTTCAGAAGCCGATCCGACCGCGGCTCGCGGATCTTGCTCGCTCTGGCTGAGCCCTGCGACGTTCGGGAGGTCGCGCGCGACCGATGCTCGGCGTCGTGTGGCATCGCGGCTACCGGTTCGGAGCGCTCCTGCGTCTTCACCTATCACAACTCCCTGTCGGCGGTCCGCGCGTTGCAGCGGGTGCCGAATCCGGTGCTCGAATTCGGTAGCTAGACCTACTCAATGAGAAATATTAACTAGAGTTGCGTAATTTGACCGGGGTCGTCAAGAGGCTGCATCGCCGCTCTGCTTCGATCCTGGGCGTGCTTCGACGTCCCCTCGTGCTTGATGCCGCACCGGTCTGTGGCTGCCGCCGTGCCGGGCGGGACCGTCGTGATGCCGATGATGTCCCGCACGCTGCGTGGTGAGCGTCCACATCAACGGCCACCGCGGCGGCCAGGGTCCTTGACCTGACGCTTGCCTTCCCGGACCCCGGTCGCCCGCTCGATCGCCGCCTGGGTGATCAACTCCAGATGAAGAGCGCCCCCCGTCCACCGCCCAGTTCGACGTCGAAAGTGAACCTCGACTCTCCTGCTCGCTGAAGCCGGACAAGCTCGGCGTGACTGTGGCCGCCATCGATCTGATACAGGCCATGCGCCAGACGGGACTCCTCGGCGCCGAGGTCCAGCGTGACTCGGATCCGCTGCCGGGTGTCGATGCTGCGGCCGCCGGTGCCGGTGGAAGACGTTGAGTCGATGTTTGGTTGGGTCAGAGCGTTGACCAGCATGAACGCCGAACCATCAGAGTCGACCCAGTGATTGCGCTCGGCGGCTCGTAGCCCGGGCAAAGTCTGGAAGCTGCCGATCAGCACGTCGCCGGGAAGCCCGCCGTTGGACCCACCGATATTGGTCACGTCGAGTCCGCAAATCCGGCTGCACGGATCCGCTCCTGCCGTCCAGTCCGGGACCTGACTCTTCGGCGTCGGTTTAGGGGCTGCCGGATCATACGATCCGCGCTTGATGCTGACCTCATTGGTCTGCAACCGGACCAGGTACGGGCTGAACCGCTGCATCTCGGCATTGAGTGCGGCGTACACGTCGTAGATCGGCGTCAACCGCCCGTCGGAGTCGTTGAGCAAGAAGACATTGGCGGGACTGGTTTGCCAGGTCCAACGGAACAGATTGAGGAGTTTGGCTCCCATCGCCCAACTCACGTACGGCACCACTGCCAGCTGCGACTCCGACAGGATGTACGGTCCCGCGGGTCCGGTGTAGCCCTGGGTGTACTGGCCGAAGTTGATCGGATACGCACCGGTGCCGTCCAGACCCTCTCGAGCCAGCCGGCGATAGCGATAGGTGCCATCGTAGAGAGGAGTGACGCTCCCATTGGAAAACTGATTGATCCGGGAGAAGTAGTACCGGTCCCAAGACAGCAGGTCGGGGTGACAGGTCTGGATATAGTGACGCAGTTGGTCGTCGGTCCACTCGTTGGTCCACTGGTTGTTGTAGACCAGGGTATCCGGAGATTGCTCGCGCAACAGGTCGTAGTACTGCTTCAGCCACCCGACCAGGTCCTCGGAGTATCGCTCCTCGTCGCCGAAGCAGGCGGAGAAGAAGTTGTCCCGATCGGCACGCATCGTCGGAGAGAGCAACTGCTCACCCGGTTGCGGCGGGCCGACGATCCCGCCGCTGCTCGGTGGCTGTCCCTGCTGCTGCCGGCCGGCCGGGAACTGTGCGGCGGCCCACAAGCGCGTATCCAACCGCCGTTCGTAGTCTGTGCTGTACATGTCATCTGGGCCTGCGGTGTAGTAGCACGGGCCAGTGAAGCCAGAGCCGTTGAACTGCTCTGCACTGGGATACGGCAGCGCGGCTCCGGTGGCGGTCGTCGCGTTTGGCGTGGCGATCCACGCCAGGTGCTGCAAGCCACGTTCGAGGAACGCACGATCACCAACGGACAATCCCGACGGCTGTGGTGATGCCGCAGATGGATCCGCCATCGCACCCGCGAACGCAAGTCCGGTAGCTGCGGCCACAGAGCCCTGTAACAACCTGCGCCGACTCAATCCGAGGGCGCCTTTCGGTCGCTCAACGTTCATACTGCCCTTCTCCGATCTCTTGCTCTCTGTGGGAATGAAAGACCGCGCGCGCCTTCGCGCAGATGCATGTCGCGCGTCTCCTCGCATCCGTTGCTGCGACTCAGCGAGGCAAGGCCGACCGGCATTGCTCTCCGCTTCGCGGTGTCCCTCGTGCCGATTGAGATACCTCGGTGCGGCACCGGCAGTTCGGTGCAATCGCACTGAGCACCACGATCGAGACCGTGTTCAGACGCTGTCCGAGCGTGCCGCGCGGATCGTGCCGGCCTGTCCCGCGCGTTCCCCGCGACGTACGCGATCGGGTTCAGCGTGATTTCGGTAGTTAGACCTACTAAATACGATTAGGCATCATCGTTACGTAATTGATCGAGGTCGTCAAGAGGCTGCATCGATGCCGTGCCAGGTGTGCGCGCGGCAGGGTGCGGCGCTTTGGTAGGCATAACAACGTTCAGATGCCCAAGGTGTACGTGGCCTGCACCGGGAAGTGGTCTGAGACCGCTCGGCCCAGGTGGTAGAAGTCGACCACCTCCGCACCGCGTACCCGGACAGCGCCCTTTGAGAACTGCACGTCGAACCCGGTCGCCACACGCACAAGCTGTTTCGACACATCCCACAGGCCGCCGTAGCTGAGCGAAGCAGGCACCGGCGATGTAGCGGGCATACCTTGCCCCAGAGCCGCCCATGCGTCACAGAAACCACGGCCGGCCATCGCGTACTGTGCCGGCGACACGTCGTTGAGGTCGGCGCTGAAGACTACCGGTCCGCCCGCCGCGAGGCGGTCCAGATGCTCGCAGATCTGGCGGGCTTGCGGCACCCGGCGGTTACGCAGGTCGTGGAGCTCCGCCGTATCGCCTTGCCAGGTGAGGTGCGCCGTCGCGACGACGACATCACGGTCGGGCCCGGTAAGGGGACGCAAGCGAACCCAGAACAAGCCGCGATGGTCCCCGAGTTCATCGATGTCTTCGACCCCTTGGCCCTCGCACTCGAACAGATCTGCACGCCACCAGATGTTGCTTGCTCGTTCCCAGCCGGGATGCGGCCCCTCTGCCCGCCGGTGGCCGACCAGGGACTCGTCGATCACTTGCCGCGACCAGGCCGTGAGTTCCTGCACACAAAGCACATCTGGCCTGCGAGCCCGCATCAGGGCGGCCACCCCCTCCCGACGTTCGTCCCAGTGGTTGGAGCCCCAGAGGTTCATCGTCATCACTGTGAACGTCGTAGGTCCGAGCGGGCCGTCGTAGATCTCCAGTCGCGTCGCGCGTGACTCGTGCTGGGAGTTGGATACCTTCTGGTTCACGTGTTCTTCCTCCTCGTTCCGCCCTTACAGCGCGATCAGACCGGCTTCCCGGCCCCGCCAGTCGACAGGTATCCCGCGAGTCTCGGCGTCAGCCGCGATGCGATGAGCTGGTAGCCCGCGGCGCTCGGATGTACGTCGTCGCCGTATAGCGCGAGCGCGTCGGACGCTGACAGGACTGATCGTCCGTCGACCAGGTGGAGAGCATGATCGCCGCGGTCGACCAGCGACCCGACTCCCAGCGACACGCAGGACCGGACGTCATCCAAGGTCATATCGACGGCGTTCAGCTGCCCTTCTCGCAGCGGCGCCACCAGCGGAGTGATCACGACGATCGGTGTGCGGGGGTGTTGTCCTCGCACGGTGGTCAGAAAGGCCTCGACCTGTCCCGGAAGGGTGCGCCCGCTGAAGGTCCCGCTGAGGTAGATGTTGATGCCGATGCAGAGCGAGATGAGATCCGCGGGGGTATCCCGGATCGCCCTGGCCGCGACCGGGTCGAGGTGGCATTCGCCCCCGAGGCCGAGAGCGAACGCCTCCCAGTTGTTCGCCCGTGCGACCAGAGCGGGCCAGGTCTCCGACGGCCCCGGAGCAGCTCCGCTTTGGGTGATGGAGCTGCCGTACGTCGTCCAGCGGACTCCGTCTCGCCGCAGCGGAACGGCCGGCGCGTCGAAGGCGAGGTCACGGACCGACGCTTTTCCGAGGTGTGGCAGCCAGACGTCGATTTCGGAGCTCGTCCCGGGCAGATCGACCTCGACCAGTTGCTCACCCTCGACGACCCGGCGGCGCGAGCGCAACGTGCCGTCGACCAGCACATCGATCGATCCGATCGTGCCCTCAGGCACCGGGTCTCCGCGGATCTCGAGCCGCAGGTGACGCGCCGCAGTACGCCAGCGGCCGTGCACACCCGCCGGCGTACAGGCCCGCGACCAGAGCGCCGGCATCGGAGGACGTTTCGCCCGGTCGTCGGCGCCGTGCCACCGAGCTAGGTCAGGGTTCTCACCACGAGGATCCAGTCGCCAGAAAGTGGTCCACCCCTCGTCGTCGGTCGATTGGTGGTGGAACCCTTTCCAGGCGGAGGCCAATTGGACGGTCACGCAAGACTCCCTAACGGCGACAATGAGGTTGAAGCAACGGGCTGCGGCACCTGGCGTGGTGTCCCGCATCAGGTGGGACCGACCGTCTTCCCGGCGCTCAGCATCAGATCGAAGACTGCGGTGTAAGGACTCCCCCACTCGGCGGGACCCTGAGCGACAGCCCGTTGTCGTGGACATGGTGATCGATGACAGCTTCGCTACCGATCAGGCGGACTGCTGCTGGCCCTTCCGGCCCGAGCGGTGAGTCCGGGCCGAGGGCAGGCAGCACGAGCTCGCCCGCCTCCGGGTTGAGGACGAAGACGTACAGATGATTGTTCCGGGTGGTGAAGCGCACCTCGTCGTGAGGATAGGGCGCACCGGCCAGCGTCCGTTCGTTGAAGTGCCCGTCAGTGTGTTCCTTTGCCCCGGCCAGGTCCGCGTTGTCGACGGTCCGAACCGCGGTGTTCGCCGCCTGGTTGTCTCCGTACACGTGCCACGGATTACTCGCGAAGATCGCCTCGGCGTGTGTGCGGATCCAGGCGCCCAGGCCGTCGAGGATCGGACGATGATCGTCAGGAACTTTGCCGTCCGGCGTCAGCTCGACGTTGAACAGGAGGTTGCCGTTCTTGCTGATGATATCGAACAGCATCTCGATCAGCGTGCGCCGCAACTCCCACTGCTGCTCCATCCCGGCGATCCACTCGTCGGTAAGGCGACTGGGCGGAGGCCCGTAGAGATCGGCCGGATCGAGCCCGTCCCACCAGGTCCCCTCGCCGTCGAGCTCGGCCGCCTTCCATTCATGGATGACGTCCTTGAATCCCCAGTGCACCCAGATACCGAACCGGGCCTCAGCGAGCCACGGCGGACAGGCGAACCGCTCCTGAACCTGCTCCCAGGTCAACTCGTTCCGCCCGGGCGACGGGTTGTGCATGCCTTGATCCCGTCCTCCGCGGAGTGCCCCGTGGCCGCTCCGATGAGAGAATTCGATAGCAAGAGTTATCGAACGATGCGGATCCGTCAAGAGCTCGGGTCCAGCCAACGGGGGCCATTCTGGGCAGGTTCGGGATGTTTGAATAGGCCCACCCACTTTTGGTCAGGAGCCGCGGATGAAGGTGCCCCAACTCTCGGTCGAGGTCGTCCGGGCAATCAACGACAGGGCTTTCCTCGAACTACTGGCCGATCACGGGCCGCTGACCCGTGGCCAGATCGCCCAGGCTGCGCAGTTCTCCCGGCCCTATGTGCTCGAACTCACCGACCGGCTCGCCGCGCGCGGGCTCGTCGCACGGCAGGGCACCAGGGAGAGTGCTCAACGTGGACGGAAGGCCGCCTTGTACGGGCTCCCGCCGGATCTCGGACTGTGCATCGGAGTGGACATCGCCCTGGACGAGATCCGCGTTCGCCGCGTGGTTCTCGGCAGCTCACGCCGTAGCGACACCAGTACGCCGATCATTCCGGGCGTGGATCTGGTCGACCAGATCGTCGATGCCGTCGGGCTGACGGAGCAGGACCGGCAGTTCAAGTACCTCAGCAGTGTTGTCGGCCTTCCTGGCTCGGTCGATCCGGTCGGTGGTGACATCATCTTCGCTTGGGACCGGCCCGACTGGCCGGCCGGTGCTGCCGCGCGAATTCGCCGGCATCTGGGCCCTGACACCGCGTTTGAGAACGAGGTCAACCTTCGCGCAGTCGCCGAGCATCGTCAGGGCACCGCGCAGGACGTTGACTCGTTTCTCTTGCTGTCGTTGGGCATGGGCGTCGGTTCGGCCTTGATGCTCAAGGGACGGATCCTGCGTGGCGAACACGGTGCCGCGGGCGAGATCGGCTTCCTTCCGGCCAGCGCCGAGCCGGTCCCGATGCGCAGACTGGAGAGGAGGATCGCGAGCTACCAGACGGTGGCCGGCGCGGTGGCTCTCGCCGGTGCCGCGGGGATGAAGCACGATCCCACGTACGCGTGGACCAAACACCTGCTGTCCCTGCGGTCTACCGCTCCGGAATGGCGGGCGATCGCGGAGCAGATAGCCGTCGGACTGCTCGCGATGGTCAGTGTCGTCGATCCCGGATGCATCGTCCTTGCCGGCGAGGTAGCGAAGATGCTCGGCAGCGCGCTCGTCCAGCCACTGACCTCTGTGCTGACTGACCACCTGCCATGGGGAGTCGACCTGCGGGTGTCGCGGCTCGGTGACAGCGCAGTGCTCGCCGGTGCTGTACATGAGGCGTCTCGTCGCCTTCGGGACGCAGCTTTCGGCGTGCCGAATCTCCAGGGCGCCTCCCTCCGCGGCCTGCACTGACGAACCTTGGGGCCAGCACGGCGGCCGTCAGGCGCTCGCCGGGCCGCTGCGGACCATGTGGCAAACAGGCCCAGGAGAAAGCTCGAACGGTTCGTCGCCGTCGCCGTCGATGATGCCGATGGGGCGGTCGTCCAGCTGGCGTGGTCGATGACCCACGATGGTTCAGCGCGCCGCGACCCGTTGGAAGAACTCCGCCTGTGCGAGCGTCTGATAGTCGCCCCCGCCTTCGTGTCCGTTGTGACCGTAGACCTTGATCGTCTTCTCCACCTCGGGCGCGGCAAGCGAACCGTAACGATTGAAGGCGGCGTACACCGACGAGGGTGGGCACGTGAGGTCCATGAGCCCGACGGAGAACAGCGCAGGCGCCTCGGCGCGCTGCCCGAGAAGGGCGCCGTCGAAATAGGACAGCGTCCGGTAGACCGTCTCCTCGCGGTCCCGCCACGCCGCCAGATACTTGGTGACTTCGTTGTACGGGTGCGTGTCGACGAGGCGGATCGAGCGCGGGAAGGCGCACAGGTAGGGGACGTCGACACCAACTCCGCGCAGGCTGACCCCGACGTGACGAGCGAGCGCTGCGGCCGCCAGAGCGATTCCTCCGCCCTGGCTCGCTCCGTGGACGACGATCCGGCCGGCGTCCACGTACGGCAGCTCGGCGGCGGCGGCGAGCACGCGTGCCGCATCGACGAATACACGTCGGTAGAAGAACGTCGCCGGATCTTCCACACCGAGGGTGAGATAGCCGGGTGCATGCGGAAGTCCCGCGGCGACGTCAGGGTCAGGACTGCCCGAACCGGGCCCACCGGAACCGCTCCCCTGGCCACGCGTATCGACCGATAAGTGAGCGTATCCTGCCACAGCCCAGAGCAGGTCGGTATGGGGAAACGCACGGCCCCGGGTATGCCCGTGGTAGGTGACCACGGCCGGTCGGGGCGTGTCCGCCCCGGCAGGCACAGTCAGCCAGGCCTTGATGGGAGCGCCTCCGTATCCCGCGAACGTGATGTCGTACGCATCGATCAGAGACCACGGTGTTTCGACCCGCTCTGCAGTCACGGCGGACGGATGGGCATTGGCGTGCATGGTGCCGGACCAGAACGCGTCGAAATCGGTCGGTTCGGGAAGTGCTCCGCGGTAACCGGCGAGTTCGTTCAATGGGAGGTCATATTGGCTCAACGGTGATCCTTCGAAGGTCAGGAAATGACGACACGTAACCCGGCAGTGGCAGTGATTGGCAATCGGCCGCGGCGCACTCACCGGGCCAGGGCCGTCGTACACCAGTGTGCAGGACTCCACGCGCCCCCGGATCGCGTTCAAGACCTGATCTGTCCTATGACCCCTATAAGCCGAAACCACCTTCCGCACCCCGGCACCGACATGTGAGCGTGCACCTGTTCGGCGGGCAGCGAGGCACCCGAGATGGTTCGCGACGCCGGACAACCCTGAACACGAGGAGTGCCTCACATGTCACGACCCCTCAGTCGCCGGTTCATCATCGCAACGGTTCCCGTCGCTGTCGCGTCGCTTCTGCTCTCCGGATGCGGAAGCCTGATCAGCGGTTCCGAATCCAAGTCGTCCGCCGGCGCACAGTCCTTCACGTACTGGTCCAGCTGGAGCGAAGGCGAACCACAGCAGAAAGTTCTCGCCAAGGCGATCGGAGAGTTCACCGCTGACACAGGCATCAAGGTCGATGTCCAATGGGTCGGCAGGGACAACTTCAAGAAGCTGTCGCCTACTCTCAACGCATCCACGACGCCCGTCGATCTCGTCGACGGTGCCCAGCGCAACATCAAGTCCGTCATGGTCGATACCGGCAGCGCTCTGGACATGGGCACGGTCTTCGACTCGAAAGTTGATGGCGAGGACAAGACCGTTGCCCAGGTGATCCCGAAACGGTATGCCGAGCTGATCGAGTCGAAGGGAAATCCATGGATGGTTCCCTACGAGGTCGCGTCGTCGGCATTCTGGTACAACAAGGCCAGACTCGGCGACGTCGCCGGACACGCGCCGGAGACGTGGGCTGACCTCGTCTCGATGCTCCAGGCGTCGAAGGACGCAGGCCGGGCCCCGTTGGCGCTCGACGGTGACATCGCGCCGTACAACCTCTACTACTTCGCCGAGCTGGCGGTGCGCGAACTCGGGGCCGGCGGTCTCAACAAGGCCGCGAGAGACAAGACCGGTGAGTCCTTCAAGTCGCCTGGAATGCTGAAGGCCGCGCAGCACGTCGAAGAGCTCGTCAAGAAGGGCTTCTTCGCGCCGGGGTATTCCGGCAGCAAGTTCCCTGCGCTCCAGCAGCAGTTCGCCGCGGGCAAGGCCGACTTCATGTACAACGGCTCCTGGATCCCATCGGAGACCGCGTCGTACCTCGCTCCCGGATTCCAGTTCGGATCGTTTCCCATGCCCTCCACGCAGCCGGGCGGAGACGACTCGGCTGAGGCGTACCTGATCGGCTTCGCCGTTCCGAAGAAGGCTGCGCATGCCTCGGCCGCCGAGAAGTTCATCAGCTACTTCCTCAACAAGGACAGGCTCGCTCCGATCGCCACCGATGCCCAGAACCTCACCCCTCGTGACGACATCCCGGCGCCGGCGGCTCTCGCGAACGTGAAGAAGGCGCTCGACGCATCGAAGACGCTGCACGGTCAGTTCGACGGAGTCGTCGACGACTACAGCGACTGGACGACCAAGGTCCTCCAGCCGTTGGACAACGAGCTCATCTTCGGCAAGCGCGACGCCCAATCATTCGTCGACGAGCTCGCCAAGCAGACGAAGGACTACTGGGCGGCCCACGGCTGAACCCGTTGTCGCGTCCAGAAGGCGTGCTCCAGCACTCTCCAAAGGAACCAAACATGACTCTGACCGAGACACCTGTGGACGTCGTCGCGCATGGTTCCGGCAACGTGCCGAAGGGTCCACGGGTGAACCCGCTGGACCGTGGGCGCAAGCGGCTGTTCGGGTGGTTCGTCGCGCCCGCCGCGATACTCTACGCCGCGTTCCTCATCGTTCCGGGACTCGTCACGCTGTGGATCTCGGTCAACAAATGGCCAGGAGCCGGCCCGATGACGTTCGTCGGCGTCGGCAACTACCGTGCCATCTTCAAGGATCCGACGTTTGTCGCGTCGTTCCGGAACACCCTGACGATCCTGTTCGGCGTCGGCATCGTCACGTTCCTGCTCGCGTTCGTCATGATGCTGACGCTGCGAGACCTCCGCGGACGCAAGTTCATCCGGATGGTGATCTTCTTTCCCAACATTGCTCCCGGCGTGCTGCTGGCCATCGTGTGGGGGTTCCTGTTCCAGCAGAAGGGAATGATCAACCAGGCACTCGGGTGGCTGGGCGTCGCGCATCCTCCCGCGTGGCTGGCCGAGGACACCCTGTTTCTGGTGGTCATGGCCGGACTCGTCTGGATCAGCACCGGGTTCTACACGACGATTCTGATGGCGGCTGTCGACAGAATTCCGCCGCATCTGTTCGAGGAGTGTGAGCTCGCCGGCGCTACCGCGTTCCAGCGCCTCCGCTACGTCATCTTGCCGCTGACGTGGGACGTGATCGGGGTCGCCTCGATTCTGTGGACGATCAGTTCGATCAAGATCTTCGAGTTCCTCTACGCCTTCGCCGGTGGCGCCGGCTATCTGCCGCCACTGAAGATCTGGAACACCTCGATCTATGCGTACGCGGAGGCGTTCGCCGCGGTCGGTACTCCGAGATTCGGGACGGCCGCTGCCACCTCCGTCGTGATGATGGTCCTGGTGATCGCCGCGGTCGGCCTGCTCGGTCGACTCTTCCGTCGCGACCCCATCGAACTCTGACGAGGAGTCAACTGTGACCACGCTCAAGGCAGTCCCTGCCACGGATCGCCGTTCGAACGCGGCCGGCGCGGTCTCGTGGGTGCTCTCCCACCTGTTCGCCATCATGACCTGGCTGATCGCACTGTTCAGCATCTTCGTGCTGGCGTGGATCGTCCTCGCTGCCTTCAAGACGACAGATGAGATCTTCAGCAGTCCGCTCCGGTTGCCCGCCGTCTGGCGATGGCAGAACTTCATAGCGGCATGGAACGAGAGCAACTTCGGTGTCGCGTTCCTGAACACGCTCGGCCTCGTCATCGCGACAGCGGCGGCGACGGTCCTTCTGGCCGCACCTGCGGCCTATGCGCTCAGCAGGTTCCACGTCCGTGGAAGCCGGTTCATCACTGCGGGCTTCGCTATCGGCCTCGGCATCCCGGTCCAACTGGTCGTGCTCCCGCTCTATTCCGCACTCAGCAGTGTCGGTCTCGTCAACAACTTTGTCGGACTGTGGCTGATCTACGTTGCGACGTCGATGCCGTTCGCGGTGTTCTTCCTGACCGCCTTCTTCGGTTCCCTTCCTCGAGAGATCGAGGAAGCCGCATCCCTCGACGGCGCCTCACCCGTCCGAACCTTCTGGACGGTGATGCTCCCGCTCGCGCGCTCCGGCATCGTCACCCTCGTCATCCTCAACGTGATCGCCCATTGGAGCGAGACGACTTTTGCGCTGGTCTTCATGCAGACGACCGTCAACGAGACGCTTCCTCTGGCCCTGCTGAAGTTCCTCCAGCGCCTGCAGTACACCGGCGCGGACTGGGGCCAGTTGTTCGCCGGCGTCGTCATCGTTCTGCTCCCGATTCTGATCATCTACGTGTGGCTGGGCCGGCGAATCATTGAGGGACTCACTCTCGGCGCCGGGAAATGATTCGACGAAAGGATGAGTAAGTGCGAACTGCCAAGAACTGGCGTCGCTGCCTCGCGGCAGCGGTTGCGGTCTTCGCTCTCCTGAGCGGTACCGGAACGGCAGCGGTCGGCGCCATGACGGACACGACCGAAACAGCTCACGCCGACACCGATCCGCTGCCCAGTTCGGACCCGTCGAACAGTGGGAACTGGGTCTACTCGCATGCCTATTCCGACGAATTCCACGGCACCCGGCTCAACCCGGCCAAGTGGCAGGCGATGCCACTCACCTACACCCCCGTCTGGCGCTGGGATGCGAGTGACGTGAGCGTCGGAGGAGGAAACCTCGGGCTGCGCTCGGAATACAAGCCGAATGACTCGTTCAACCAGACCGTCTCGGGCTGGCAGACCGTCAGCGCGGACGGTTCCTGGTCTCCGTTGGCCGACTACATCACGACCGACTGGCACCGCACAGGGTCGTCGGCGCTCGTGCACTACAACTACTGGAGCTATCACGTTACGACACAGCAGGTGGTGACCGGTCTGACCGACGGCACGTACACCTTCTCCGCATACGTGTGGACGAGCGGTATCAGCGCCAGCGAGCAGTCGCACTCACTCGTGGCGAAGGACTGCGGATCGGCCGCAACGTCGACGCCCATCCCCGTCGGAACCGGAGGATGGCAGCTCGCAACGCTCAGCGGCATCTCCGTGGTCGGCGGCAGTTGCACCGTCGGCGTCGAGAGCCAATCCGACCATCAGGGGTGGGTGCGGATCGATGACGCCAGCTTCGCCCCCACCGGCAGCTCGACGAATCTCCTGACCAATCCTGGCTTCGAGACGAGAACGATGACGCCGTACCAATCCGGCGGAATCATTAGCCTCGACACCGCGAAATACGGCTACTTCGAAGCGAGAATCAAAGCGTCATCGACCGCATTTCCCGGCACCTGCCCGGCATTCTGGCTCGAGCACATCGACCCGGTCTGGGGCAACGAGATCGACATCGAGGAGATCGGGCAGCGCACAACCACTCCCGGTGATGTCAGCATGACCGACCACAATTGGAAGTCGCCGACATCCACTACCCTGACGAGTCACACGGCCGACTATGTCAGCCCGACAAGCCTGAACGGCTCCTTCCACACGTACGGACTCGAGTGGGCTCCCGGATCCCTGAAGTTCTACGTCGACGGAGTGCTGCGGCGCAGCTACTCCAGCACCGACTACGACCAGACCGGCCTCAACATCATCCTCTCGCAGGGCATCCGCTCGCCGTACAAAACGTCTCCGACGGGCACCGGGTTTCCCGCGGACAGCCAGACCGCTTACATCAGGGTGTGGAAGAAGGCAGACATGCTCGTCGAGGACTCCAACGTGGTCCGCGGCGCGGGCGGTACTCAGGTGCCCGGCGACGGAATCGGTGAGAACCTCTTCCGCTACTCCGGGACCTGGACGGAGACGAACGACAGCAGCGCCAGCGGCGGCACGACGCACTCGGCCACGGTGGCCGGGCCGACCTCGAGCATGACGTTCTACGGGAACGGCTTCTCACTCCTGGGGGCAAAGGCGCCGAGCTACGGGATGGCTACCATCTCGATCGACGGTCACGCGCCCGTCTTGATCGACGAGTACGCGGCTGGACCGGAGGCACAGCAGATCGTCTACACGTCGGACGCTCTCAGGCCAGGGCGGCATACGGTCACGATCGCTCCGACCGGAACGAAGAACGCCGCGTCGTCGGACACGAAGTTCTCGATCGACGGACTGCACATCTTCAACTGACCGACTGATATGTAGCGGTCTCCTGTCAATGGGCAGGGTGAGACGCCCGTCCTGGTTTGTGCAGTGGACGGGCGTCTCTGGCGTCGTCGGCTGGTTGGTGGTGAGCGTGTCGTTGGCGACGCGCGGTCAGACTGATATGCGCGGGTTGGTTACCGCAGGACGGGGTGTTCGGCAGGAGCTGGCCGCGTGTCTAGAGTCGAGCGTCGCCGTGGTGGTGCGCTGGCTGCTCATAGTCGGTTCGCGGGTCGCTCCACGCGCTGCTTCCACCACGGTGGTCGACGAAGCCGGTTTGGGGGTGGATTTACTCCTCGAGGACGGCCAGGGACCAGCACCAGCCGGCCAGCTCGCGGGCGATCGCGACGTTGGCGACCACGTGTCGCTTGCGGCGTTCGCGGAACGTGTTCCACCGGGCGTGCAGCCGCTGGTTGCCGGCGTGTCCGCGTGCCCGGGCTGCCGGTGATGCGAGTTCCCAGCGGTCGCGCATGGTCTTTCCTGCGACGTAGCGGGCGCGGTGGTGCCAGGCGGCTTCGATGAGGAGTCTGCGGACGTGGGTGTTGCCGGTCTTGGTGATCGGCCCCTGCACCCTGGATTGCCCGGATGAGGACTCCGAGGGCACCAGACCGACGAACGCGCCGATGGTATTGCCGGTGAACCGGTGCCAGTCGCCGATCTCGACCGCGAGCGCGAACCCGGTCAGGGTGCCGATCCCGCGCAGGCATCCCAGCCGCCGCACGAGCGGGGTGAACTCCGACGTCGCGGCGAGTTCGGTGATGGCGGTGTCGAGCCGGTCACGGCGGGCCCTGGACGGTCAGTACGGCGTCGTATCCGGATTCGAACGTCGTCCGCAGCACCGGTGAGCCGAACTCCCGGCCGATCCGGCGCAGCCACGCGTCGTGCGCCCCGGTCCAGGCCTGCCCGCCGGAATAGACGAACCCTTGCCGCAGCAACAGTTTCGACAACCGATGCCTGGCCCGCATCAAATCACCGCGGGCGTCTTCGCGGGCCCGGACCAGGTCCCGGGCGGTCTCTTGCTCCACCGTCGGAACGGACACCGCGACGTACTCGTCCAGCCGCAACAACCGGGCCAGATGCACAGCATCCTTGGCGTCGGTCTTCACCCGGTCACCCGAGGGCCGCTGCAACTTGCTCGGCGCGACCACCTCACACCGGATCCCTACCGCTTCCAGCGCGCGGGATAGCCCGAACCCGGTCGGCCCGGCCTCATACGCCACCGCGACCGGACCCTCCAACCGCCTCAACCACGACCGGATGTCGTCATGCGACGGCGTCAGCCTGACCTGGACAAGCTCACCCGTCACACCGTCGATCGCCGCCGCGACCACCGATCGGGCGTGCACATCCAGCCCCACACTCGTACGCTCGGTAAACACCGGGGCCTCCCACAAATGTCGGATAGGCCGAGCAGGCAGCCCCTACTCGGTAACCCACGAATCTTGTGAGTGAGGCCCCGGCCCGCAACCCCGCCACCACGACGGCGTCACGTCATACCGTCTAGAACGGACACTCTCATGAGAGCCAGGCAGGGGCGTGCAACCCGCCCCTCCCTGGCCGGAACGCATGGACCGCCCACCTGCTGTCCCTGCGGACGACGGATCCGGAGTGGCCGACGATCGCGGAGGAAACAGCGGTCTGACCGGGGGTCGTGGCGCGAGCACGGCGGCCCGGTCCAGCCGCTGGCCGGGCAGCCGTGGACTGTGGGGCTAACGCCAGATGAACAAGGTCCCCTGGCCCCCGCCCAGTTCGACGTCGAACGTGTAGCTCGACCCGCCGGCCGGCTGCAGTTGGACCTCCTCGTCGGGCCGCCTCTCGGCAGGTACCCGATAGAGCCGGCGGTGCCGACCGGAAAGGTCCAGCGTCACCCGGATCCGTTGCCGGGTGTCGACACTGCGACCTCCGGTGCCGGGCGAGGACGTCGGGTCGCTGTTCGGCTGGTTGAGCGCGTTGACCAGCATGAACGCCGAACCGTTCGGGTCCACCCATTCACCACACTCGGCAGCGCTCAGCCCGGGCAGCGTCCGGAAGCTGCCGACCAGCACGTCGCCGGGCAGCCCGCCGTTGGCGCCGCCGGTGTTGGTCACGTCGAGCGCGCTGATGCAGGTTCCAGGATCTGTTGTGGCGGTCCAGTCCGGGACCTGGCTCTGTGGCGTCGGCTTCGGTGCTGCTGGATCGTACGAGCCGCGCCGGATGCCGACCGTCGAGGTCCGCAGCCGAACGAGGTACGGGCTGAGCCGTTGCATGTCGGCGTTGAGCTGGGCGAAGACGTAGTAGTTGGGCGTGACCCGGCCGTCTGGGTAATTCAGCAGGAAGATGTTGCTCGAACTGGTCTGCCAGGTCCAGCGGAACAGATCCAGTTGCTTGGCACCCATCGCCCAGCTCACGTACGGCACCACGGCCAACTGCGACTCGGACAGCACATACAGGCCCTTACTGCCGCCGTACCCCTGGGTGTACTGACCAAAGTTGATCGGCTGCGCGCCGGTACCGTCCAGTCCTTCCTGGGCGAGCCTGCGGTAGCGGTACGTGTTGTTGTAGAGCGGGGTGACGCTACCGCTGGCGTACTGGGCGGTGAGGGAGAAGTAGTAGGAGTCCCAGCACAGCAGGTCCGGATGACAGGTCTGGAGGTAGTGCCGCAACTGATCGTCGGTCCACTGGTTCGCGTACTGATTGTTGTACACGAGTGTGCCGGGAGACTGCTCGCGCAACAGGTCGAAGTACTGCCTCAGCCACCCGACCAGGTCCTCGGAGTAGCTCTCCTCGTCGCCGAGGCAGGCCGAGAAGAAGTTCTGCCGGTTGGCGCGCATCGCCGGCGTCAGCAACCTCTGACCGGGTTGCGGCGGACCGACAGTCGGCCCGGACTCAGGAAACTGCGCCGCCGACCAGAGCCCTGCATCGAGCTGACGCTGGTAGGCCTTGTCGTACATACCATCCGGGCCGATGAAGTAGTAGCACGGCGCGGTGAAGCCGGAGCCGTTGAACTGCTCGGCGTTGGGAATCGGAATGGGCGTGGGCTCTCCGGTGGGGAAGTCCGATCCGCCCGCGATGCCGAGCCACGCCAGGTGCTGCAGGCCGTGCCGGAGGAAGGCGCGGTCACCTGGGGAAACCGAACCGGCCGACCCCGGAAGCGGACCACCAGCGCCGGGGCGAGCCCAGGCCTGTCCGACGGTGCCGCCAAGGGCGATGCCTGCTGTGCCGGCTGCGGCGGCCTGCAACAAACGGCGCCGGCTCGGCCGGACGGATCCACGAGAGGTGGTCGACTGATTCGAGGACTGCGTGTGCTGATCCATGCAATGGACTCCTCGTTGCCTAAGGACTCAGTCGTCACGATGGCCCGTTGACGCAGATCGCCCCGCAGCGACCGTTCATCGCTGGTGTGGTTGCGCTGATCCCGTGTCGCAGGACGGACGACCGGTGACGATCGACAGATTGTCGAAGGTTGCTGATCAAGCGTTCTCCTGGACGTGCTGACGGTCAATGCGCAGTGGGCTATGGGCCCATAGCCGATGGGCTCGCCCGGAGCTGCGGGCTACGAATGCGCGTCGTATCGTGTCGGCATGGCGGTCACGCTGCAGCAACTGGAAGTCTTTCGGGTAGTGGCGCGGAACCTGTCGTTCTCGCTGGCCGCCCGCGAGGTGTACACCTCGCAGCCCCATGTCTCCAACCAGATCCGCAAGCTGGAGGAGCACTATCGGGTGCCGTTGTTCATCCGGTCCCGTCCGGGCATCTCGCTGACCGAAGCGGGGACGGCCCTTTACGAGCGGATCAACAGCATCCTCGCCGACATCGAAGAAGCCGAGCAGGTCGTCCAGCAGTTCCGGGGTCTGCACCGCGGTTCGGTCCGGCTGGCCGCGACGTCGACGGCGGGCAATCACATCCTGCCCGCGATCGTCGCCGACTTCCTGCGCAGCAACTGCGAGATCGTCGTGACCATGAACGTCAGCAACACCGAAGACGTCTGGGGGCTGGTCGAACGCGACGAAGCCGAGGTCGCCGTCACCCCGCTGCGGCCGCTGACCCGGGACCTTACCTGTGAGCCCTTCTTCGCCGACGACCTCGTCGTCGCCCTGCCGCGCGACCGTGCGGCCGCGGATCCCATCACCGTCGGGGAGTTCGCGACCCTGCCGCTGGTCGCCCGCGAGGACGGGTCGATGACCAGCGTTGTGATGCAGGACCTGCTCGAGCCGTACGAGACCAATGTCGTCGCACGGTTGAGCGGTACGACGGCGGTGAACGAAGCTGTCGCCGCCGGCGCGGGCGCATCCCTGGTTCCGCTCAGCTCGATCCGGGTGTGGCGCGACGCCGGCCTGGTGACCGTCCGCCGGCTGGTACAGGCCACTCCACGGCATCACTATTTCCTGGTGCATTCACACAGCCGCTACCTCACCCCCGCAACCCGCGCGCTGATCGATCACCTCCGCGACTGGCAGAACGGGGCCGACTGCAACGATCAGTTGAGCCGCTGACGCCCGCGTCAGCCCGAGGCCTGCGGCCATGAAGCACCCGGGGTGGCGCGGCTCAGGACGCGGCGCAGAGAGTGTCGCCCAGTCTGGTGCGCTGGTAGAAGACTTCGCGACCGCTGCGGTGCCGACTGATCAGGCCGCTTTCGAGTAGCACCTTGAGGTGTTGACTGACGGCGCCGGGTGCCATGGCAAGGCGGCGAGCCAAGGTACTGGTGGTGGCAGTGTCTTCGAGAGTGATCAGCAGCCGGGCGCGTGTTTTGCCGATCAGCGCGTCGAGTGCGTCGGTGGTCGGTACGACGTCGTGCGACCAGACGGTCGCGATTCCGCTGGCCGGATACACGAGATTGGGCTGGTACGGCTCAGCCATGATCGAGGTGTCCGGCCAATGGAAGACGCTGGGCACGAGGATCATCCCGTCTCCGCCGACCGGGCCGCTGCGGCTCCAGGCGCGGGTGCGGACACGGAGCGTACCGTCGCGCCAGGCGATATTCGGGTGCAGGTCGTTGAACATGGCGCCGGCTCCGTCGCGGGTGAGTTGGCGGGCGCGGCGAAGGATCTCGGATTCGAACAGACCGCGGATCTGTGGCCAGAACTCGTCCAGTGCTGCGTCCCAGTACTGCCGTAGCTGGTCAGTGGCACGGAGGACGCCGGCGGCGGGATCGGCGAGGAACTCTTCGACGATCGGAGATTCGGCGGCAGGCACGCGGGAGGCTTCGGCCACGGCCTCATCGAGGCCGACGGCCGCGATGAGGTCGAGCTCCGCGGCGATGTCGGGGAGTGGTCCTGTTGGGGGTGGGGTGAGGAAGTCGACGAAATAGGCACCGAGTGGGACGAGCGCGAACAGCAGCCGCAGATCGAGCTCCGCAAGGCGGGGCCGGACCGCCTTGACCCAAGGCAGGTGTAGCGCCTGCCGGCCGGGATCCTGCAGCAGGCGCAGGCTGGCAACCGCCTCCGCCGCCGGTGAGAAGGCGAAGCGCAGCCGGGCCAGATCGGCCGAGGTGAAGTCGAACTCGGCCATCGAGGATTCAGTCACGAATGAAACTTTTCGTGGTTCGCCGCCCGCACGTCAAGGTCGATCCATGAGCAATCACTCACCTCCTGTGACACCTCGATTCGAAGCCAACACCAAGCAGGCGTACGCCCCTTCAGACAGGAGAGACCCATGTTCCACGACGTACTGACCACCGAGAATGCAGCCGTTTTGCTGGTCGATCACCAGATCGGCCTGTTCACCGGCGTCCGCGACCTACCGGTCGCCGAACTCAAACACAACGTGGCAGCCCTGGCCAGCGCCGCCCAGCTGCTCAAGCTGCCCTTGATCGTCACCACCACACAATCAGAAGGCATGTGGGGACCGCTGGTGCCCGAACTCGCCTCGGTACTACCGGACGACCTGGAGGTCATCGACCGCAACACGGTCAACGCCTGGCACGACCCCCGAGTCCGACAAGCCGTCAAAGCAACGGGGCGGCGCAAGCTCATTGTCGCCGGGGTCTCAGTGGAGGTCTGTGCAGCCCTGCCTGCCATCGCAGCCACCGCGGACGGCTACGCGACGTACGTCGCCGTCGACGCCTCGGGAACCTTCTCGTCCACCAAGCACGAGACCGCCCTGCTCCGCCTACACCAAGCCGGAGTCGTTGCGAGCGACTACGCGAGCCTGGTCGTCGAGATCCTGGCAGACAACTCCGACCGACTCGCCGGCGATGTCTACCAGGCACTCGACATGCCTTTCGCAACCTTGGTCGGCCAACTGCAGGCCGCTCACACCTGATCAAGTAGCACGCTCCTCATCGACGGTCCCGGGGTGCCACTAACGTCATGGCCCCCGGGTCGGTCGGCCTGCAGGTCCAAGCCGCGGGTGGGGCGCTACTAATAGCCCATCTCTGCGGCGGTGCGTCGCACCTCGAAGATGCGGCGGCCGTCGCGGTTGATCCAGGTGGCGGTCAGTGTGGCCGGGGTGACCGTCGTGTCGGCGACGAGTTTCAGGAACACGTACGGCTCGACCGCGCTGTGGACCAGGGCCGGGTTCGGCACGTTCAGGCTCGGGATCGTGCTGCCGTGCATCGGGCTGACGATGTACTGCCACAGGTCGTACCCCACGCGGGGCCCGTAGTTCAGCGCCCGCGACACGTGGATGTCGCCGCTGAGCAGGAAGCAGCCAGGGATCTTCTCCGTCTTGATGAAGTCGAAGATCGCTTCCCGCTCGTAGGAGTACGTCGCCCAGTCGTCCTTCTCGGCGTTCTCCTTGTCGTCCCAGATCATGCCGGTGGTGATGGCTTTGAAGGTCGCCGCACTGCGACGCACCTGCTCCTGGAACCACTGCCACTGGATCCCGCCGAGACACGTCGTCTGCGTCGGGTCGGCCCAGCTGGGCTCGGTCCGGCTGAACCAGCGCGGATCCAGCAGGAACACCTCGATCGGACCCCGCCGGAACGAGGTGTAGACCCCCAGCCCTTCCTGGCGGTCCGTCAACTGCTCCCCCGCCGAGTTGTGCCCGAACGTCGCGTTCGCCCGGTAGTCGACGAAAGCCCGCCGGGTGTTCTTCTTCCCCGGAAAGTCACCGGCCTGGTCGTTGCCACCGAAGTCGTGGTCGTCCCAGGTCGCCCAGATCGGCCGGGACCGGATCAGCTCGGCCAGCTGGGGAACCTTCAGGAAGGCGCGCTGTTTGCCGCGGGCAACTTCCAGGTCGCCCGAGTCGACGTACGGCGTGTCGCCCATCATGACGAAGCTGTCGCAACCCTCGTCGGCGATCCTGGTCCAGATCGTGTTGGCGCCGGAGGGGGCACAGGACCCGAGACCCATCGTGACCACGGCGGGGCGGCCGGATCGTGGTCCGGTGGTGAATGATCCGGTCAGCGGCGCGAAGTCGCCGTCGAACCGTTTCGGCGTGATCGCGTAGGTGTAGGTGCCGGCCGCACTCAGCCCGCGGACGTCGAACAGCGCGGTGTTGTCGTTGAACGCGGACAACTCGGTGCTCGCGACCGTGACCACACCAGATCCCTTGCGGACGGTGCATTGCCAGCGCGTCAGGGTCTGGTGGTCGGCACCTGGGCGGAACCAGATCCTCGCCCGCTCGGTGTCGACATGACCGACGAGCGGGCCGGTCGCCGGCTCCGTCGGAATCGGGGTCGGCACCACCTTCGGAGCCGTGCCCGCACGGACCATCGAGGTGTACCGGGCGACGGCTGTGAAGAATGCGACACTGTCGGCGATCGCCGCGTCGGGCTGGATCGGCGTCTGACCCGATGCGTCGTACACCTTGTCGAGGGTCAGACTGCTGACCAGGAACCGGCCGCGGCCGTACGCGCCTTCGAGCAGGCACGGTGGAAGACCGGTTGGGGCCGTCGCCATCAGCACGCACATCGACAGCCCGGACGCCAACGTCTCCCAGCTGACGCGGATCGCCGTACTGCGACCTGTGAACAACCTCCCGTCGACAGTCCGCAGACCGGCGACGAGCGGGTGCTCAGCGTCGATCGGGTACACCGTGTCGTGATCAGGGTCCGCCCGCCGCGCGCTCAGGCCCTCAGGCAGATACGCGACGCTTGCACCGAGCTGGTCCGACTGGGCCAGATCGAGAACGACGCCGCCGCGGGCGACGAAGTCCTGGATCGACTGCGCCTCCTCGGCGACATAGGCGGGGTAGGCGGCATCGTTGTTGGTGAAGCTGCCGAACGCGATCAGATCGACCCGTTGCCCGTCGATCAGCTGACCACTCGCAGGCTTGCTGACATCGAGGGTCATCACCTCGACGCCGGCCTGGGTCAGTAATGCCGCGAGCCCCTTGCCGTGGGTCCATTGGTCGACGTACTCGAGCACGGCCGCCCGGATCGGTCCGGTGGCTCGTGGCCTGTCGGCCGCGGAGGGCCGGCGTGGCCGCGAGCGACACGGCCGCCGCGACACCACCTCCGAGAAGCGACCGTCGCGCCAGACCTTCGCGCGTCTCCGCGGGTAGCTGATCGTTCATGAACATCCTTCCGGGTCGCTGTGGCGGGCGGTGCGAATCCGAGAAACCAGGAACGAGCGCCAAACTCCCACGACGAGGACCGTCGGCGTACCGGCATCTTGGTTATCGCGGCGATAACCAAGAAGACCGTCACGAGCCCTTGACCAGCCCTCCATCGAGATGCGTGTTTATGCGCGTAGTCAGCGGGAATACGTCACCTATGATCACTTCCCGTACGTCAGTGCTCCGGGTCGCGGTTGGGCTTACTGCCGGACTGCTGACCGCACTGCTCCCACTCTCTTCGGCCGACGCGGCTGGTACGGCGACCCTTCATGTCGACTGCGCTGCCTCCGTTCCGGGCGACGGTTCGGTCGGTCGGCCGTTCAACTCGCTCGCCGCGGTGAACGCGACTCGACTGCAGCCCGGCCAGTCGCTGCTGTTCCGACGCGGCTCGCGCTGCGTCGGGACCCTGGCGCCTTCCGGACAAGGCCTGGCCGGCGCGCCGATCCGGATCGGCGCGTACGGATCCGGTTCACGACCGACGATCGACGGAGCGGGTGCGCCGGACGCCGTCCTGCTGCGCAACACGGAATGGATCGAGGTCCGCGACCTCGAGGTCACCAACGCCGCGGCCCCCGGCACCAACCGGCGCGGCGTCCACGTTGAACTGGAGAACTACGGCCAGGGCCGCCACTACGTCCTGCAGAACCTCGACGTCCACGACATCTGGGGCGACGACACCAAAAGCACCTCGGGCAGCGACGGCATCTTGTTCTCGGTCATCGGTGACCAGCGACCCAGCAACTTCGACGACATCAAGGTGATCGGCAACACGGTGTCCGGGGTCAATCGCGGCGGTATCCGGTTGGTCGTCTCGCAATGGGAGCAGCGCGCCGAGGTCGGCGGCGCTGCGCCTTACACCAAACCGTGGACCGCGAACACGAACATCGTCGTCAGCGGCAACGACGTACGCGACATCGGCGGCGACGGCATCGTCGTACTGACCGCCCGCGACGCTCTGGTCGCGAACAATCGCATCGATGGATTCCAGCGGCGATCTGCCGGATACAACGCCGGCCTGTGGCCGTGGAACTCCGACGGTACGACGTTCCGTCACAACGAAGTGTCCGGCGGCGAGACGACCCGCGACGGAATGGCGTTCGACGTCGATCAAGGCACCGACGGTACGACGTTCGAGTACAACTACAGCCACGACAACGCGGGCGGATTCCTCCTGCTGTGCAACGCGTCGGGCCGCGTGGCCAACGCGGTCGTCCGCTACAACGTAAGCCAGAACGACTCGTTCCGTGGTGTCGAGATGTGCTCCGGGCCGCTCGAGAGCGCACACGTCCACAACAACACGATCTTTGTCGGATCCGGACGCTCGATGACCGTGATCAATGAGACCACCACAGCACCGCACCAGGTCCGCTTCGACAACAACATCGTCCTCAAACAAGGAACCGGGACGGCCACGATGCGGCTCCAACCTGGCACCGCGGTCCGTACGTCGTACAACCTCCTCACCGGCGTCGGCGGTACCTTCGACAACCCGGGCGGCTCCACCGCCGATCCGCGCCTCGTCGCTCCCGGAACAGCAACCAGCATCCACGACCTCGCCGGTTACCACCTCGGCCCCGATTCACCCGCTCGCTCGGCAGGACTCGTCATCCCCGGCAACAGCCCGTACGACATCTTCGGCCGCCGAGTGCCGACCGAACAACCGCCTTCGATCGGCGCCGCCGAGAGGTGAGCCGAACCTCCAGCTCGTGCTCTCGGTCGCTACGAACGGCAGCTCCGGTCGCAGTACGTACGGCGGCTCGAAGGCACCGGAACGTGGCGAAGCCGACGTCACCTACGATGCCGATTCCGAGGTGGACCTCGGCGTCCGGAGCCGGCTTTGCGGCGCGGGACCGGACCAGAGGTGCTTGCGGCGACGAGCTCTGCGCCTGGAGCAACACATGCCCGGCGGCGATCCCCTCGATGCGGAGGCGTCAAGAAGCTTGCCGCCGGCAACCTGGTGCACTTCAGGATCCCGAGATGACAGCTGCTCGTCGACGACTCCCGACGACCGTCACCGGCAAGATCAGCACGGCCGAAATGCGCGAGAGGATCTTGGAGCTCGGCGAAGCTGAGCCGCGACCGCGTTCAGGGCAAGGGTTTCTCGCCGCGGCAGCATGCCGAGCCGTCGTCCTGGTGACCGGATATCGTGACGGTGATCGATGCGTTCCTAGTCGGACCGCCTGTTCAACACAGAGGAAATATCATGGATGGTGACACCTCGGAGCTCGAGGGACTCGTCGATGTTGCTCGGGCACACCGTGAGCATGAGCGTTTCCACTCGCTGTTCAAGCTGGAGGAGGCTGTTGCGTGGCGCCGGGATGCGAATGCGCTGAAGTTGCTGTCCGACCGATGGTCCGTCACGGATGAGGACGGTCCCCGGTTGGCGGATCCCGACCAAGGTGCCGTCGGGTGCGCCGACCTCAACGACCCAGCGGTGGTCGCGACGACGGGAATCCTGTTCATGGAGGGTGCATCCGAGCCGGCCGAGCTGACCGCGATGCGGGCCGGCTGGGAAACGGCCTCGATGCGATACGGGAAGCTGTCAGTCTGGCTGGCCGAACACATGAGTGCGGAGTGGCCGCGGCTCACTCAGCTGCTAACGCCGGACCTGGCCGAAGCAGCCCGCCCACGATTCATGGCGCTGAGCCGCACCACGGCGGCGGGACATTCGTACAGCCTGGTAGCGAATCTCCTGACCACCGCGGCCCAGGCGCTCACCAACCAGGACCTGACCCCCGCCGGCGTGCGGAGCAACCGCGACGCCGCGGCGCAGATGGTCCGAACAGCCGCCTGGCTGGTGGACACGGCAGCCGCAGAGATCGCCAGAACCGGCGCCTCGCTGACTCTTTCGGATCCGGACTGGACCGAGTTCATCCGGATCGCTGAACGGAAGATCGAGAACGATGGCACCGAATGAATGTCCTGGCTGTCGGTGCCCCAGTCTCGTCGTTCTGAGGTTCACACGTCGCTGGTGTACATGTGCGACGACAAGAGCATGTCGCTGAGCCCTTCCGGATCGGTCAGCATCACGTCGTGGGGGCCGCTCAGCGGGAGGGTCCGGTACCCGAGCGCCTCGCCGAACTGCTCGAAGGGGTACGTCTGCGGCCGACAGTAGATGGCCGTCCCAGGAATCCGGTCGACCGCTCCCGTCAGGATCGTTGGCTCGGTGAAGGTGCGCAGCGCCTGAGGGACCAGCCGTTCACCGAGCCAGCGAGCCATGTCACTGTCCACGATGCCAAATGCGGCGGGCGGCGGAGCTGGGATCTGCCGCCCGTCACCTGAGCTCTTGGCGGCGTGGCGGATCGCCTCGACGAAAGGCTCCGGCGCCAGGCTGAACAGGCTCGCACCGCCGGCTCCCGCCCATCCGTCCACAAGAACGACGTGATCGACCGTGTCAGATCGCACATCCGCGGCTTCTCGTACCACCAGTCCCGCGTAGCTGTGCCCGACCAGCACGACATTCTCCTCGGTGGGAATCGTGTCGAGTGCGGCCACGACCACGGCCGCGTCGTCATGAAGCCCGCGGTCTCCCCCGGCGCCGATATCGGGTGTGAGCGTGCGCGCACCCGTGGCCTGCAGTAGCGGGATGACGCGATCCCAGGCCCACGGGCCATGCCATGCTCCGTGGACAAGGACGAAGGTGGTCATCGACGATTCTCCTCACATCGTGGCATCAGAACTCGTATCGCAGCAGACGGGTGGTGTACGTCGCGTTGCGCGACAGGCGAATCGCGGCACACATCAGTCGACAAGGCAGAGAGGTCTCGGCCAGCAGCGGATTCCGGAACTGACTTGCTTCCTCAACGAGCCTCAAGCGACCCTCGAGCCGCTCGACGTCAGCCGCTTCGTCGATCGTCCATCCGAAGGTGATCCCGTACTTCGCGAAGACGGGCTCGCGCTTCTTCAGGATCATCGGCCCGTACGCGTTGAACAGGACCTCGCCGCGAGGAAAATGGTCGGCGACCAGGCGAAGGAGACCCCGAGCCTCCTCCTCGGACAGAAACCCGAACAAGCCGTCGGCCACGACTGCCACCGGCCTGTCTCGCGGAAGGGTTTCGACCCAACTGGGGCCGACGACTGACGCGGCGATCCGGGAATGACCGGGGCGCTCGGGCAGCAGCCTGCGGGCGAGCTCGGTGACGTCGGGAAGATCGATGTCGTACCAGTGGTGGGTGTCCGCAGGATCGATACGGAAAACACGGCTGTCCAGGCCCGCCCCCAGATCAACGACGATCGCATCCGGGTGACCGGCCAGGAACTGCCTGATCCAGTCGTCCATCACGCGGGTCCGGAGGGCCGTCAGCGAGTATCCGCCGAACGGCGCCATCCGGACGAACTGGCCGAAGTCGAAGTCGATCGCCGGCACCAGTTGATCCGGCCATCGGTCGTCGAGCAACGGCGTACGCCGTTGATTGTCCTGCCAGCGTTGATACAGCGTGAGGAGCGACGTCACCTGTACTCCGGTGAGGTCGGGCCTGATCGCGACCATCGTTCTCCGGTTCCTGTCATGGGGCCGCGAGCCATCAAGGCGACCCTGCTCGTACGGGCACTGCCCTACACGTTCACGACGGATACTATACGACTGTGTAGCCACGGACAGTCCTCAAGGTCACGCCCGTCGGCGTTGCGGCGCGGTGAGAGATGCGCTTTTATCGTAGCCATGGCACTAATTGCGGATCCGATACAGCGACGGTCCGGGGACCGGCAATGACGAGGACACGACGCCGCCCTCCCAACATCGTCGTAGTGCTGTGTGACGACCTCGGCTACGGCGACCTCGGCGTCCTGTTCCAGAACAGCGCGCGGCGGAACGGGGATCGCTCGCCCACTCTGCACACTCCTAGGCTCGACAAGATGGCGGCGGATGGAGTGGTGCTCACCGGCATGTACTGCCCAGCGCCGGTCTGTGCCCCGTCCAGGGCTTCCCTGCTTACCGGGACCACGCAGGGGCACTGCGATCTGCGTGACAACGCGTTCGACCGCCAGTTGCAGGACGGGCCCAATCTCGCCTCGATGCTCAAGGAGGCTGGTTACGCGACCGCCGCCGTGGGGAAATGGGGACTGCAAGGTCAGGACCCCCTCGAGCAGGAGCAGACGCCGCGGGGCCTGGCCCGGATACCCGACCCGTCGCGGGTTCGACGAGTTCTTCGGCTACGTCCGGCACGGGGATGGCCATGAGCACTATCCGGTGGAAGGCCTCTACCGTGGCCCGAAAGAGGTCTGGCACAACGACGACGAGGTTTCGGCCGATCTCGCGGGTTGCTACACCACCGATCTGTTCACGGCGTTCGCCAAACAGTGGATCGGACAGCAGGTACGGGCGGATGCGGAACAGCCCTTCTTCCTCTATCTCGCGTACGACACCCCCCACGCAGTCCTCGAACTGCCCACGGGTCCCTACCCGGCCGGCTCAGGTCTGGCGGGGGGTCTCCAATGGACGGGGCGTCCTGGTGCCATGATCAACACAGCCGCCGGTCTGCCGGATTCCTTCGTACACCCTGACTACAGGCACGCGACCTTCGGCGATCCCGAGGCAGAACAACAGTGGCCCGACGTGTACAAGCGGTACGCCACGGCCGTTCGACGGATCGATGACTGCGTCGGCGACCTGCTGGCCCTGCTCGCCGACGTCGGTGTCGACGAGGAGACGTTGGTGATCTTCACCTCCGACAATGGTCCGAGCATCGAGAGCTATCTGGACGAACCGATACGCGCCGACTTCTTCCGGTCGTTCGGGCCGTTCGACGGCATCAAGCGCGACTGCTGGGAAGGTGGCGTTCGTGTCGGCGCCCTCGTCCGGGCTCCCGGACTGATACCCGGTGGCCGCATCGACGCCGAACCAGCGCAGTTCCATGACCTCCTCGCCACCTTCGCCGACCTGGCCGACATCGCCGCGCCCGCCAGAAGTGACGGAGTGTCGCTCGCTCCCACCCTTCTCGGAAGCGGCTCGCGTTCGCCATCGACGCTCTACGTCGAGTACGCCGTGGACGGCCGGACGCCCGCCTATGCCGCCTTCGCTCCCGCGCACCGAGGACGACAGCGCGGACAGATGCAGCTCGTCAGGATGGGTGACCACGTCGGGGTCCGGTACGACGTCGCAGCGGCGGACGACCGCTTCGAGGTGTACGACGTGGCGCGTGATCCGAAGCAGGAGCACGATCTGGCGGACACCAGGCCTGACCTGCACGACATGCTCGCCGCGCAGGCGTCGCGGGTACGCCGGGCCCACCCCGAGTTTCCCCGCCCCTACGACGGCGAAGCCATGCAGGCACTGCCGGCGACCGATGCCGAGGCCGCGGCAACCGAGAAGGTGGCTGTAGTGGTGACGGAGCAGCTGATCAGCAGGGACCCCGTGCTCAGCGAGTTGCCGTGGACGCCAACTCTGGCAGCTACTCGCTCGTCATCGCTGCCACGACGCGAATCAGTGAATGTCGGCGAGCCGGTCACCCCCGACGTGACGGCCCAGGAGTGGACGGGCGAACTGGTGGTGCCGGCGGCAGGGCTCTACGACTTCGATTTGGTCGGGATCCACCATGCGGTGCTGCGGGTCCACGACGCCGTGATCGTCGACGAGGGCTCGCGTGGGTCCGTCCGCCTAGCCGCCGGGCAACATCCGTTTCGGCTCTCGTTCCGGGGCGCGGTCGTGCCTCGCCTGATGGTTCGGCACCGGAGCTGAGCCGACTCGGTTCCCGCCGGACAACCGTGACGTCACGCGTGTGACACGCGGACCTGATCGCTTGCCTCTCGCCGTAGCTCGGCATTGAGGAACCGGGCCGACAGCTCCGCCCGCAGGACGTCGTACGTCGACTCGAGCGCGATGTTGTGGAGCTCCTCCGGGTCTTCGACGAGGTCGAAGATCTCGACGTGGTCCTCGTCGCGGTAGACGGTGATCTTGTACCGGTCCTCGACGTACGTCCTGATGTGGACCTTCGTGGGCTGGAAGCGGTTCTCCACGATCGCGTGGGTGCGAGCGGGCGGAGCACCACTCCAACTGCTCAGCTGGTCGATGCCTTGCATTGCTCCAGGTACGGGCAGTCCGATCGCGGACAGGATGGTCGGGGCCAGGTCGATCAGTGATGTGATGGCTTGGGTGTGGGTGCCAGCGGGGAGCAGGCCCGGGAGGCGGGCGAGGAAGGGAACCCTGATCAGGTCCTCGTAGTGGAACGGGCCTTTGGCCGTCAGCCCATGAGCGCCGAGGAAGTGACCATGATCGGTGGTGAACAGGACAAGGGTGTCCTCGGTCAGCCCGAGCGTGTCGAGCCGGTCCAGAATCCGCCCGACCTGTGCGTCGACGAAGCTGATCATGCCGTAGTAGACCGCGATGTTCTTCCGCATCGTGTCGTCATCGACGACCTGACGGTGGAAGCCGTGGGTGGCGTACGGCGTCTCGGACCAGCGACTGAAGTCGGGCTCGGCCTGCTGGGTCTGGGCGAACCATGGGTGCATCCGGTCGAGCTCACCGGGCACCAGCCGGCCAGGCTCGCAGTCGGCCGGGTCGTACATGGACGCCCAGGGCTCGGGGACGAGATAGGGTGGGTGCGGGTCGTGGAAGCTCGCCCAGGTGAAGAACGGGGTGTTGCCGACGGCTGCCGCGTCGATCGCGGCGATGGTGCGCTCGCCGGTCCAGGTCGTGTAATGCAGTTCTGCCGGAAGATCCCACTGGTGCTTGCGGCCGCCGCTGCCGTCCGGACGACGGAAGTAGCTGCGCCAGTCCTTCAGGCCGTTCTGCTCCATCCACAACGCGTAATGCGCCCCGACCCATTGCTCGTCGGCGTGGTTGCGGGTGATCTCGAAGTGCTGGAATCCGTAGTGCGGCCCGTGGAAGCCACGCCAGAGGCTCGCGTCCCAGAAGTGGTCGGGAGTCTCGATCGAGGTCTGGCCCGGGATCGACCTGAGTGGCTGCAGATGAGCCTTGCCGATCAGCGACGTCGCATAACCCGCGTCGGTCAGTAGACCCGCTACGGTGGTCGCCTCCTCATCGAGCTTGGTGCCCAATGTCCATGCGCCATGGGTGGACGGGTACTGGCCGGTCAAGATGGAGGCTCGGGACGGCGTACACAGTGGGTTGGCGCAGTAGGCGCGATCCAGCGTCACCCCGCCGGCAGCAATGCGGTCGAGATTCGGGGTCTGCAGCAGTGGCGTGCGGGATCCAATGGCGCGCCAGTGATGCTGGTCGGTGGTGATCAGCAGGACGTTCGTCGGCCGCGTCACGTGAGCAGACTCCTGTCGTAGCGGGTCGGTCGGCAGAGGAAGTCGTCGAGAACGAGAGCGGCCGACGCTGCGTCCCAGATCGACGCCGGGGAGTCGCGGTGCAGTACCCGGCCCTGTCGGCCGTCGAGGGTCGCGGCACACCTCGCGTCGATGATCGACAGACAGTTTCTGACGTCGTCGTCGGTGCCGAGGTACCCGAAGATCACCGTCGTGTCCGGATCCACGAGTTCGATCGTCGTCGCGATCGCTTCGCCGAGCCAGCCGGCGCGGCGACGCCGCAGCGCCGCGAGAGCAGGCGTGTCGACGTACCCCTCGCCGACCCTGGACTGCCACCGGACCGATGGGTCGAGCAGGCCCCCGCGCGACGGCGTGATCGTAGAGGGCCCGATTGCTGGCCGTGACGCCGAGACAGTCGGTGCGCCCGCACCAGCAGCGAAGACCGAGACCGTCACGAACCGGAAGATGGCGAATGTCGCCCGCGGACGCCCCCGGCCCGCGCAGCAGGCGGCGGTCGACGATCAGGGCTGCGGCCACGACGCCGGCGACGAAGATCGTGACGGTCGTCTTGCCGACCGGATCGTCCGCGTCCCAGAGCTGCCGTACCGCCAGCGCGCGCACCGAGGAGTCAATCAGCACCGGGACGTCGAAGTCAGCGAACGGACCGGCCAGATCGACGTCGTGCCAGCCCAGCTGCGGCGACTCTATGAGCGTGCCACGCTCGAAGTCGACGGTGCCGCCGACGCTCAGGCCGACGCCCAGGACCTGCGGTGACGGGGCCAGTCGACCGAGCCGGACATCGATCAGATGCTGGGTGAGGCGCGCCGCTCCGCGCAGGACTGCCGAGGCCGATCGGCCGCGATGCGCCGCCCTCGCGGTCGCCAGCGGTCGTTGCCGCAGGTCGTAGGCCGTGACGGTGGTCGCGTTCTCCCGAACGTGGACGCCGAGCACGGCACGGGTTCCGGCGCTGAAGGTCAGCGGCCGCTCAGGTCGGCCGGCTCCCGCCCGGGCGACGGTGCCGTTGTCGAGTGGCTCCTCGTCCGTCAGCAAGCCGCTCTCGGTCATCATCGTCGTCAACTTGGTGACTGTAGTGGTGCTCAGACCCGTTTCCCTGGCGAGCGTCTTGCGGCCAGTCGGACCGGACATCAGCAGGTGCTGCAACAAGGCTCCAGCCGACTGGTCTCGGGTCGCCCTCATCAGCGGTGTCACTGTCTGCGCCGGCACTGCACAATCGTAGCCGCCCACGAATTCGGCTCTCTGCCGCTGCACTGTGCTCCGTCCGGAGGCAAGTAAGGTCATCGGTCAGCCTTTCATTGCGCCCGCGACGCTCTCCACGAAATAGCGCTGCAGGACGAGGAATACGACGACGATCGGAATCAGTGCGATGGCCGATGCGGCCGCCATCGCGCCGAAGTCGGTCTGGTGCTCGCCCTGGAACGAATAGATCCCGACCGCGAGAGTGCGCAGGTCGGGCCGCGACAAGGTGAGGACGAGCGGGAGCAGGAAGCTGTTCCAGCTCGCCATGAACTGCAGGATGATCGCCGTGGCCGTAACGGGTTTCGCGAGCGGGAGGTAGATCCGGGCGAAGATGCGCAGGAAGCCGGCCCCGTCGACTCGTGCGACCTCCTCGAGCTCGCCCGGGAGTTGCCGGAAGAAACCCGCGAAGAGGAGCACGGCGACGACGTGGGCGCCACCGGCTTCGGCGAGCGTGATGCCCCACAACGAGTTGTCCAAGTGCAACGTGTGGATCAGGTCGAAGCTCGGGATGATCGTGTAGCCCTCGGGCATGAACACCGATACCGCGAACAAGGCGATCACCACCTTCTTGCCCGGAAAGGCGTATCGCCCGAGCACGTAGCCGATCAGCGCAGTGACGGTGACGGAGATGACGATGGAGAAGAACGTGATGAAGACCGTGTTCAGGAAGTAGCGTCCCATCCAGCCGTCGGTCCACGCCCGGACGTAGTTGTCGAGCCGGACGACCGAAGGAAAGGGGTTCAGACCGTCGAACACCTCGGCTGGGCTCTTGACAGAGGCACTGAGATTCCACAGGAACGGGTAGATCCAGACGGCGCAGATCAGCAGCAGGACTCCGGTGATCAGTGTCACCCGGCCAGCCTCGAACGCCCGTCGCCGCCGGCGCAATGCCGATCTCGTGTCTGCGGTGGTTGGCGGGGTTCCGGTCATGCCGCACGTCCTTTGCCGAGCTGTCCGCGGAGGTCGTTGACGCGTTTCACCGCGTAGAGCTGGAAGACCGCGATCACGAGAGTGACAACGCCGAAGAAGCACCCGGCGGCCGATGCGTAGCCGAGCCGGGGCTGGCCGCCGGTCTCACCGGCGGCGAACGCGGTCTGGTAGATGTACACCTCGATCACCTGGGTGCTGAAGAACGGACCGCCGGCCGTCATCGACTGCACGAGGGCGAAGGCGTGCAGGTTCTCCTTAGCGGTCAGGACAATGATCACCAGGGCGAAAGGCAGCAACAGCGGCACGGTGATGTGACGCAGTACCGCGATCCGGCTCGCTCCGTCGACCCTGGCGGCGTCGTACAGCTCCGCCGGGACCGTCTGGAGTGCGGCAAGCCAGTAGATCATCGTCATGCCGAAGTTCTTCCAGATCTGGACGCCGACCACGCTCCAGATCGCCGTCCTCGGATCGGCCAGGAACTCGATCGGGCTGTCGGTGAGGTGCAGGGCCATCAGCAAGGTGTTCACCGGGCCTTGGTAGGAACCCAGCACGAAACTCATGACCACTCCGACGACGGCTGCGGTCGTGATCACCGGGAGGAAGAAGAACGTCCGGATCGCTGGCCGGCACCTGACGATTTGGCTGTTCAGGGCGATGGCGACCAGCAGCGAAAGAACGACTCTGATCGGTGTGCCGACCACCATGAAGATCATCGATCGGCCGAAGGCCTGCCAGAACATGCTGTCGCCGATCAGCTCGCGGTAGTTCGCCAGTCCGATGAAGGTCCCGTGGGCGGTGAAGCCGTTCCAGTCCATGAACGAGATCACCCACGACATCACCATCGGGTAGAAGGTGAAGAGGGCGCCGAGTACCGCGGCGGGGAGCATGAAGACGTAGCACCAGAACCAGATGCCGCGTCGTTGCTGCTGCTTCGGCCGCGGTCGCGGCGCGGTGGCAGCAGCCGGTTGGCGCCCGGTTCCCCGGGAGGCGGTGATGCTGGCCATGTGGCCTCCTCTTCGCGGCCCACTCTTCGAATCTATTAATCAAGGCCTTGTGAATAACATCGCGCTTACCCTACGGTCTTCGGGAGAGCCGTGCCAGAGTGAGGAGCTCCTCGACATGAACCAGATCGAATTCGAACAGGGGTTGAGAATCGGCCGCCGGCGGCTGCTCGGGGGCGTCGGCTTGGGGTTGGCGGCTGCCGCAGCGCTCAGCGGGTGCAAGGTCCAGGTCAGCTCTGGCCGTGGATCAGCGGCCGACCCCGGTGGTATCTCGATCCCCGACCCGATCCAGCCGTTGCCGTCTGGCGACGTGTCGATCCGGTGGATGAGCGGCGGCCCCAGCGCCAAGTCGCCCTTGTTCAAGGCGCTGTTCTCGGCGTACCACAAGGCGCATCCGAACATCACCGTGGAGTACGACGAGCTGCCCAACGCCAAGATCGCCGAGGTCTTGCCTCTACAGCTCCGGAGCCGGAACACCGCCGACGTCTTCCACGTGATCAACATTCCGCTGCCGGCATTGATCGCCTCCGGCCGGCTGGCGCCGGATCGACGACATCGTGCCCGACTTCGAGGCGTGGAAGAACGCCATGCCCTTCGGGGTCAACGTCGCGGGAAGGAATATGTTCGACGGCAAGATGTACTCGATGGTGTCCGGGGGTGGCCGCTCGCTGGATCCGCTGTTGCTGTTCAACAAGCGCCAGCTCGGCGACGCCGGCCTCGACCCGGTGGGCTCGCCCTTCACCCGCGACGCGTTCCGCGCGGCGGCGACACGACTGACCACGCAGGGCGCGGGAAAGTACTTCGGATTCCTGCACGGCGGGATCGACGGCAGTTTCGGCGGCCTGGTCGAGGCGCTGTCCGAGCTCGAGCACGGCACACCTGGCTTCGACTACCGGACGGGCCGCTACGACTTTGCCTCCGATCTGAAGGTCGACATCATCGAGATGTTCCAGGCGATGGTCAAGGAGAAGGTCCTGTTCCCAGGGTGGGGTTCGGTGGGAACCGACGATGCCAGCCGCAAACAGTTCCCGCTGGGACAGGTCAGCATGATGCTGACCGGGGCCTACCAGATCTCCAACTACAAGCAGAACTTCCCTCGGTTCGAGTACGGCGTCGCGGCCCCACCCGCCCCGCAGAACCACGGCCACATCGGAACCAGCCGCGGCGGAACGATGTACAGCGTCGCGCTCGATGCACCCGATGACCACAAGGCCGTCGCCGGCGATCTCCTGCATTTCCTGGGCACCCCGGAAGGGCAGGGCGCCTGGGCCCGGTACTGCGGCTCCGCCAACGCGGGCTGGTCGGAGACGGCGGTCGCGAATCTCAGGAAGTCCGCGACGATCGACCCGCACGACAAGGTCAGCTTCGATCTCGCGGACGAATTCTGCCGGATGCTGCCCGACCCGCTGCTGGTCAACGCGGCCAACCAGAAGGTCGCACTGGTGCAGAAGCCGGCCTCGCCGACATTCGGAGAGATCGTGCAGGGATACCTCCTCGGCCAGGTCGACAACCTGCCCAAGGCGCTTCAAGAAACCAACGACCGCTACGAGCGTTCGCTGGACGACGCGATCGCCAAGGTGCGCAAGCAAGGAGCCGTCGTGTCCCGGGCCGACCGCGTCTTCGGCAACTGGGATCCCATCAAGGACTACGGCGACGCAGACTACAAGGAGCGCTGAGTGACCTCGCCGAACGTCGTGGTCATCGTCGTCGACGACCTCGGCTGGCGGGACCTCGGCTGCACCGGCTCCGACTTCTACCAGACGCCCCAGATCGACGCACTCGCGGCGGCGGGAGTGACATTCACCCAGGCGTACTCGGCCGCACCGAACTGCTCCCCTTCTCGTGCCAGCCTGCTGACCGGGCGCGCCCCGGCGCGGATCGGCCTGACCCAGATCGTCGGTGGACACGGCGTCGGACGGCTCGCGGACGTGCCGTCGTTCGGGCAGCTGCCCAGGAACGAGTACACCTACGCGCGCGCGTTCCGGGCCGCCGGCTACCGGACCTGGCACGTCGGGAAGTGGCACCTCGGTCCCGAGCACTCGTGGCCGCAGCGGCACGGTTTCGACGTCAACGTGGGTGGTTGCGATTGGGGCAGCCCGCGGACCTACCTGAGCCCGTACGGGTGTCCGACGCTCGACGACGGCCCCAGCCGGCGAGTACCTCACCGATCGACTGACCACCGAGGCCATCGCGTTGATCGACAAGGCTTCAGCCGAACGGGCTTCCGGCGCGGACTCACGTCCGTTCCTGCTGAACCTGTGGCACTACGCGGTGCACACACCGCTGCAGGCTCCCAGTGATCTCGTGGCCGCACAGACGGCGCGCGCCGAGACGCTGGGGCGCGGCGCTGATCGCGACATCGAGATCGGCGAACCCCTGCCCTACTGGAACACCACCGGTGCTCGGGTCCGGCGGCGACGCCTGCAGGGCAACCCGACGTACGCGGCCATGATCAGCAACTTGGACACCAATGTCGGACGGGTGGCCGACGCGCTGCGTCGGAACGCGATCCTCGACGACACCGTGGTCGTCTTCACCTCCGACAACGGTGGACTGCACTCGAACAGCGCCCCGACAAGCAACGAGCCGTTGTCGGAGGGCAAAGGCTGGCTCGAAGAGGGCGGCCTTCGGGTCCCGATGATCATCAAGCCGGCATGCCTCCGGGACCGGGATGCAGTCCAGGGCGGCACGACGGTCCACACCCCCGTCAGTGGGCTGGACCTCTTTCCGACGCTGCTCGAGCTCTCCGGGCTCAGTCAACTGCCGGAAAGACATCTCGACGGGCGAAGTCTCGCAGGTCTGATGACGCACCCGGGTCCAGATATCGACGAGCTCTCCCGGCGCGCACTGTTCTGGCACTTCCCGCACTACAACTACGGCGGCGCCAGTCCCTGCTCCGCCGTACGACGGGGGCGCTGGAAGCTCATGAGACGCTACGAGACAGCAACCGAGTCCCTCTTCGAGCTGACGAGCGACCCCGGCGAGACGCTGAACCTCGCCGCGACCGAAGTCAGCCACCGGGCCGACCTTGGCCGGCTCCTCGACGATTGGCTTCGGGATGTCCATGCACTTGTCCCCCGCCCCAATCCCAGCCGTCAGTTCGACGAGTACGACGTCGGCTCGGACGGGACGACCTACGAAAGGCCATAATGCCGTCCCGCCCGAACATCGTGATTTTCATGACCGACCAGCAGCGAGGCGTGACCGTCAGCGGCAGTCATCCGCTGCGTGCGTTGACACCGCGGCTCGACGCGTTCGCCAATGACACGACCACATTCTGCCGAGGGTTCACCCCTTCGCCGCATTGCTGCCCGGCCCGCGCGAGCTTCTTCACCGGGCTCTACCCTTCGGAACACGGTGTGTGGAACAACGTCAACGTGCCGAACGCACTGAGCCGAGGGCCACGTGAGGGCGTTCCGTTCTGGTCGACCGATCTCGCTCAGGCCGGTTACCGGCTTGGCTTCACGGGTAAGTGGCACGTGGCGAACCGTCAGGGTCCGTCGGCGTACGGCTGGGAAGAGCTGAACGCGGCACCACCGTTCCCGGTCGAGCCGCAGTCGGACGATCGACAGCGCGCCGAGGCGATCGCAAGTCAGCGCGAGATCCTGGTCCGGAGCAGCCCGAGTGTCATTGACGGCGAACGCCGCGACGGACAGATCCTCCGTCCGGGCTGGCCTGCCTGGTCCCTGTACGGGACCCGCGAGAACCCCTTCGGTGACGACGATGTCGTTGACCGGGGGGTGAAATACATCCGCTCCGCCCCCGACGACGAACCGTTCGCCCTGTACGTCGGGACCCTCGGTCCGCACGATCCCTATGTGCCGCCGCAGAGGTTCCTCGACCTCTACGACCCCACCGAGATCGAGTTGCCCCCGACCTTCGTCGACGACATGGCCGACAAGCCGGCCATGTACCGTCGAGCGCGCGATCGTTTCGACCAGCTCACCGAGCGCGAGCACCGCGCTGCACTGCACCACTACCTCGCGTTCTGCAGCTACGAGGACGAGCTCTTCGGACGTCTCCTCGACGCACTGGTCGAGACCGGCCACTACGACAACACGATCGTGCTCTACGTGTCCGATCATGGCGACTACACCGGGGAGCACGGCCTTTGGGCAAAGGGCCTGCCGAGCTTCTTACCGGCCTACCAGGTGCCGATGCTGATCAAGGACGCGGACCGCGGCCCGGGCCAGCCGCGCCAGGTACGCGTGTTCGAACGTCCGACCACACTGGTTGACCTCGGCCCGACTCTTCTCGATCTCTGCGGGGTAGCTGCGACCTCGCCGATGTCGGGTCAGTCGGTCGCCGCCGATCTCAGGTCACCGGATGCCCCGGCGACACGCGATCTGGTTTTCCAGTCCAACGGCAACGAGGTCTACGGCATCCAGCGGATCGTGCTGACCGACCGGTGGAAGCTGGTCGTCAACTTGTTCGACGATGACGAACTGTATGACCGAGAAACCGATCCCGGTGAGATGGTGAACCTGATCGCCCGTCCAGCCGGGCAGCGAAGGACGCTGGGACGGCGCGCGGACGACACCGTTCCGGAGCCGTTCCGCCCGGTCGTCCACGATCTCTACGGCCGTCTCTGGCGCTTCGTCCTCGCTCACGACGACGAGATCCTGAACCCCTACATTCTCACGGCGCTGGCGACCTACGGCCCCCTTGACCAGCTGAGACAATAGGCCCGAGTCGTCGGTCGGAGTTCCAGCCGCTCTCGTTCGTCGGAGTTCCGCCAGGTACCCCCCTTCGGCCTCGCGCGCGCAGCCGGGCGTGAGCCCGGGCGACGTCGTGGGGGGCGGCGCCTGGACATCTGTCGCCCGGCTATTGGATTCTTGTGTATATGACATCTCAAGGCCCGGCGCCGACGGCGGTCTGAGAACTGGTCGATCTACCGCACCCCCGGCGCAGCACATCGGCAACTTGGACTCTTCTGCCTCGGCGCCGGCGAGGTGCGGAATCAGCCCCAGCCGAGCCCTGAACGCGCTCTCGGCTGTCACGCGGCCGTGCTGCTCAGGGCGGGACACGGCGCGCTCCTGCACGGCCCGAGCCGCCGGATCACACAGGTCCAGGCCCCCGCCGCGCTCTGGCTGTTCCCGGGCGTTCTGCACGGTTATCGTCCGGCGGGAACAACTTCGACTCGGTGCCGCTGTTCTGCAACAAGGCGATCTTCGACAAGGCCGGCCAACAGTAATCGACGGACAACTGGACCCGGGACGAGATCCTCCGCACCGCGGCCACGATCAGCGCCCAGGTCAAGACGCACGGCATCCACGGGTTCACCCCGGCAATGGGCGATCGCAATCACCTACTAGAACTGGTTCCCGGTGGCCGACGACGACGTGCTCAGCAACGGCGCTGCACCGAAGATCCAGCAGCTGACCGACATCGCCGGGATCGACTGGTTCATCAACGGCGATGCACGACGACGCGGGTCGCGTCGCACAACCGCTCCGACCTGTCCGGGGCGAAGCTGGCCAAGGACTTCCAGATCGTCCGGCTGTCCACGCAGAAGACGAACCGGTGGGTCGTCACCGCAAGACGACGGTCGTCTCCTCGCGATCGAAGAACAAGGAAGCTGTTCGCGCGGTGCGAGATGGATCGCCGGCCAGAGTCCGCCAACTCGAGGCACCCAATCTCGCACCGCTGTGGCAGGGCAAGGCTTCCGCCGACCAGGTGGGCAACCAGCGCTGCTGCGATGAGGACGCCCTGCCGAAGGAATGCAATGGCCCAGTTCCCTCGACCCACAATCGCGGACGACATCGTCGGAGTCGGAGGCGCCGAGATCTCCGGGCCCGCGCCGGAACCGGTACGACGGTCTGACGCCGTGGCTGTTGTCGTGCCGACCCTGCTGAGCATCGGACCAATCTACGTCTGTTGGCACCGCCAACGCACCCGGCTGTTCTCGGACCCCGACCTCTTTATCGCCCGGACCGCCTGCACAACTTTTTCCGGGTGCCGTCCTTCCTCCCGTCGTCGCACGAAGAATCTGAGGAGCGGGACATCGAAGAGATCCGGATTCCGTGGGTGCGTCCATTTCGGGTCAGCGATCTCGACGAGGCACATCTCGGTAGGAATTGGTCGGCGAGGGGCGCCTATCACCTTGATAGTCCAGTCCGATTTGCTGCACGATCCCGTCGAGTGTCGGGACAGCCTCGGCGGCCCGCCGAATATTGCTAGGGCTGGCTCGTTGAACCGCGGACACCTGCGCTGCATCACCGTGACAACGACTGCCATTAGTTCATTTGCAGCAGACGCAGAGGTTGGCCTTCAGGGGCATGCTTCCGACCAACGTCGAGCACCACAAGCCCGGAACGGGGCGGTCGTCGCCGAGATCCTCGAGACAGTCAAAACGGTCGCCGTCACCTGCGCCCGTCGGCACCTTCGCCGCGGCCGCCTGGGCACAATCCGGACCGCCAGGACTGCAGCACCAACAGACTCATTCAGGACGTCGGCCGAGGCGCCTGCGGAGCCAGAAGCCCCAGCAGCCAACGCCTCCGAGTCCAGCATGCGTGCGCCGGCCGCCAGGCCGGAGCACAGCCAACCACGGGACGACGCCGACTCACTGCAAAGAGCCGGATTAATGGCCTCATTGGCGATGAAGGATATTAATCACCAGGCTCTCGGCGTCATTTCAGGCGCCGTCAAATGGACTTTCGGGTATTTCTCCTTGCGCGAATGTGGTCGTGTCTGCAATAGTCGCCGTCGGTCTAGTCGAGGGGGTCGCCCAGTGGCGTCATTGAAGAAGCGGATTCTACTGATGCTCATTCTTCGGCAGGCCGGGATCGGTCTGGCGGTGACAGTCGCCGCAGTGGAGACAGTGGCCGCACTGGTTCCCGCAGGCACCGCGCTCGCCACCGGGTTCCTGGTAGGCAGGCTGATGAACGGACCGCAAGAGGCCATTGTCGACAGCGCATTGCTGCCTGTTGTGCTCCTTGGGGGCGCCTTCCTCCTCGGCCGGATCACCCAGGAGTTGGCCGGCCCGCTGACGTACCTGGCTCTGCAGCGCATCGACGGTCAACACCGGGCCGCTGTGGTCCGCCTGGTCTCCCGTGCCGCAACGATCGATGCGTTGGAACGTCCGCGTACGCGCCAGTTGCTGCGACTCGCGCGCGGAGAGCGGGAGTTCTGGGGTGAACGGACTCCGGGCGAAGGGGCCCTGGCTCAGCTCGCGCTGGCGGTGCGCTACGTCGGCCTGCTGGCTTCGTGCCTGGTGCTCGCCGCCTATGCGTGGTGGCTCGTTGCCCTTGTGCTGCTTCCCGCCCTCTTCTGCCGATGGATGTGGCGCCGGGAATTCGCCGCCGCACTCTCGCTTGACCGCTCCGGTCTGATGGACGAGATCCATGCCCGGCACTGGACTCAGCTCGCGACGGAGTGGACCGAGGGCAAGGAGGTCCGGACGTTCGGCCTCGCCGACTGGGCGACGGCCAAGTCCCGGCACCACACGCTGGCGCAATGCGCACCGACCTGGGCGGCAGCCGAGCGTAGCGCGAAACGGCAGTGGCTGGTGGCTGTTGTCGTCGGGCCGCCGTTGCTCGCGGCGTACTTCTTGGTCATGTGGGACACCGTGTACGGTCCGGGCACCGTCGCCGTCGAGACGGCCGTCCTTGCCGCAGCGTGGTCGGTGCTCGGCGCCCTCAGCTACACGGACGCCGTCGACATCGACGGAGCGTTGCCGGGCCTGACAGCAATGGACGAA
The DNA here is from genome assembly GCF_017876295.1 of Kribbella aluminosa. Taxonomy (NCBI): domain Bacteria; kingdom Bacillati; phylum Actinomycetota; class Actinomycetes; order Propionibacteriales; family Kribbellaceae; genus Kribbella; species Kribbella aluminosa. The sequence continues at coordinate 2,887,030 of NZ_JAGINT010000002.1, read as the reverse complement.
CTGGAACGGGATCTCGGTGAGAGCGAGAAGGATGCAGTGCGGGCTGCCGCAGCGACGATCCCCGAAGGTCGCGTCGTCATTCGTTTCGAAGACGTATCGTTCCGCTATCCAGGGACGGACCGGCCCGTCCTCACCCATCTGAACCTGACCCTGCATCCCGGCGAACTGCTTGCCGTGGTGGGGCTCAACGGCGCCGGCAAGTCCACATTGATCAAACTTCTCGGGGGCCTGTACGTCCCGACGTCGGGCCGCATCACTGCCAACGGTGTAGACATCGCCGACCTCGAGGCCGCACAGTGGCGACGGCGTCTCGCGATCGTGTTCCAGGACTTCGTCCGCTACCCGCTGTCCGTCTCGGAGAACATCGCGCTGGGCCGTGCGAGTGTCCCGGCCGAACACAGCCGTGTCGTCGAGGCAGCCGAGGACGCGGGGTTCGCCGGACTGGTTGCCCAGCTTCCTGGGGGCTGGGATACGCCACTGTCGCGCTCGCGCACCGGAGGGGTTGATCTGTCCGGCGGGCAATGGCAGCAAGTCGTGCTGGCACGGGCCTTGTATGCCGTCCGCAGCGGCGTGGATGTGCTCGTCCTGGACGAGCCGACCGCGCACCTGGACGTCCGCACCGAGTTCGACGTGTTCCATCGGATCGTTGACCGCCGGCGGGATGCCGGCATTGTCTTGATCTCTCACCGGTTGTCCACCGTCCGCGACGCCGACCGCATCGTCCTGCTCGACGGCGGACGGATCACGGAGAGCGGCACGCACGACGAACTCATGACACAGCGCGGCACCTACGCACGCCTGTTCACGATTCAAGCTGAGCGCTTCCGCTCCGGTGACAACGACAGGATCGAGGACGAAGCCCGATGAACAGTGCTCGCTACCTTCGCTTCTGGTGGGACATCTTGCGCGTGACCAGCGAGCGCACCCCGGTGCTGATGACCGTGAACCTCGCCGTCGAGGTGGTAACCCTGCTGGCCGGGGTGGGAATGGCGCTGGCCCTGCGCGCTGCCGCCAACGGGGGCCGCGTACGGCGACAGCACCGAGGCGCTGATCGGAGCCTGCGGAGCGGCACTGGCAGCCACGGCGACGTTGGTGACCGCACGCCTACGTGACCTGATCGGCAACTTCCTGGTGGTCGAGAAGATCGGTCCGGCCTGGCTGGCGAGCCGAATCACCCACGAGGTCGCGACGCTCGAAGGCACCGAGCACATGGAGCGCGGAGACTACCTGGACCGCATCGGCCTGCTGCGGACCTCCTCGTGGGAACTCGTGGCCGGCATGTGGACCGCCATCCGCACGCTCTTCTCGGCCGTACAACTCCTGCTCGTGCTGCTCCTGCTCGGTAGCGTGTCGCCCTGGCTGCTGTGTCTGTTCGCGTTGGCGGCGGTGCCGCTGTGGTGCGACTCCCGTGCGCGAAGGCTGCACCATCAGGCCCAGACTGCAACCGCCGAGAAGTTCCGCCTCCAGCGACGCCTGTTCGAACTTTCCACCGACGTTGCCGCGAGCAAGGAGATCCGCATCAGCGGTGCCACCGAGCGACTCCTCGAGCACCAGAACCACGCATGGAACGTCATGGTGCGGCAACGCTTCCGCGCTCGGCTGCATGCCTTCCTGTGGAGGCTGGTGGGATGGGCAGCCTTCACCGCCGGGTTCACCGCCACGCTCGCCTTCGTGGTCATGCATACGACCTCGGGCCGCTCGGTGGGAGACGTGGTGATGACCGTGACCCTCGCCGCGTCGCTGCAGCAGACAGTCCAGGCCGCGGTCAGCCAGCTCACCGGCACGATGAGCGCCGGCGTCGTCATCGAGCCGTATCTCTGGCTACGATCCTATGCGGAAACCGACCGTGCGCGTGCCAACGGAACCCTCCCCCCACCGCCCGCGTTGCGCGACGGTATCGAGTTCAAGGGTGTGTGCCACACCTACCCAGGCACGCTGCACCCGGCGCTGCAGGACGTGAGTGTCACCCTGCCGGCGGGTTCAGTAGTTGCGGTCGTCGGGGAATACGGTTCGGGGAAGTCCACACTCATCAAGCTGCTGGGCAAGTTCTACCAACCGGACAGTGGCAGCATTCTGGTCGACGGCACTGACTTGGCCGCCCTGCACACCGACGATTGGCGCGCGCGAACGAGCGCCGCATACCAGGACTTCGGCCGTTACCCGCAGACCACGTTCGCCGAGGCCGTCGGACTCGGCGACCTGCAGCACATCTCCAACTCCGCGCGCATCGCCGACGCCGTCAGGCAGGCAGATGCCGACGGGATTGTGGACAGTCTGCCGAACGGTCTCGACACCAGCCTCGGCCGGGCCTTCGGCGGCGTCGACCTCTCCGAGGGTCAATGGCAGAAGACCGCCCTCGCGCGTGCCTCCATGCGCCAAGCTCCCCTGCTCTTCGTCCTGGACGAGCCGACAGCTTCCCTGGACGCGCCCAGCGAACACACCATCTTCGAGCGCTACATGAAACGGGCCCGGTCGCTCGCCCGCAGCACCGGAGCCATCACCGTCATCGTGTCGCACAGATTCTCCACCGTCGCCGGTTCCGACCTCATCCTCGTCCTCGACAAGGGCACCCTGGTCGAGCACGGCACACATCAGGACCTGCTGAACGCTGATGGCCGCTACGCCGAGCTTTACAGAATACAGACCGCGGCGTACACCCTCGACTGACGCTTTTCCCTTTCACCCGCCGCTGAGGGTCTGGGGGACATGGCGATGTGCGGCATGGTGGTGTGCGTGGCGCAGCCACCGCGTCATCACGCCGGGTTTGTGGAATCCAGCTGATGTGACGGAGGTCGCCGGCGACAGCCTGGATGGCCGGCAGTGGCAGTCGATGTTCAACGCGTTGATGGGCAGGATCGCGCCCCGGTCCGCGCGAATCGAACCGCAGCGCTGACCTGCTCGACATCGGCGACGCCCGACGTTGGTGAAGACGTCGACTCGCTCGACCCGATACCCACCGACCGTCGCGCTCCCGAGCACCTTCGACAAGGTCTTCGCTGCCAGGTAAGGAAGGTCCGCTCAAGATTGCCGGTCTGGGCGGAGGCCATCGCCACCGCCCTCGCCCGGATCGCCCGGCCGCGCCGTCCTGGGCCACGGCGAACGCATCGCCGAACAACGGCAGCCCGTCCTGGAACGCCGCAGCCCCTATGCCGAGAGCCGTGGGGCCGGAATCCTGCGTGTACAGGTCTGGCGCAAGCTGCGGTCCCTCGGCGCGCTGTATGCCGGCCCTGAGCGCCTCGGCAACTGGCTGGGCCAAGATGGCCGAAGGCGACTACTTCGACGACGAAGGCGGCCTGGCGGCCGTGATGCCATCGAGCCGGTCGCCACCGAACTCGCCGCGTTCGAGCAAGGCGCGATTCACGCCGAAGCGCCTACGCCCGCGGCCTCACGGCTGCGGGTGGTGGATCAGCTCTGACCGGATCCTTCTGGCTCGACCTACTGATCGGGATCTTCGCCGCGCTGCTGCCGGCTTGGCCGGCACTGGTCATCGCGCCGGCCGTCCGACGCCAGCGGGGCGGGTTGTTGCGCAAGGTCCTGCGGGTGCTGCGCCTATACGCGGGTGGACGTACCCAGATGTTGATGGAAGAACTCGACCTCCATGCGGCGCAGGGCTATCGCGACCTCCGGATCGGAGATCATGTGGCTGACCCCTCGCAGCGGCACCACACCGTGTGGCCTGCCTGCGGCTGTCAGCGCCTCGGACAGGCGGAACGTGTGCACTGGCAGAACGTTGTCGTCGGCCAAGCCGTGCACCATCAGGAGCGGTCGACGCAACTGGTGCGCCTCGAGCATGAGCGAGCACCGGTCGTACGCCGCTGCTTGCTCATCGGGATGTCCCAGATAACGCTCGGCCCAATGCGTGTCGTACAGCCGCTGGTCAGTCACCGAGGCACCAGCGACGGCGGCATGGAACACGTCCGGGCGCCGGAGTACCGCGAGCGCGGCAAGGTACCCACCGAACGACCAGCCGTGGATACCGACCCGCCCGAAGTCCAGTTGCGGGTAGCGGGCGGCGACATCGTCGATGATCGCCACCTGGTCTTCCAGCACGGGGCCGGCCTTGTCCAGCCAGATCGCCTGCTCCCACGCTCGGCCCCGAGCGGGGGTCCCACGGCCGTCCGCGATGACCACGGCGAAGCCCTGGTCGGCGAACCACTGCGGCAGCTGATAACCGCCACGCGCCTGAGTCACGCGCTGTCCACCCGGTCCGCCGTACGGCGCGAACAGGACCGGCAGTGGTCCGGACGCCAACTTCTCGTCGCGGGGCAGAACGACGGCAGTCCGGACGTCCCGTTGCCCGGCCCGGAAGATGTCGACCCTTGGAGTCGGCGACGGATGCGAGCGGGAGGCGATTCCACCGTCCGGGCGCCCTTGTGAACGCACGACGACCTGCACACCGTCGAGGTCAAGACTTTGGCTCGAGAGCGCAATGGTCCCTCCGCCACGCACAGCATCGTGCACCCCCGCATCGGTCGACTCCCGAATCACTCCGTCGTCCGGCGTCCACCGGTAAACGTGGGTCTGGGTCGGCTCGTCGGTGGCCCGGAACAGAACGCTGTCGCCTTCGACGTCGATGACCGCACGAACTTGCAGCTCGCGCGGTGTCACGACTTCGCCGTCCACTAGCAGGCTGACCGCGTCGCCGCCGCCGCCGATCCACAGGACCTGACCTGAGGCGAGCCGCGCGGGGACTCCGGTCCGGACCGGGATAGGCGTTGCTTCCTCCCTGGCATAGATTTCGCGGGTCACCCCGGTCGCCGGATCCACGGCCAGCAGGACAATCTTTGTCTGCGCACGGTTCTGGACCATGATCAGCAGCCCGTGCGCGTCCCACAGGACGCGCAGAAGGTACTCATAGCCCAACCGATCCCAGACGACCTCCGTAGCCCGCCCGTCGAGTCCGACGATCGACAGGCTCACATCGGCGTTCGGTCCGCCGGCCGTGGGATAGCGCAGACTTCTGGGCTCGGCGACCGGGTCCGTGGGGTCGGCGAGGTGGACGACCGGCAGCCGCGAGTTGTCGACGCGAGCGACGAGGATGCTTTGACCATCCGGCGACCACCAGAAGCCCTCCTGACGATCGAACGACTCCGCAGCGACGTGCTCGGGCAGTCCATAGCTGACCTCGGGCTCGGGAGACTGCAGCAACGCCTTGCTGTGCAGGTCCGAGAGCTCCAGCACGAACAGACACCCACCACTCACATAAGCCACGGCAGTTCCTGCTCGGTTCAGCGACGGCGCGATGACCGGGCCCGCTGTTGGCATCTCACGAACGGATCCACTCGCGGCGTCAACCACGATCAGCCGACCCTCGACCGCGGTCACGATCAACGTACCTGAAGTATCTGTGCTGAACCGGCTCACTCCGCGCGAGCGGTCCCGCTGCCGCTCCCGACGTACCCGTTCCTCGGCTGCCAGCGGTGAATCCGATCTGTCAGGCTCGTACAGCAGTTGCTCAGTTCCATTCTCGACGTCGTACGACCAGAGGCTGACGAGATCGCTGAAGCCGTTCGCAGCGCGGCAGAACAGGATTCTCCGCCCATCAGCACTCACCTTCAGCTGTGTCGGTCGTCCGAGCGAGAAGTTGCGGGTTCTGATCTGGTCCTCGAGAAAGTCGCTGGCCATGGGCTTCCTTGGTAGTGGTCCGCATTTGACTCAGAAACTCTTGCGGAAGTTGCCGTCGGCATGGTCCCAGGCGCGCCAATGGCCGGATTGCGCACCTCTGTCACCCACCTGACCCTGCTGGCCGGATCGTGCCAGTGGCGGATATGTGCTCCACGCCGCTCGTCGGCTCGATAGACCTCCCCTCAGCGCCGAACGGCTTCCGGGCCTCTACGACGAGAAGGGATCGTCGATGACGAAGTACATCCTGCGCCGGATCCTCGGCTGGGCGCTGATGATCGTCCTGGCTACGAATCTCACCTACTTCCTGGCCTCGGCTTTCCTCGACCCCCGCGCCAACTACCTCCAGCGGCGACCACCGGTGCCCGAGTTCGCTGTCGATGCGAATCTGACCCGCTTCAACCTCAACGACAAGGAACCGATCCTGCACCGCTGGTGGGACTGGATCACCGCGATCGTCCTGCACTGGAACTGGGGCGCCAGCCCGGAGGGTGCCTCGGTCAACGACCAGGTCGCGACCCGGATCTGGGTCAGCGCGGAGTTCGTTCTCGGGGCAACCGTGCTCACGGCCTTGATCGGGATCGCGCTCGGTGTCTTCACCGCATCCCGCCAGTACAAGGCTTCCGATCGAATCCTGCAGCAGGTGTCGGTGGTGACCCTCAACATCCCCACGCCGGTGATGGCACTTGCCGCTGTGGTGGCCGGCATCGCACTGAACAACCAGCTCGGCCGAACGGTGCTGTTCGTCGCCGGGTCCGGTAGCGTCGGCACGCGAGGTTTCCTCCCCGGTCTGCTGGACGGTGTCCAGCACCTGATCCTGCCGACGGTCACCTTGGTCGTCACCGGCTACTCCGGCTATCACTTCCTGCAACGGGCGCTGCTGCTCGACAACATCGGTGCCGACTATGTCCGCACCGCCCGAGCCAAGGGGCTGACCAAGGCGACCGCCATCCGGCGCCATGCGCTGCCCACCTCGATCATCCCGGTGGCGACCTCCATAGCGTTCTCGATACCCGGCATCTTCACGGGTGCCGTGATCGCAGAGACGATCTTCGGCTGGGAAGGCATGGGGCGATACTTCGTCACCACCATCTCCAAGAATGACATCCACGGTGCCGTCGCCGTGGCCGCCTTCGGCTCCGTCGTCACGGCGATCGGTGCTGTGCTCTCCGACGTCGTGGTCGGCATCCTCGACCCGCGGGTGCGGGTGAGCTGACGTGGCCAACCAGACCGTCCGCGCCGACGGCGTTACCCGCAATTCCTTGGAGGCACGAACGTTGCCTCGGAGTACCCGGAAGTCTCGGCTGTACCTCAAGCGGTTCCTGCGCAATCGGACGGCCGTCGCCGGCGTCGGCGTCTTCGTCTTGATTGCACTGTTCGGCATGATCGGCGGCCACCTCGTGCACTGGACCTACAGCGACGTCGACTTCCTTGCTATCGGCACCGGCCCGAGTCGTCAGCACTGGTTCGGTACCACGGGGTCGGGGAACGACGTGTACGCCCAACTGGCACATGGCATCCAGCGTTCGCTCACCATCGGTGTGCTGGTGTCGCTGTGCACAACGGCGGTTTCTGCCTTCGTCGGTTCCATCGCGGCCTACCTCGGTGGCCGCATCGAACGCATCGTGCTGGAAATCATCCACTTCCTGCTCGTCGTCCCGAGCTTCCTCATCCTGGCCCTCGTGTCGAACAGTGTGAACGGCAATTGGCGAATGCTGATCGTCGTTCTGATCGTCTTCGGCTGGATGTATTACGCCCGCGTCGTGTGGACGATGGCCATGTCGCTGCGCGAACGCGAGTACGTCGCCGCCGCCCGCTACATGGGACTCGGAGCGGCCGCCGTCGTGCGGCGCCACATCGTACCGAACATCGGCTCGATGCTGACCATCCACTTCACCCTCGGCGTCGTGACGACTATCCAGGCCGAGACCGGACTGTCGTTTCTCGGGTTCGGCGTCAAGACCCCCGATGTGTCTCTCGGAGCGCTCATCGGTGACGGCAGCTCGCTGCTCTACAGCGCTCCGTGGCAGTTCTGGTTCCCTGCCGTGACGCTGACTCTGCTGACCGTCTCGATGGCCTTCATCGCCGACGGGCTCCGCGATGCCCTGGACCCGAACTCGCGGGCGGGAGGCCACGCATGACGTCTACAACTCCAGCGGTCACCGTCCCTGGGGAGGTCCGCGGCGGGCCTGTACTGCGGGTGGACGATCTCCAGGTGTCCTTCCCGTCCGAGGCGGGCACCGTGGACGCCGTACGGGGGGTCTCGTTCGAGCTCCATCCCGGGCGCACTCTCTGCATCGTGGGCGAGTCCGGCTCGGGCAAGTCGGTGACCGCGCTGTCGGTGATGGGGCTGCTCCCGGACAATGCCCGGGTCAGCGGGTCCATCCGCCTCTTGGGCCGCGAACTCCTCGGCCTCACCGACAAGCAGCTGTCGGCCGTGCGCGGCAACGATATCGCGATGGTCTTCCAGGATCCGCTCACCAGCCTGACTCCCGTGCACAGCATCGGCAAGCAGCTCGTAGAGGCGATTCGGGTCCATCAGGAACTCGGGAAGAACCGCGCCTGGGAGCGCGGAATCGAACTGCTCGACCTGGTCGGCATCCCGAACCCGGCACAGCGAATGCGCTCCTACCCGCACGAGTTGTCCGGAGGGATGCGGCAGCGGGTCGTGATCGCCCTCGCCATCGCGAACGATCCGCAGGTGATCATCGCGGACGAGCCGACCACGGCCCTCGACGTCACCATTCAGGCGCAGGTGCTGGACCTGCTGAAGAAGGCCCAGACGGAGACCGGCGCCGCCGTCATCTTCGTCACGCACGACCTGGGCGTGGTGGCCGGTCTGGCCGACGACGTCATGGTGATGTACGCCGGCCGACCGGTCGAGCAGGGCCGGCGTGGACGAGATCTTCCACCACTCTCGAATGCCCTACACGATCGGTCTGCTGGGCGCCGTCCCACGCTCTGACGACCGGTCGGATTCTCCGCTGGTGCCCATCACCGGCAACCCGCCCCTGCTCATTGACCTGCCTGACCGGTGTCCGTTCGCCGCGCGATGTCCCGTCGCGGTCGACGAATGCCTGGACATTGAACCTCGCTTGCTCCAGATACAGGCCGGCCACGGGGCTGCCTGCATCAGAAGCCACGAGATCGTCGACGGTTCCATCGATGGGACCCCGGTCTTTCCACCGCCCGAGATTCCACCGGGCGCGATCGCCGACGTACCGCGAGACCAGCGCGACTCGGTCTTGGTGGTGGAGGACCTCACCAAGGGCTTTCCGCTCACGAAGGGCGCGCTGCTCAAGCGACGGATCGGCACCGTGCACGCCGTGCGCGGGGTCAGCTTCGACATTCGGGCCGGCGAGACACTTGCCATCGTCGGGGAGTCCGGATGTGGCAAGACGACGACTTTGCTCTCCATCATGGATCTGGCCAGGGACGCCGGCGGGAGGATCGAATTCCAGGGGATCGATCTCTCAGCTGCGAACCGGAGCGTCGTACGGGGGTTGCGGCGCAGGCTGCAGATCGTCTTCCAGGATCCGATGGGCGCACTGGATCCACGGTTCACCGCGGGCGAGATCATCAGCGAGCCGATCCGTGCCTTCGGCCTGGCACCCACCCGCGAGATCGACGCGCGAGTAGCTGACCTGATGGATCTGGTCGGACTCGACCCGGCGCACGTGGAACGCTTCCCAGGTGCCTTCTCCGGAGGCCAGCGGCAACGCATCGGGATCGCCCGCGCACTCGCCTCGGACCCCTCCCTGCTGGTTCTCGACGAGCCGGTCTCCGCGCTGGACGTGTCGATCCAGGCGGGCGTGATCAACCTCCTCGAGCGGATCCAGCACCAGCTCGGCCTGTCCTATCTGTTCGTCTCCCATGACCTGTCCGTGGTCCGGCATCTGGCCGACCGGGTGGCGGTCATGTACCTCGGCCGCTTCGTGGAGTATGGCGGAGTCGACGAGGTGTTCGGGAGGCCGACGCACCCGTACACCGAGGCGCTGCTCTCGGCTGTACCGATCCCCGAACCCGACGTGGAGCGGTCACGCCGCCGGATTCTGCTGTCCGGTGAGCTTCCCAGCCCGACCGAGCAGCAGACCGGGTGCCCGTTCGCGAGCCGCTGTCCGCTCAAACCAACCCTCAGCCACGAGCAGCAACACAGGTGCACCACCGTGTCGCCTGCGTTGGAGGGGATCGGAGGCGGGACCGACCACAGTCATGCCTGCCTGCACCGCTGAGGCGCTCCTCCACTCACCACTCTCACAGAAGGCACCCACCATGAAGTTCAAGAACAAGGGCATGGTCGTGGGGGCACTCCTCGTCCTCGCCCTCGCCGCGTGCTCGTCGAACAGTCCTGCGGGATCCGGCCCGAAGATCGACCGCGAGGGCCTTTCGACCTTGGCTCAGTACAATCCTCAACCGCGCGAGAACATCAAGGACGGCGGCACGCTGACCACCGCCAACGGCGGCGCGCCGGACCAGCTCAACCCGTTCCATGCCGACTACACGAGCGACAGCGTCCAGCTCTTCAGTTGGTACAACGCGAATCTGAGCCTGATGTCACCCGATGGCAAGTGGTCGCCCAACCCTGACTACCTCAGTGATGTCAAGGACCAACTCGTCAACGGCAACAGGGTGGTCACCTACACGATCAACCCCAAGGCCACATTCAACGACGGGACACCGATCGACTGGCGTGCGTTCGAGACGGTGTGGAAGGTGTCGAACGGTAAGAACAAGCAGTACTCGGTCAACAGCACCGACGGTTACGACATCATCAGCTCGGTCAAGCCAGGCACGAATTCCAAGCAGGCCGTGGTGACGTACTCCGGTCCCTGGGTGTGGTGGCAGGGTCAGTTCAACACGCTGCTGAACCCGAAGGTCGGAAACCCGAAGACGTTCAACGAGGGCTACATCGACAACCCGCATGACGAGTGGGGTGCGGGGCCGTACCACATCAAGTCGATCAGCAAGACCGACAAGACGGTGGTCTTCGAGCGCAACCCCAAGTGGTGGGGTAAGCCCGGCAAACTGGATCAGCGGATCTTCCGCAACCTCGAGTCGACAGCCGCGATCAACGCCTTCCGCAACGGCGAACTCGACGCCGTCGACGCCAGCAGCAAGGAACCGAACACCCAGGTGAAGACGATGCAGGGCATCGACCTGCGTCAGTCCGCCGCCCTGAGCACCGGGTTCGTGGCCCTCAACCCCAACTCGAAGACGTTCAGCGATCCGCGGGTCCGTCAGGCCGTGGAGCGGGCACTCGATCGCGAGACGCTCCTGAAGATCAAGACGGAGGGGATGAACTACAGCGAGGAGCTGCCGGGTTCGTTCGTCCTCTACCCGTTCCAGGCCGGTTATAGAGACAACCTGAAGCAGGCTGGCATCAGCTACGACGAGGCCGCCGCCGACAAGCTTCTGGACGACGCGGGCTGGGCCAAGGGGGCGGACGGCATCCGCACCAAGGACGGTGCCAGGCTCCACCTCGTCTGGCCGATCATCGGCGACGCCGCGGTCGTGAAGAACGTCAGCGTGGCCGCGCAGGCGATGCTGAAGAAGGTCGGTATCGAACTCGAACTGCCGCAGCGCAAGGGATCCGAGTTCGCGGACATCCTGGCCAAGAAGGAGTACGACACCCTGTACCTCGGCTGGGCGACCGGCGGACCCGATGAGGGGTTCTATCTGTTCTGCCAGTTCTACTGCTCGCCGGACGCCGGCTACAGCGATGCCAAGACGACCACCGAGCTCGCCAAGCAGGCGAAGGAGATCGGCAGGCTTCCGGACAAGGCGCAGCAGGAGAGCCGCTTCAACGATCTCGAGGTCGAGGCGCTCAAGCAGTACGAAGTGCTGCCGCTGTTCAACGGGCCGAAGATCACCGCCGTCAAGACCGGCTTGGCGAACTACGGATCCGGTCTGTTCTTCCGGGGGCGCCTCGAGGACATCGGCTGGCAGAAGTGACCTGACGGCTCCGTCACAACCATCCTCGGCGCTGGGCCAGGAGGGCCAACTGGAAGCGGGTCGAAGCCCCCAGCCTGGCGCCGAGGATCTCGACCCGCCGGTACAGCGTCCGGCGGCTGACGCCCAACTCATGGGCGATTGCCTCGTCGGAAACTCCACCGGCCAGCAACGCCAGCAGCCGCCGGTCCTGAGCGAGCAGCCGCTGCGAGTCCACCTCGCGATCGTGGAACGGCAGCGCCGCCCGCCAGATGTGCTCGAAGAGCGCCGCCAGCGCCGTGAACAAGCCGCAGGGTTGGACGACCAGCATGGTGTTGAAGACGTCCACCTCCCGGATGGAGAAGGACACCATGGCGACGGTCTCGTCGACAATGATGAGCTTGACCGGGATCTCCGGTGCTACCCGCGCCTGTTCCCCGGCCTCGATGGACGGCTCGATGTCGTCATGCAGTTTGCCCGGATGGGTCAAGGACTCCCTGGCGTAAACGATCCGTTGTTCGACGCCGCGGGCCAGGTTCTCCAGCGCGTCGCGCAGTGCCTCATGCGGATAGTACGGCGGCGAGTCCAACTGCCGGATCTGCTTGCGAGCGCTGGTATACAACTGCCTCATCCGCGGGCCAATCGCTGAGCCGGTCACTACCTCTACGAGGTTGTCGCTGCTGGTGGCCATCTGCCGACGGCGAAACGCCTCGAAGGCACTGGCCACGGCGAGGCGGGACTCGTCGATCTCCGCCGCACGGTGCCTGCCGAGGATCTCCACGATGGCCTGCGGTGGTAGCGGCACAATGACCCCGTCCGGCGACTCCAGGGTGTTGACGAGACCGGCATCGACGAGGTCCCGATGAGCCAGTCCGACGGCGTCCGCTGACATGCCCGTCCTGGTCGTCAGCTCTTCGAGGTTCGACACTCCCCCGCTCAGCAGTTCCTGATACGCCTGGCCCGCCTCGCGCGAGAGACCCAGCTGGCTCAGGGCTTCGGAGACCGTGAATGTCACCATGGACGCAACCTAACAAGCGACGGCGTGCAGGTGCACCACGTCCCCCGAACGTGGTGCACCTGCGACTGTCAGCGGTAGTCGATCGTGTTGTGGTACAGGCAGCTGAGCTCGTTCGGCCCCACGCTGTAGCCGAACTTGGCACGCGCGGCCCAGAACGCGGCGAAGCTGCCGGAGACATCGTCGAGGAAGGTGTTCCACAAGGCCTTGGTCGGGTCCTCGCTGCAGGTGTCACCGGCCTCGTTGCGGTCGCCGCCGTCGCCGAGATCGATCATGGCCCCCAGAACCCGTCCCTCCACTGTGTCTCCGTTCTCCCAGTTCGGCGGCGTGGTCCCCCAGGTAGGACTCTCCAGATCCAGCACGTAGCCGCCCGGCCAGTAGTAGTGCGGGTCGTCGAGCACCGTCATCGCGAACCAACTGGCCCAGCCCTCGGTCCATGCACACCCTGCCGAACTCGCCTTCTCGAACCAGTGTGGGGAGCAGTTGGGGGAATCGGGGAACTTGTCCTCGTAGACATCGTCCATCACGCCGTGCCCGAACTCGTGCAGCACCATGACGTGGAAGTCCGGCGTGCTCGCATCGATGTAGGCAGCATTCTCCTGCAGGTCGTACCAGCAGCATGTCGTGGAGTCAGGGGCCCAGTTCACCTTGCCTTGCCGGCATTTGGTGTCCCGGGCGTCCCAGCACTTGCTGGCGGGTTTCCAGTTCCACGCGGTGTTGATCGTATCGAAGGCCTCGACGCCGCGCATCAGGGCCGGATCGGCCGGCTGAAACGCACCGAAATCGACCGTTTCACCATTTGCTACGTCTTGACGGGTGTTGGTGGTGAACCGGTAGGCCTTCTTCGAGACGTTGTTCTGGATCACCCAGTTCGGGTTCTCCGTCCCGAACTCGACGTAGACGTCCTGACCCGTTCCGTCCTCGTCCACATTCCCGAAGCAGAGTCGGTACCTGCCGTCCGCATCGGTGAGTCCACTGGCGAGCAGGTCGTCCCCGCCCTTGTCCGCGTCGTACACCTTCACCCGAGCGTTCGCCGACACCCGTGCGACCCCTTGGTAGTCGACGTAGTTCCAGGAACCGGCCGCACAGGCCTCTGCGGCCGCGGGCTTGGCCGCCGGAACTGTTGCGGCAGACGAGTCGGCGACGGCCTTCGGAGCGTATCGGGGGAACGTCCTCGTCGCCCCGTTCGCCGCCGGAGCAGCTTGGGCGACCTCCTTGACCGCGATCCCGGCGCTGGACGTCTTCGCGCCAACGGTCACGAATGTGCTCGCCGTGGCCTCATCTCCGGACGTCGCCGTGGCTGTCACCCCGATCTCCGCAGCTCCCGCGTCCACAGCCCGGATCGTGCCACTGAGCCGCCACGGATGCCCCTTCCCGGCCAGCCCCTGTCCTACGGCCCGATGCACCTCGCCGCGGTTGACAGGTACCTTCGATGCGCTGACGCTGGAGCTCAGGTCGCCCGGCGGATCCACCCACTCCAGGCCGGCCGGAAGTGTCACCTCGAGCTTGACCGGTTGGGTGGTCGCCGTGGTGTCGACCACGAGATCGACCCTTGCCTCGTGTCCAACGGCGGGTGCGCCGGACAGCGTCACGACGGTCTTCAGACAACTCGGGCGTTCGTCGGTACGGTGCGTGGCGGTGTCGCTGAACGGAGTGCACGCGGTAGGCGGTGGCGGAGCGGGTACGGCGATGCTGGGAGCCGCGGGCGCAAGCAGCGCCACACAAGCACCAGCAATCATGGCGGAACGACGAAGACGCATGGCGGTAGGTCCTCTCTGGCCGATGATCTGATAGCAGGACCGCTTTCTACATCCACCGGCCGTCCGCCGACGCCCAACCGCGCCACTGTCGGATTTGGGCACCGTCCAGAGGGACTCGGCGTCACGATGAGCCCATGACGAAGGAACGTGAACGACTGGTCGCCAATAGAGCGCGTCCCACCACCGATGAACTGCGCAACTTCATCGGGCAGGACTGGGCTCCGCGCCGCACCGCGACGACCGGTCCGGCCGAGGTGGCACCGTACGCGTCCAGGCGCCGCGAATCGCTGAGCGATCGGTTCCCGGGCGAACGGTTGGTGATCCCTGCCGGCGGACACCGAGTACGCAGCAACGACATGGATTACGTTTTTCGCCCCCACTCGGCATTCGCACATCTCACCGGCCTCGGCGGCGACCGCGAGCCCGACGCAGTCCTGGTACTTGAGCCACGCGACCAAGGCGGTCACGAGGCCGTCCTGTACTTCCGCCCGCTGGCCGACCGGGATACAGACGAGTTCTTCGCAGACACGCGGTACGGCGAATTCTGGGTCGGCGCTAGCCCGACGATCGAGGACATCGAGAGTGAGCTCGGCCTGACTGCTCGGCACATCGACGGATTCGCAGACGCCGTCGCCAAGGACCTCGGCCGGGTAACTCTGCGGGTGGTTCCCGACGCCGACCCCGATGTCACTGCGCTGGCGACGCGAATCAGGCCTGCCGCGCACGAGGTCCTCGCACTCGAGTTGGACGAGGAGCTGTCCCACTTTCTCTCGACGATGCGGATGATCAAGGACGATTGGGAGATCGAGCAGATGCGTCAGGCCGTCGCGGCGACGCAGCACGGCTTCGAGGCCGTCATCGCCGACCTTCCAGAGGCCGTGGCCCGGGGCCGCGGCGAACGCTGGGTCGAGGGCGTCTTCGGACTGCACGCCCGCCATCAAGGCAACGGCATCGGCTACGACTCCATCTGCGCGGCCGGTGACCACGCCACCACAATGCACTGGATCAAGAACACCGGCGACCTGCGGCTCGGAGACCTCCTCCTGCTGGATGCAGGTGTCGAACTGGATTCACTCTTCACCGCTGACATCACCCGCACGCTACCCATCAACGGCGAGTTCACTGATACCCAGCGGGAGATCTATGACGCTGTCTACGCCGCGCAGGAAGCTGGACTGGCTGCGGTCAAGCCGGGTAACCGGTTCTCCGACATCCACGCGGCGGCCATCCGGGTGATCGCCGAACACCTGTACGGATGGGGTCTGTTACCCGACGGCATCGATGTGGAAGCCACCCTGGACAGGAACCACGGCCAATATCACCGACGGTGGATGGTGACCGGGACCAGCCACCATCTGGGCATCGACGTTCACGACTGCGCGCTGGCCACCCGCGGCGAGTACATGGACGCCGAACTCCGGCCAGGAATGATTCTCACGGTCGAACCCGGCCTCTATTTCAAGGCCGACGATCTCAAAGTCCCTGAGCGCTTCCGAGGCATCGGAGTACGCATCGAGGACGACGTCCTGGTCACCTCCGACGGCTACGAGAACCTGTCCGCCGCAATGCCCCGCACCGCCGCTGACGTCGAGATGTGGATCCGCGACATCTGGTCCCGGCAGAGCCCGTCGCGCCATACTCTAGGATATTAGAGTTGTCGTGAGTCGAAGACGAAGACGGAGAGTTACTGATGAACAGGCTGGTGCGTGTGCTGATCGGGATTCCGGTGGCGGCGACCCTCATCGCGGCCGGGACGGCGAGCGTCGCCTCCGCAACCAACGGTGTCCCGAGTGGACCGCCGCCCTCGGGTGACAATGTCTGGTGCGTTTCGGTGACCGGCGCGAAGGCGTGCTTCGCCGCGTACGGAGATCGGGTCTGGGTGAAGGACACCAAGGCGAACGGACATCCCGTCGCCGCCACGATCCAGGACCAGGAATCGTCGGGGAGCTGGTATCGGGAGTGCTTCAACGACCGCGGCGAGGCCGGCGGCTGGGTGATGTGCGACTTCGACGTACCGGAATTCAACGCCGGCCTGCTGTGGGCTGTCGACGAACCCTGGATCGGTGCTCAGGCGAGCACGAAGATCAACACCACCGGCTGGATCTGAGCCACGCGGCGCGTCCGGCGAGGCTCAGAGATCCTAGAGTTATTAGGATGCGCAGCATGCCTCGCCGTTCGAGTCGCCGCACCGAGATCTGCGATGCCGCGCTGACGCTCGCGGCCGAAGGCGGAAATCACGCCCTGACCCATCAGAAGATCGACAGGGAGCTCGGCATCGCGCAGGGCTCTACGTCGTACTACTTCCGCACCCGCGAGCAACTGGTCGAGGCCGCGATCAGGCACCTCACCGACGTGACCCGCGACGCCTTCGCCACCGCCCAGACCGAGCGCCGTGCGACCGAGGTGACGACCGCCACCGCGGCCGCCTCCATGGCCAAGTACGTCGACACGCTGCTCGGGCCACGTCGCCGAGACGCCCTCGCCCGCTATGCACTTGCCCCGGACGCCATCGACGACGAAGAACTCCGCAACGCCCTCGCAGTCTGCCTTTTCGGCCTCGAGTCGGCCACCGAACTGATGAAGTCGCTCGGAGCGCCCCGCCCAGCCCGCTCCGCACGCGACCTACTGAGCCTGCTCGAAGGCCTCCTCTTCGACCGTCTGTACGGCGCTCGCGCCGCCATCACACCCGGCACCCGAGCCAGCCTCAACGACCTTCGCCGCCCGATCGCATTGTGGCTCGAGGCCCTCCGCAACGAGACCTGACAACACCCATGAATGGGGTTCGATGTTCACCGCCCACACCCGCCCCGAGCGCTCTGCCGCCAAGGCCGAACTCGACCTGCTGATGCGACTGTTCTTCAGCGCCTTCACCAACACGGACGGCCCCGTTACCCCGCACCGACCGCGTCCGCGAGGTCTGCATCCCTGAAGCGACGATCATCAGCCAGACCGGAGAACAGTCGGTCGTCTGCGACCTCGACTCGTTCATCGCACCCCACCGGCAGATCCTCACCGATGGCACGCTGACCGGGTTCTCCGAGTGGGAGGTCAGCGATCAGACCGAGATCTATGGCTCGATCGCACACCGGTTCAGCGAGTACCGCAAGTCGGGCGTCGACAACGGCGAGCAATTCAAGGGTGGCGGCCACAAGTCGACCCAGTTCGTCCATACGCCGGCCGGCTGGCGCATCAGCTCGATCGCATGGGAGGACGACGACCCGACCACGTGACACTGAACACGCCGCCGGAGAAAGCCGGCTCTTGTCTTCCCGGTCTCTACGATCATAGAGTTTTACTCTAAGATCGTAGAGCTGGCGTGCTCCGGTGGGACGGCTCCCATGCTGCTGCAAGGCGGACCGGAACCGTACCTGGCCTCGTTGCGACGGATGCAGGAGACGCTCCCCGACCTCGGCACGATCGTGCCCGGCCACGGCCCGATCGGCGACGGTCACCAGGCGATCGACTGGCTGATCGGGTACCTCGAACGGCTGCGGGACGACGTCTCCTCCCTGCACGCCTCAGGTCATTCGATGCTCGACACGGTCCGGCGGTGCCCGTCCCCCTTCGCCGACGGCTTGGAGCCGGATCTGCTCGCAGCATTGGACCAGTACGAGGGCAACACAGACGACATCAGCAGGGCATATCTGGCGCTCTGCCGCGACCTCCACCGCCTCAACGTCCTCGCGACCTACCTGTCACTCACCTGATGCCGCGACGAGGCGAAACCCGTCCCGTAAGCGTCCTCCCACCCGGCCAAGGATCTCGTCTACGAGCCTGACGAGGTTGTCCGGCCGGCCGTTGACAGCGGCCTCGAGCGACCCGTGGAACCTCGTGGCGAAGCGACTGCCGGCGGCAGCATCGAGTGCCTCGATCTCGCGGACCAGCCATTTGCCGGACCCGCTCCAGCGCCGCTCGGACGCCAGCAGCAACTCGGCCGCACGGCGCCACACCTCGACGACGACAGCGTCCATGGCGGGCCTCGACGCGCCGCCGTCGAGATCATCGAGAAGGTCGGTCAGGATATACCGCGCCAGCTGCATCTCGTCCTCGCTGAGCGGAGCGGGCCCCTCCTCAAGTAGCGCCGAGCAGTAGGCACGCAGCACGGCACCACCATCGCCGGGAAGCACAGGGATACTTCTCGCGACGAGCCGTGCCATCGATGGCTGCCGTTTGGCGGCGTCCAACTGCACGAAGCGGCGTACGGATTCCTCGGTGTGGACGAACAACTCGATCGGCCACCCGGCATACGTCAGCGCCTGCCGGCAGACCGTGGTGTCGGGCAGCAGCACGGTCACGTCGAGATCCGATGTCTCGGTCAGCCGCTCCGCGGCCGCGGAGCCCCCGAGCAACGCCTGAACGGCCTGGGGATACCGATCTTCGATCAAGGTGCGAACGGTCTCGACTGCATCGGGCCGGTTCATCGCAGTGGATTCTCCATGTCAGTTGACGTCTTGGTTGTTGCGTTCATCCGCACATGCAGGTGCCCTTCAAGTGGGAACCTGGGCGGTCCGGGAACCAGAGCCTGGTCGAAGGCGAAGCCGCACTTCTGCGCGACTCTGCACGATGCGACGTTGTCCACCTGATGACGCAGCACGAGCCGTTCGAGCGCCGCGAAGGCTCCGAAAGCCCACTCCGTCAGTACGTCGAGCGCGCGCGGCGCCAGGCTCTGCCCTCGAGCGTGCACCGCGGTCCAATAGCCCACCTCGGCGGTCGCCCCGTCGTCGGCGAACTCCTTGAGTACGACGTTGCCGAGCACGCGCTCGGTACTCGGCCCGTCGCCAACCACTGCGAAACTGAACCGCCTGCCGGCCACCCACCCCGACTCCTGGGTCTGCACCCAACGCACTCCGTCCGCGACGCTGTCCACCGAGGTACTCGTGTAGCGCCGCAGGCCAGGGTCTCGGCTGAGCTCGATCAGTTGATCGATGTCCCCCTCACGCCACGGGCGAAGACGCAAAGCGGGAGCGGAGGGCGTCGCCGGCACTGGCAGGAATGCGCTGCTGTACACACCACGAACCCTAGGCGACATCGGCCGACGACCGGACCCACGCGGTGAACGCCTCCACACCGTTGACGACCGACTCGAACCGGATCGAGTGGTAGAGGTCGAACGTGTGCTGTGCACCGGGCAACTCGACGTAAACGACCGGCGCGTCGGAGGTAGCACGGCAGCGCGCCGCGAAGTCCCGCGCACCGTCGACCGGCACGAACGAGTCCTTGTCACCGTGCGCGATCAGGAACGGCGGCACAGCCGCACGAATCTCCTCGACCGGCGCCGACGGGGCATCCTCCACACACGCTATCCACTCCGGGCTGCCGTAGAAGCCGTACAGACAGATCGCCCCCGCGACGGTCGTATCGGCATTCTCGAAGCCGGGCTGCAGTGAGATCGACCCAGGAGTGAGCGCGACCATCGCCGCCAGGTGCGCCCCCGCGGAGCTACCAGCGACAAAGATCGAACCAGCGTCGATGCCGTACTCAGGTGCCCGCTCACGGACCCAAGCGATCACGCGCTTGGCGTCGACGAGCGGCGCCGGATACCCGACCCTTGGGCTCAGCCGATAGTTCGCGCTCACACAGACCCAGCCCTGAGCGGCCAGACGCAGGATCAGCGCACGGGCCTCACGGCTTTTGCGGCCACGGCGATATCCACCCCCATGAAAATGGACGAGGCACGGACGGCTGGATCCCCTGTCTCTCCGGTGGTACACGTCCAGCAGGTTCTGCGGCCCGGCATCGCCGTACGCCAGATTCCTCGACCGCACGACGTCCCGCGGCCACCTGGAAAGCGGTGCCAGCACGATCGGCGCCCACGGCAGGCTGACCCTCGGCAACCACCCGAGATCGTCAGCCCACCCCTCCCCCAGGCCGTCGCGAAGCGCGGTCACTACGACAGGTCCGGCGCGCAGAGAACGCCGTACGACGACCGCAAGCCCGGCGATCGTGGACATTGCCAGACTCGCGCCGACCAGACCGACAACGGTTGCCAGATCACCCTGTACGGCGGCTTGCGCGGTGGCAGCGGTCACCCACAACGCAACGAGGAACGGCAGCTCGTTCACCTGAAAGCCCAAACGCCAGCTCAGCTGCCCCAGTGCCCAGGTCCGACGCAGCGGCGCCAGCGCAAGCATGACCGCGATCGCCGGTACGGCGACACTCCACAAGTATCCGATCGGCACGCGCACCACCTACACCGCTTGAAGGGCCATCAGCCAGCGCGCGACCGGCCGACGCAGGTCCTCGATACTCTCGGGCGTTCCCGCAGCGAGCTCGGGGCGGGTCCCGTAGATGCGGTCGAAGAGCAACCCTTCAAGCAGGCTCAGCAGATCACTCGCCGCCACCCGAGAGTCAGCCACACCGAACGACGACATCAGGTGTGCGGCCATGTCCGGGCTGAACAGGGCCCGGGCGAGGGTCGCCCGAGCTTCTGTGTCCAGCCCGGCGTCGGGCAGCAAGGCATATCGCGCGAGCACCGCACGACGGCGTGAGCCGAGCAGGCCGTCGAGTTGCGCGGCGATGACAACTGCAACGCCGTCGACGGTGTGCTCGACAGCGCCATCGGAAGGGTTCTCGCCCGCAGCGGCGGTGAACGCCGATCGGGCGACAGTTGTCAGATGGGTGATGACGGCCATCACCAGCAGGTGGCGACTCGGGAAGTAGTACGACGTCGCCCCCTGGGCGACGCCGAGCCGTTTGTCGATCGCCTGGTGGGTCAGCGCATTGTTCCCACCTTCAGCGACCAGATCCAGCGCAGCCTCGCAGATCTCGGCCCGCCAGGAACGCCACGAGGGCCCGTCACTCAACACGTTCATTTCATCATCGTAGAACATGAGCCTCTACGATACTAGAGTCCTCGGTCTCGGAACCACCACACGAGAGGTGAACGACTCCATGAAGAACCCCCAGCGCAGGACCGGCATCCTGGCCCTGTCCGTTTCCCTGCTGACCGCCGGCGCGATCGTTGCGGCATCACGGGGCCGTACTGGACGGCCGGGCCTCACGGCCCCCGAAATGCAAGGTTGTGGAATCAACACTCCCGAACGTGCCTGACCGCAGGACTAGGCCGAAGCGCATTCGTTGCCAAATGCAACGAAAGCGAGTACCAGCAGTGGCGCACCACCGGCAATCCGCAGTATGGCTTCTACTTGATCCAGAACAAGGCGACCGGGTTGTGCTTGACCACCGGTTACAGGACGACGGTCAACGCCGTCTGGCAGAGCGTGTGCACCGCGACGAAGGAGCGACGCTGGAACGTGTTCGGCACCAACTGGGCATCCTTCAACCGTGATCTCACCAGCAACGTGCGCACCAGCCCGCGCCGGCGCCGTCTACAGCGACAAGCACGACAATTCCTACAACTGGAACAACTATCTCTGGCAGCGAACCTTCGCCTGAGCACCCCCGATCCGATCACCCGCGTGTACTGGATGCCACCGTACGCCGCGACCTTGAAGCTTTGCTCGTCGTTGACCTTGGACGCTCGCTCGCCCGTGAGGATCTAGGGATCGACCGGCTGGCTCACACAACCGCAGATCAGGCCCAGTCAGGGCCTGACGGCGTGGGATTGGGAAACGAACCCCAATACGCCGGCTCCTGCGACCAAGTGATCGGGTCGACCTGCAGCCATGGTGCGGTCGCGACGCCGGAGGGTGTTAGTCCGGCGAAGGCCGCCGCGTCACTTTGAAGGTGCGGCTGATCGGCGTATCCGCACTCAGCGGCTACGACAGCTGCACTCTGACCGGCCGCGAGCCGGTGCGCCGCATAATCGAACCGGACCAGCTGCGCAGCCCGCTTGGGAGTGATGCCCAGCTGCGATCGGAACCGGCTCAACAACCGTCTTCGGCTCCAGCCGACCGCGTCCGCAAGCCGGTCGACCCGCAGCCGGCCGCCGGAGGCGGACATCCGGCGCCATGCCTCGGCGATCTCCGGGCTGGCCCGGCGTCGATCGTGACACAGTCGGACCGATGCCGGCTCGATCGTCGCGAACCGGTCGTCCCAGTTCGGATGCGTATGAAGACGACCGCGCAATCGCTCTACCTCCGCGCACCAGAGCGCGTCAAGAGCGCGTCAAGAGCGACAGCCTCACTGACGAGATCGGACGGCGTACGCCAGAGTCGGGGACAACCGCACCTGCACGCAGTCGAGCGTGAGAACGCGCCCACGGAGCCGGCCGGTGCTCATGCCAATGACTCCACCGCCACGGACGCAATCGTCGCCCACCGGGTTGAGACGGCTGCGTCGCCAAGGTCGAGGATCGGTGTGACTGTCGGATGCGGCAGTATCGAGATGTCGACCGCTCGGCCGATCGGTCGGCGAAAGGCGCCATCCGCAACCCAGGCAACAATCGTCCCTGCGGTACGGCGATGTCCCAGTCAGGCGATCCCACACCCTGATCGTATAAGGCCCTGACCTCGGCCCGACTGCTGCAAGGGAACGAAAACATGAGCGACAACATACGCTTGGGGTTCTCGAGCATCGGGGAGTGACCGACGCCGGCGATCGCCTCGATGCGGGCGCCCGGCACCAGGCGATATTGGGTGTACGACGCCGGCTGCCAACGGTGGTCGTTGGCTCCGTACAGGACGAGGAGCGGTTCGCCGAGTGGCGCCAGCCGCTGCGGTACTGGCTATTGTTTGATGAAGTCGTCCGACGCGCGAGAGGTCGCGGTCAGCGCCTGGTAGGTCATCCCGTGCACGTCTTCGATCATCTGCTGCGAAATCTTGAACCCTGGGCGACTGAAGGCCGAGGACGCGGCCTTGCGCAGGATGCTGTCGGTGCGCTGCTCGGCCAGGGCTGTGGCCACCGATCCGCCGGTCGAGGGACCAACGACGACCGCGTGAGTAACACCCAACTTGACCAGAACATCCCCAGCAAGCCTG
This sequence comes from Kribbella aluminosa, assembly GCF_017876295.1. NCBI lineage: Bacteria > Bacillati > Actinomycetota > Actinomycetes > Propionibacteriales > Kribbellaceae > Kribbella > Kribbella aluminosa. Next base: position 2,863,826 of record NZ_JAGINT010000002.1, on the reverse strand, counting down.
GCCTGGTTGGCGATCGAGTACTGGTCGCCAACAGGCTTGGCGGACCGACCGTGCCCTAGCAGGTCAACGAGTACGACGTGATGTGACTTCGCCAAGGTCGGCGCCACGGCGTCCCACACGTGGGTGGAGCTCCCGAGACCGTGGATGAGGACGAGCGTCGGCGCGGTCGCCGGGCCGACCTGCTGCACGTACAGCGCAGTCCCGTCGATCTGTACGGTGCCCGTCGGTGCAGCGGATGCCGTCTGTTCGTTGATCAGGACCGCGTTCAAAGTAAGCAACGCGGCGATGACGGCAGCACGAGGGCCGAGATGGTGAGCCGACGGTGCTCCAGGTGGCGGCCAGGCCGCACGGCACCATCCAGGTCCTGCTCGCCGGCGGCCGCGGAGGCACGCGTGAGAAGCAAGCTTGTCATACGGCTATGGTGCGGACAGATAGGCGGTCCTGGCTTGAACGATCGTTCCGGTGGACCAGCCGTGTGAAGCGCTCGCCGAGTACAGACCGATTACGGTGTCGAGACCGGTGCGGTACAGGTGCGCTCCTTCGACTGTGACCCGTACGGCGTCGCGCATCCGCCGTGAACAGACAGCGGGGTACCACCGCGGGTCCTCTCGAAAACTGGCGACAGTCGCCGCGAGAACTCCTTCACCAGCACGTACGCCAGACGATCGTGGTGGGCTGAGGGTGGTTACGTCGGGCGCTCGTCCAGCGGATCAAGGATGAGAACGTCGGCGTCCGGTGCCACAAGCCACGGAATGGGCAGCCCGTCCGATCGCAGCACAGCACCTGTGAAGATCTCCCCCGTGCTGCGCACCCGATAGCGGCGATCGGCGGTCACGGTCTTGGGGAAGAGCCGGGCGGGAAGCAGCCACTCGGTGAACCTGCCAGCATCCGCGGGACGGTCTCGACCGGCGGCCCAGGTGAGCAGAACGATGGTGCCGTCCTCTCCAAGGAACTCCTGGGTATATCCACGCATCCCAGGGTCGCCGTGCGTGTGTACCTGGGAGTTGTGCACGATCTGGCGGATCGACTTGTACAGCTCGACCAGGTCACGACCGTGCTTGACCTTCTCGTGATCCCAGGAGAGCAGATCCGAGCCGATTCCCAAGGCGCCAGCCATCGAGGTCACGAAGCGGAACCCGAGTGAGGTCTGTGCTCGGTCCCTGGTGCCGAGCAGGTCGGTGACCCAGCTGCTCATGACGTGCTGGGGGTAGGCGCGCAGGAAGCCATCTTGGATCATCAAGCGGTCGCGGGGCCCAGTCTCGTCGCTCGGCCACACCACATCGGTCAGGGCCAGTACGGCCGGGTCGACCCTGCCGCCGCCGCCGGCGCACCCTTCGATGGTGACATGTGGGAACTCGTCGCGCAGCATCTGCAGGACTCGGTAGTACCCCTGAGTGTGGTCGATCGCCCAACGCGCCGATCGTGCGTCGCCTGGGCGTCCGCCATCGGTCACCGGGCGGTTCATGTCCCACTTCAGGTAGCTGATCTGATAGCTCGTGAGGAGATCGCGAAGGGTCTCCTGGATCCACTCGACGACCTCGGGCCGGCCGAAGTCGAGGACGTACTGCTTGCGAAGCGACACCAAGGGGCGGTCGCAGGCTCGATACACCCAGTCGGGGTGCTCGCGGAACAGGTCGCTGTCGGGGTTGACCCCCTCCGGCTCGATCCAGAGACCGAACCGCATTCCGGTTTTTTGAACGGCTTCGATCAGCGGGGTCAGTCCCTCGGGCATCCGATCGAGATCCGGAGTCCAGTCGCCCAGTCCGCGGCGCTCGCTGTCACGTCCGCGGAACCATCCGTCGTCGACCACGAACACTTCTGCGCCGAGGTCGGCCGCGACGCGTGCGAGCTCGCGCTGGTGGTCAGAACGGACGTCGAACCTGGTAGCGAACCACGAGTTGTAGACAACGGGTTGGTGATAGGGCGTCACCGACCGGGCCAGCACCTTGCGCTGGTAGTGGTGCCATGCACGGCGTACGCCTTCAGCGCCGGCTGCCGAATAGACGCCCAGCGTCTCCGGCGTCTGGAAGGACTCGCCGGGGTTGAGAACGATGGCGAGGGCTTCACTCTGCACGCCGGCTGAGACTCTCCAGGCACGGGCGTTCGCGTGTGCTTCGGCGACCATCTCCCATGACCCACTCCACGCCAGCGCTACCCCGATGGCGGCTGTGCCCTCGGAGACTTCACCACGAACATCGAAGGGCTCGAACACCATATGCGGTGAGAACAGATGACCGGTAACGCCCATCCGGCTGCCGATGGAGAATGTGCCGTATCGGAGAGGCACTTGGAGGTTGTCGAACTCCCGACCCCACGCACCGGCCAGGTAGCTCAGGCGTGCGCCGTGCGGTGCATTGACCGACCAGCCTCCCGACCACGCTCGTCGCAACGTCACCGCGCGATCGGCCGAAACGTTGTGGATGGTCGACCAACGTCGTACGACGTCAGAGTCAGGTCGGACTGCGGTGTGCAACGTGAGCCGAAGCGATCCAGTCTCGTCGCGCATATGTACGGCGAGGACGGACTCGATGTCCTCAGTCAGCGAGTGCCCGTCGAACACCCACGTGGAGCCGAGAAGGCCGTCGCCGTGATCGATCAGCAGTTCACTCTGGTGCACGTGCCGCGTGCCGTTGGAGGTGCACTCGAGAGGAGCGATGTCGGCCAGGGTCTCGAAGTCCGGCATGGGATCCGGCGGTGCCCACATCGGCACTTCGAGCGTGGTCGGCCCCCAGTAGTCGAGCACCAGTCCGGGGCCGGCGAGGCTCACCGAGTAAGTGGTGGTTGCGGTCTGTAGCAACCACTGGTGAGAGGGGCCCTGGATCACTTGACTGCTCCAAGCATGAGTCCGCCGATGAAGTAGCGCTGGTAGCGAAGGAACACGAGGACGGTGGGCACCGCCGCGATGAGCGTGCCGGCAGCGATGACGTTCCACTGAGATACGTAATTGCCCTGCAGACCCAGCAAGGTGGGGGTGACCGGCATCTTCGAGCTGCTCGTCAGGACGGTGATCGCGAAGAGCATGTCGTTGAACGCCCAGGTGAACGCCAGCGCTCCCAGCGCGGCGAGAGCAGGACGGGTCAGCGGCATGATGATCCGGGCGTAAATCTGGACCACGCTCGCACCATCGACGAGTGCAGCCTGCTGGAGCTCCCGTGGTATGCCGCGCATGAAGCCATGCAGGACGAAGCTGAAGAAGCCGATCCCGAAGCCCACTTGGACGATGATGAGAGCCAGCCTGGTGTCATAGATGCCGAGCTGCTGGGTGAATGTGTAGATAGGGATGAGCAGGATCTGTGGAGGCAGCAGGTTGCCGGCCAGCATCAGCAGGAGCAGGGAACGGCGACCCGGGATCGCGAAGCGCGCCAGTGCGAACGCTGCGAGGGACCCCAGGAACAGCTCGAGAACGACCACCGGGACCGCGACCACGAGGCTGTTGACGATTGCCCCTTTCTCCCCGCCTTCGTTCCAGGCGGCGCCGAACGAGCTCAGAGAGAAGGAACTGGGTATCGCGCCGAGCCCGTTTCCGGTGATGTCGTTCTGGGTACGCACCGAGACCATCACCAGGAGAGCGACAGGCGCCAGCCAGGCCGCACAGATCGCGATCATCGCTGCGTGGAAGGCCAGGTCGGTCAACTTTCGAAGTCTCCGGGCCTTGCGTCGCAGGGCCGGTGACGCGGCAAGTTCCGTCTGCTCAGTTGCTCGGTCGATGGTGATCAATCGGAGTCCTCCCTGAACGCGCGCACGAGATGCGTGACGATGACGGCGCTGGCCAGCAGGAAGATCACGACTGCCAGCGCGGACGCGTAGCCGAGCTGCCGTGACTGGAAGGCCTCGGAGTACATGTAGGTGCTGAGCAGCTCGGTCGAGTGATAGGGACCTCCCCGCGTCAGCGCCCAGACGACGTCGAACGAGCGCAAGGCGTCGATGATGGTCACCGCGATCACGACGCCGTTGACGCTGCGAAGCTGGGGAATCGTGATGTGCCGGAACTCCTGCCATCGCGACGCACCATCGATGCGCGCCGCTTCGTAGAGCTGCGGGTCGATGGCCTTGAGCCCAGCGATGAACAGCACCATGAGGTACCCGATCTGACGCCATAGCGCCGGAAGCGTCATCGAGTACAAGGCGACCTTAGGGTCGGCAAGCCAGAAGTGCTGAAACGATCCCAGTCCGAGCAGCTTCAGCACCTGATTCGCCGGGCCATCGGGCTGCAGGAAGACCCCCCAGACGAGCGCCCCAGCGGTCATCGACAGCACAACGGGCAGGAACAGCACGCTGCGATAGAACGAGACACCGCGGCGATCACGCTGCAGGAGCATTGCCATGCCCAGACCGCCCAGTATCGACAGCCCGCCGAACAACACCAGCCAGATGATCGTATTCTTGAACGCCGTCTGGAACACCGGGTCATGGATCATCGCCCGGTAGTTGCTGCTGCCGACGAACTCAGGTGAGGTGATGCCGTCCCACTTGAGGGTCGAGAGGTAGAAGCCTTGAATCGCCGGCCAGAGAACCCATGTCGCCTCGACCAACAACGGCACAAGGATGAAGGCGAGCAAGACCGGCGGCAGACCGCCGCCGCGCCGCCTCCGTGATCCGCTCAGTCGGCGGCCCTGGTCCCCCATGGTGGCTGTAGCACTCATCAGCTTGTGAAGACCCGCTTGGCAGCGTCTTCCCAGGTCGACTGGATCCGCTTGGCGTCGTTGGGTTTGGCCAGGAATTCCGCCAGGGCGGCATTCGCGGTCTCCTGGAGTCCGTCGCTTGAGTCACGGTTGAAGAACTGGGTCAGCGCACCTGCCCTCTCAAGCATGTCCTTTCCCTTCTTGGTATGGACATCGTCGGCAATCGGCGCGCCCGGATTGCACGGCAGATTTCCGCCTCCGGCAACGGCGATCCAGTCTCGCTGGACTTCCGGCCGGGCGATGAAGGAGCAGAACGCCTCGACCGTCCGTGAGTTCTGGGTGCGGGCGCTGGCGAACACACCGTCGGTCGGCGCTTCCTCTCCCACGGGTACCGACGGATCGATGATGGGGAACTGGAAGAAGTCGATGTCGCCGAGCACGTTTTCGGGCAGTGCTCCGAGGATGTACGACCCTGCGAGCGTCATGCCGACCTTGCCCTGGGCGAGCTGGGTGAAAGTAAGGTTGTAGTCGGTCGCTGCGCCCTTGGGGTCGAAGTAGGGCATGGCCTGCTTCCAGGTGTCGAAGACCGTCGTGACCTTTGGCGAGTCGAACGAGTCGGCGCCGGCCAGCAGCTTGACGTGATAGTCCGGACCGTTGATGCGCATGTTCAGGTAGTCGAACCAGCCGGCAAGGATCCACGCGTTGGTGCCTTGGTGGCCGGTGCCGACCGCGGGCACCCCCTTGGTCTGGATCTTCTTGCACACGTCCAGGAATTTGGTCCAGGTCGCCGGAACCTCGACGCCCCACTGCGCGAACATGGACTTTCGGTACCAAACGCCCCAGTAGTAGTAGTTTCGCGGGACGAAGATCTGCTTGCCGTTGGTGTCGGTGCACAAGCTCTTCAGAGCGGGCGAGTAGTTGCTCAGTGAGCTCTCCCAGACGTGGGAGAGGTCGAGGAGTTCGCCCTTCTTGGCGAACTGGCGAGCGACCGAGCCGGCGTACCAGGTGTAGACGTCGGGCGGGTTGTTGGAGCTCAGGTAGCTGGGCAGCTGGGTACGAAAGGTCTCGACCGCCACGGTGTTCAGCTTGACGTCCGATCCGGCCCCCTTGTTGAACGCCTTCACCAGGGCCTCCGTGGCGGACTTCGTGGGGTCATTGGACTCGCTGTTCTGCAACAAGATCGAGCCATCCCCGGCACCGCCCGCTGCCTGCTTCTTCCCACCGCCGGACGTGGCACATCCAGGCACCAGGGCTGCGGCTCCCAGGGCTCCGAAGCCCCCCAGCAGTCGCCGGCGATCGATCTCGAAGGACATCAGGGTCTCCTTTTCCGGTGACTCCGTCACCGCTGATGCTGGTCCGGACCGGGGAGCGGCCCAATCGCAACTCTGGAGGACAGTGGACACTGACGTCAAGATTAAATCATAATTTCTTCTTTAGTGATCTAATCGCGCTACTTCGCGTAATCTTTCACGAGGAGCCAGTCAGCGACCGGACGGTCGTGAGAAAGTGGCAGAGCAGCTCAAAGGAGTCGGTGTGACCTCGAACGTGCATGGCGCGGGTTCCGAGCTTGGATACCGTGGACGCGGTATCCACGGAGCGGTCGTCGAAGAGCTCGGGCGGCGGATCCTGACCGGCGAGGTCGCCCAGGGCGCCACTCTCGACATCGCCTCGCTCGAAGCCGAGCTCGACGTCAGTCGCTCTGTCATTCGCGAGGCGCTGCGGGTCCTCAAGGCGAAGGGTCTCATCGACGCCCGCCAGAAACGGGGCACGTTCGTTCAGCCGCGGACCGAGTGGACCCTGCTCGACCCCGATGTCATTCGTTGGCAGTTCGAGGGACAGGACAGCCAGCAACTGTTCAACGACCTGAACGAGCTGAGGAACATCATCGAGCCCGCCGCCGCAGGACTGGCCGCGCTGCGCCGCACCGAGGCAGACCTCCAGGCCCTTGACGCGTCGTTGGCCCAGATGTCAGAGGCGACCCACGGCGTCGGCGATCCCGTCCAGGCCGACCTCCTTTTCCACCGCGCGCTCCTGGCCGCCTCTCACAACGAACTGCTGATCCGCACCAGGATCGTGCTCGAACCAGGCCTGGCAGCGCGCGACCAGGTCGTCCACGACCTGGTCGAGGACGATGATCCCACCCCAGCGCATGCAGCGGTTCTCGACGCCATCAGGCGTCGGGATCCGGACGTGGCCGTGAGCGCCGCCAGCGCGCTATTGGCCAAGTCTCTGCTGGACCTCGACAGCATCCGAAGCCCGGCATCGCTGCCACAACGGGCGCGGGACTAGTTGATCTGGCTGACCTACGTGCGCACCTGAGGCAGCGCCACGTCGTACGCGGCGAAGCAGTCACCTGCAGTGGTGTGTGACTCCACTCCAACCTCCCAGCGGGAGCGTTCCACATTCCACCCGCGACCTGACCGGCCATCGGCCGATCCCGGGCTTGGCAGGGATCGGCCACGGGTAGGGCGTAACTTGTCGGCGCGCCGACCACGATCATGCTCGGGGCGACGAACGCATCGCCAGTGGTTACCGCCCGATACATCTACTCGTCAATCAGGGGCCTTTGGCAACGATCAGGTCCGGTGGCGACCTCCACCGGAGCAGTCCTGGGCAATGGTGCATGGCTATTCCTGGACGATGGTCCATCGCTGGCTGGGATGGCCGGTGTCGGCCTGGATCTCGACGGCTGCGCCTGCCTGGGCCGACTGACCGGCGATGCCGAGTACCTTGTCGGTGATCCGGCTGACGATGCGCATCTGTCCTGAACCGGTGTTCTCGATCATCCACTGCTGATTCGGGGCGCCACTGGTCGTCCATTGCACGACGTCGGTTCCTTCCGCGGTAGCCGCGTTCGGCACGTCGATGACCTGGCCTGACCTGACGCATTGGAGCATGACGAAGCCGTTGTTGGTCTGTACCTGCTGCCAGCGTTGGTTGGTGGAGCCGACATCCGGCCATTGATCGATCGCAGCGCCGGGGTTCGAGCCGCCGCCGGAGACATCGATCACAAGTCCGCTGTGCACGTTCTTGATCACACTTGCCGGAGCGGGTTCGGGTGGCGGAGGCGGCGGCGGGTATGGGACGCCTTGCGGCTGCAGAGTGACCGACCCTCCCGGCCGCACGTGGACGCTCCGCTTCCAGTCACCGACTCGCAGTTCGGTAGCCGTGCCTCCCACGCTGTGCAGCGTCACCGATATCGGCGCCCCGGCCTTCCAGGTCATGTCGAGCGTGAATCCACCTCGCACCCCCATGCCGCGCACGCTGCCGTCGTTCCAGGCAGCCGGGACGGCCGGCATCAGATCGACCACTCCGGGCTTGGCGTGGACCAGCATCTCCAGCATCGCAGCCGGGATCCCGAAGTTGGCGTCGATCTGGAAGATGTACCGGTTGGTCCGGTAGAGGTCGAACAGGTTGATCCCTGTCCCGCCCAGGTGCCCGTGTGCGGGACGCAGTACGTTGGAGATGGTCTTGTAGGCGCGGTTGGAATCCTTCAGCCGCGCCCAGCAGGCCGCGCGCCACGCGCAGGCCCAGCCGTAGCTGTCAAATCCGCGGGCCTCCAGCAAGTTGCGGATTCCAGCGATGTACGCAGCGGGCTGGTTGTCCAGGCGGATCCGGTCACCCGGGTACCAACCGATCAACGGGGACAGGTGCCGGTGCTGGGCGTCGCCCAAATTGTCCGGGCTCCGCCACTCCTCGAGCCAGCCGGTCTTGGGACTCACCTCGGGAAGATAGAGGCGCTCGCGCATCAGCTGAGCCCGGCCCGCCAACTCCACGTCCCGATTGAGAAGTTTCGACGCTTCGACGAAGCATCCGAGAACCGCGTGCACCAGCTCCTGGTCGTAGGTGTTACCGATCCCGTCCTGAGGCCCGTGCTCGGGCGACCATGCCTTGTCGGCCAGCAGCGCGGTCCGTTGATCGCTTCCCTCGCCAACGGTGCGCTCGATCAGCCGGCTCTCCCAGAACTCGACGGTGCCACGCAGGAGCGGCATGAGTCGCGCGAGGAACCGCTTGTCGAGGGTGTACTCGTAGTGCTGCCACAGTTCAAGGCACAACCACGCCCCGCCGGCCGGATGCCACCACCAACCGTTACCGCCGTGGACGTTCGTAGAGAACGCCACTGTCCAGCCGGCGACCCGCCCGGACGTGTTGCGGAACCGGTTGCGGGGATCGTTGAACAGCTCGAGTGTCTGCTTCGACCACTGCGGAAGCTGTGCGAGGCAGTAGTCGAGTAGCGGCTCGGCATGCTCGGCGAGCCCGAATCGGTGCGTCGGCCAGTAGTTCATCTGGATGTTGATGTCGGTGTGGTAGTCACTCATCCAGTCCGGCTCGTTGGTGTCGAGCCACAGGCCCTGCAAGTTCGTCGGGAGGCCCGCCCGGGATCCGGTGATGGTCAGGTACCGGGCGAGCTGCAGGTAGAGCACATCGAACTCAGGGTCAGGCGCCGCACCTGGGGCGCCTCGGGAGGCAAGCCTTGCGGCAGTGTCCTGGGCTCGTTGCTGCGCGGTCGAGTCGCCAAGGTGGAGCGAGAACGAGCCGAACTGCCGCTGGTAGTCGGCCACGTGGGTTTCGACCAACCGGGGCTCGAGCAACGCCGTCCGCAACTTCTGTCGCGCGACCGTCCCGGGGTCGACCCGTGTGTCGCGGTAGTCGATCGAAGCATCAGGCCGGTAGTTGGTCCCACCGCTGATCACGACGAGCACCTCGGACGCCCCAGTGAATGTCACCGTCGAACTGCCCGTTCCGACAGTCCCGCCGTCGGTCGAGACGCCCGCCACCGCTGCATACCGAAGGCCGTTGTCGAGAGCGTCCGTGATCGACGTCGTCGATGCGGACCGGTCGACGACCGCAACTTCTCCGCGCGTGCCCTCGACGGCCACCGATCCGGTCAGCGATCCTCCACCTGACTGCGTGATGCGTACTACGACGACGTCGTCGGAGTGGCTGCTGAAGCACTCCTGGCGGTAGGCGACCTCGCCCACTCGGTACGTCGTGACGACGAGGCCGTTGCTCAGGTCGAGGGATCGCTGGTAGTCGGTGACGACATCGGGTGTGTGGTCCGGCAGGAGCACCCGGGCTTTGGCGAGTAACTGGAAGGTACCGAACGTCGACCTGTCGTACGGGAACTGTCCCGCGCCGTCGAGCGTGGTGTTGCGACCACCGCTCCACAATGACGCGTCGGTCAGGAAGAGCGCGGTATCCGCTGGAGTGCCGCCGATCAGACCTCCGAGTCGTCCGTTGCCGATCGGGAGGCCTTCCTCGATGATGATCGATTCTTCCGCCGGTGTGCGATACCAGAGCCGCAGTGCCTCCTCGTCCGGCACGAGTTGGCAGTCTGCCGGTCGGTCGACGGCGGCGTGCGCCTCGAAGACCGGTAGCGCGAACGTCGCCAGGCCGGTGAGACCAGCGGCCTGGAGGACGCGCCGCCTTGCGATGTGGTTGCCGCGCTCTTCGTGATTGGGGCGGGACGAGCCTTCAGCCGGGTATCCCATGTGCGACTCCTCTGGTGGGCGAACAGATCGGCGAATCCTCGGTCGGGGCCGGTCCAGCCGGGCGTCGGAGGATTCAGCATGTACTCGATGAGACGGCGTCCCGTTGCTCAGGCTGCGGGCGCCGGTTCGGCGTGAATCAGGCGGATGACTCGCTGGCTCATGGTGTCGTAGTCGCGGCTGTTCACCACCTCGCCGCGAACGCGATGGTCCCGCATGACGACAACCCGATCAGCCAGCGTGATCATCTCCGGCAGATCCGAGGTGATCAGCAGAATGGCCAGGCCGTTCGCGGCCAGGTCCCAGATCAGCGTGTGGAACGCATCCTTCGTCCGGACGTCGATGCCGACGGTCGGTTCGTCGATGATCAGGATCTCGGTCTGCGCCGCAAGCCACTTCGCCAGCGACACCTTCTGCTGGTTGCCGCCCGACAGAGTTCCGGCCAACTGCGCCGGCGACGCGATCCTGATACCCAGATGCTCCACGTAGTCGGACACCAAGTCCGCTTCGGCCCGCTTCGGAACGTAACGAAGTACCGGCAACCGGCCGATCCCCGCGCGGAGCCGGTCCCAGACGGTGACCGCGATGTTCCGGCCGACGGATTGCTCGAGGAAGACGCCTTCCTCCTTGCGGTTCTCGCTGACGTACCCGATCTTGTGGTTCTTCAGTGCGTCGCGGACGTTCCGGATTCGGACCGCGGCGCCGCGCACGCGAACTTCGCCCGCCGTGATCCGGTCCAGTCCGAGCAGGGCCTTCGCGAGCTCACTGCGGCCGGCGCCGACGAGTCCGTACAACCCGACGATCTCCCCCGGCCGGACAGCGAGATCCACGCCGTCGTGCCCGGTCGCCGTACTCAGGCCTGACAACTCCAGTAGGGGCTCGGCCGTGGTGTCGACCGTTCGTGGCGGGAGCACGAGGGCTTCGTGGACACGACCGACCATGAGGTCGACAACCTCGTCGCGGGTCAGGTCGGACAGCGGACCGCCTTCGAGCACGGATGCTCCGTCGCGCAGGACCGTGACCGTGTCGCAGATCTCGAAGACCTCCTCGAGCTTGTGGCTGACGAACAGCACCGCGCAGCCCTGATCCTTGAGCTTGCCAACGACGCGGAACAGCCGCTCGGCCTCGCTCGGAGTAATGGAGGCCGTCGGTTCGTCGAGGAGCAACACTCGACTCTCGATCGACAGGGCCTTCGCGATCTCGACCAGTTGCGCTTGTGCTACGGACAACTCCGTCACTGGCAGATCCGGATCCAGCTCGAGGTCCAGCTCCGCGAGCCAGCGCGCCGCCTCGGAGCGAATCGCTGTGCGATCGACCAGCCCGCGCGAGGTCGGGAGCTGCTGCAGCAGGATGTTCTCACCGACAGTGAAGCCGGGAATCAGGTTGCGCTCCTGGTGGACGACGCCGATGCCTGCCGACGCCGACTCGTGCGGCGAGCCGAAGGACACCTGCTGTCCGTCCAGTAGCAGCCGCCCGCCGTCGGGGCGGTACAGCCCGGTGATCACCTTGATCAGCGTCGACTTCCCAGCGCCGTTCTCACCGAGCAGCGCATGCACCGAACCGGGCTCAAGCGAGAGATTGACGCCGTCCAGGGCCCGTACACCGGGAAAGACCTTCTCCACTCGCTCGGCTTCGAACAGCGTCACGACACACCTCCGGCGACGGTCACGTCAGGGGATTTCACGACGGTACGCCGTTGTTGGCGCCGGGTGCGGACCTGCCCCAGGACCACCGACCCAAGAACCACAGCGCCGACCACGAAATTGACCCAGGACGGCTCGAGCGAGAACTCCGCTCTCGCGGTGTCCACGAACCGCACGATGAACGCGGCCAGCACGGTCCCCAGCACAACTGCGGATCCGCCGGTGAGCAACGCGCCACCGATGATCGGCGCCGCGAACGACGGCAGCAGCCAGTCGCCGCCGATGCTCTTGTTCACCCCCGGCGAGGAGGCGACCGTGAGGATCGCGGCGACCCCGAGGACCGCGCCGGACAGCGTGTGCGCGACGATCACCGAGCGGTCGTTGGAGATTCCGGAAAGGCGTGCCGCAATCGGGTTCCCGCCGGAGGCTAGGAGTTTCCGGCCGGGGACGGTACGGCGGAGCAGAACCGACAGCCCGCCCGCGACGATCAGCGCGACGATGAAGATCCACGGGACGACGCCGAAGAGGGCGGAGGACCCGAAGATCTTCAGCGCCTGTGGATAGGCGTCGACGGTGCGGGTGCCGACCATCCGGTACTGCACGCCGATCAGCACGGTCATCGTGGCGAGCGTGACGATGAAGCCGTTGATCCGGGTGAGCACCACGAGGACGCCGTTCACCAGGCCGGCGACCGCCGCGAGCAGGAACCCGATCAGCAACGCGAACGGAGCCGGTACGCCGTGATCCGCCATCAGCACAGCCATCGCGGCCGCCGCGAACCCACCGATCGCCCCAACCGCAAGGTTGAGCTGCCCGACGGCCAGCACCACCATCTGCGCCAGCCCGATCAACACCGGCACGGCCAGGAACTGCAGCAGCACGCGCAACGAGTTCGCCGCCAGCAGCTCGCCGTCGGAGGCGATCACGAGAGCGACGAAGAACACGACGCAGATGGCCAGCAAGGTCATTTCCGTGGACCGCGCGAAGCGTCTCATCGTTCTCGCACCCCCTGCCGGTCGGACAACTTTGCCCGGATTCGATCGGTGGACAGAGCTACCAGCAGAATCAGACCCAGGTAGATGTTCAGGCTCTCCAGGCCGACACCGAGCAGATCGAGGCCCTTGCGGATCACCGTTGTCAGCGCGGTGCCGATCAGCGTTCCCCAGATCGAGACGAAGCCGCCGGCCAGCAGCGTTCCTCCAAGGATGGGGCCCAGGAAGGACGGAAGCATGAACTCCTCACCGATGGTTGCCTTAATAGAGCCTGTGGACACGGCCAGCATGAACCCGGCCAGCGCGGCCAGACTGCCCGACATGGCATGCGCGACGATCACCCGACGCGCGGTCGGGATCCCGGACAACTCGGCAGCCCGCACACTGGCACCAGTCATCAGCAGTTCCCGGCCGAGCTTCGTCCGGCTGTAGATCCACCCGACGACGGCCATGGCGACCACAGCGAACAGCGCCAGTTGCGGGACCGCCGGCGAGCCGCACACGTTGCCGACGCACACGTCGGCGAGCGAGTAGTTGCGCAGCTCCCGCATCCCCGGCGGCCTGGTCACGAACGCCGCGTTGTCGGTCAGGGCCGTGTACACGAGGGGAATCAGGCCGAGCAGCAGGAAGTCCAGCGCCAGCGTCACCACGAACGAGTTGACCCTGGTCCGAGCGATCACCCAGCCCGCCAGCGCCCCGATCGCCGCTCCGGCGACGAGGCCGATCACCAGACCGGCGTACAGGGTGAAATGCCACAGATCGTACGAGATGCCGGTGATCATCATCGAGAACGCAGCCATCCGGCCGACCGCGAGGTTCATGTGACCGATCGACAGCACGCAAAGCTGCGCCAGGCCGACCACGGTGAACATCGCGATATCCCGAAGCAACGGAAAGATCACCAGTTGCTGATTGAAGAACGCGGGCCGCAGAACGCCGAACAACGCCGACAACGCGACCACGAGAACGAGCAGACCGATCCGCTGATTCGCCCACCACGGCACCAGTCCGCCGACGCGCCGGCTCTCCGCCTTCCCGACCGGGACATCAGGCTCCTGCAGTGCCGCGGCGGCCGTCGGTGACACAAGCCCGTCCGCGAGCTCTGAACCCTTGCGATCGCTCACGAACACGTCAGGTGGCTCGCGAACTCGGTCTGGAGCTCCTTGGTCTTCGCCTGCCGCTCCTGGTCGTAGGTGTCGACGTTGGCCTTGGTGACGACGAACGACCCGGAGTCCACGATCACGCCGGGGTCCTTCATCGTGCACTGCTTCGACTGCAGCAGAGCCAGCAGCCAGCCGCCGACGTACGCCTGACCGACGGGGTTCTGCGTGACGGTCGCGGCCACTCCCCCGGACTTGATGCCGGCCAGGATTTTCGCGTCGTCGTCGATCGCGACCACCTTGATCGGAAGCTTGCTGCTGGCAACACCGTCGGCGGCGGCCACGGCAGGGTTGTACGCGGTCGTGACGATTCCGTTGATCTTCGTGCCCTGCGCCGCGAGCAGGTCGGCGACCGCCTTCTGCGCCGTGGACAGGTCCTTGTCAATGTCGGTGATCACCGGCAGCTCGGTGACCTTGCCGTTCGTCTCCGCGACCGCCTTCTTCACCCCGGCAATCCGGCGCTGGGTGTTCGAGTCCACGTTGTTGCCGGTCAGGTGGACGATCGTGCCGTGGCCGCCGATCGCCGCGATCGTTGCCTTGGCCGCCTTGTACGCCGCGGTCTCCACGTCGGTGGACAGGCAGAAGTCGGCCGAGTTGGTGTCACCGGCCGGGCAGGACGCCAGCGAACCGACCGCGAAACCCTTCGCCTTCAGGTCCTCGAACGTCGAGTTGATGTCGGTCGGCGACACCCCGAAAATCCCGAACGCGTTGTACCCCTGCGCGGCCAGCGAGTTGATCACGTTGTTCTGCTTACCCTGGTCCCACTCGCCGGTCTCGTTGAACGTGACAGCGCCGAGCTTGAACTCGGTCTTGTCCTGGTCGGCCGTGGTCTTCCACGGCTGGAAGTACGGGTGCGCGCCGCCCGGGATCAGCGCCAGCTTCACCTGGGAACCATCCTTCAGGGTCACCGGTCCTGAGGACGACTTCGTGGATGCGTCGTCTCCGGTCGTGGCGCTACCGGTGGCGCTCGGGTTCTTCGTGGTGCATCCGGTCGCGGCCAGCGCGACGAGGGCCAGCCCCGCAGCAGCCTTCCGGCAGAACGACGACACGATCATGGGACTGACTCCTGAATCCTATAGGATATTGCCTGCTTGATGGTGCCTCTTCCGTCCCGTGACGTCAAGACTCTCCGGACGACGAAAATTGCTCCACGCTTTCCACGGCGGACTACCTCGCTGCCATCAGCCGGCAAGAACTCGACTCCACCGCTTTCGCCATCAAAGCCATCGCCAAATCACGTGTTCCGGCGGCGGCTTTGTCCGATCTCCAGAGCCGGACGCTCAGGTCGGCATCCCGACCCGGCGTTCGCCGTTGCGAAGCTGCTGAATGACCACGGCGATGACCAGAAGGGAGCCTCGGGCAACGTTCTGCCAGAACGGATTCACGCCGAACAGAGTGATTCCGTTGTCGAGAACGCCCAAGAGGACGACAGCCAGCACCGTTCCGGCGATCGTGCCCCGACCGCCTTGGAGAGCACATCCACCCAGCGCGGCCGCGGTCACCGCCTGCAGTTCGAGACCTTCGCTGCCGGAAACCGGCTGACCCGATCCGGTGCGGGCCGTGATCATGACGCCGGCCAAGGCTGCGGCCAGCCCGGTGATCGCGTACACCGCGATGATGTAGCGGTTGATGTTGATGCCGGCTAGCCGGGCGGCCGTGTCGTTGCCGCCGATCGCGTAGATGTTGCGGCCGAGATCGGTGTAGCGCAGAACGAGATGAGCAAGGCCTGCGACCACTACGAAGATCCAGATCAGGGTCGGAATGCCGAGGATCGCACCCCGGGCGATGAAGACGAACACCGGGTCGGCACCCGTGTATCCCTGCGCCCGGCCGTCGGAGATCAACTGTGCGACCCCCTTGTACGCCGCCAGCGTGGCCAGCGTCGCCACCACGGGATTCACCCGTCCGTAGACGATCACGCAGCCGTTGACCAGCCCGGCGAGAACACCCACCCCGAGCGCGGCCAGGATGCCGATCACCGAACTGCTGCCCGTGTGCATGAACACGAGGGCCGTCACCACTGAGCCCACGCCGGCCGCGGAGCCGACCGAGATGTCCAGGCCACCGAGAATGATCACGACGGTCTCGACCACGGCCAGGATGCCGATCACCGAGACCGCCTTGCCGATCACCTGATAGTTCGCGAGGCTGAAGAACGACGGGAACCGGCTGCCGACCAAACTGACCAGGACGGCCAGCGCGATCAGCAGGCTCACGTTCTGAACCCCGACGGCGTCCAGGATCCGCCGCGGCGCCGAGCTGGCTGCGAGCGAAGCATCCGCCTGCTCGTCACGGTGTTCACCGTCCTGATCTGCACGGACCGGCACGGTGTCATTGTTGGCGCTCACGCGGGGCTCTCCTTCAGGTTCTGCGAATCGGCCGTCATGGCCAACGCGAGGATCTGCTCTTCGGTCGGGCCGGCCGGCAGCTCGCCCGTGATCCGACCCTCCCGCATCACCAGCACGCGATCGGCGAGGGCGATTACCTCGGGCAGCTCCGACGACACGACGAGGATCGCCGTACCGCGCTCGGCCAGTTGGTTGATCACGGTGTAGATCTCGGCCTTCGCGCCGACATCGACGCCGCGGGTCGGCTCGTCCAGGATCAGCAGTTCGGGATCGCGAGCCAGCCAGCGGGCCAAGACCACCTTCTGCTGGTTGCCACCGGACAGCTTGCGGACCTGCTGTTCCGCGCTCGGAGTCTTGATCCGCAGCGAACTCACGTAGCCGCTGACCAACTCCTGCTCGCGCCGCCGCCGAACGAATCGGAACTGCCGGATGCGGTCCAGGACAGCAAGCGAGATGTTCTCCCGCACGCTTCGCTCCAGCACCAGGGCCTCGGCCTTGCGTTCCTCAGGGGCGAAGCCGATCCCGGCACGAACGGCGTCGTGCGGGGATCGCAGACGCAGCGCGCGCCCGTTCATGCGGACGGCTCCGGAGCGGATCGGCAGGTCGCCGACGACGGCACGCACCAACTCCGACCGGCCCGCGCCGACCAGCCCCGCCAGGGCGACCACCTCGCCCCGGCGAACCTGGAGGTCGATGCCGCGGACCTCGTCGCTTGTCATGTTCTCCACCGACAGGACGACCTCACCAGGGCTCCGGGCGGGACGGGTCATCGCCTGCAGTTCGCGGCCCACCATCATCCGGACCAGCTCGTCCTCGTTGGTCTCGGAGGCGCTGCGCACACCGACGAGCCGACCGTCGCGCAGGACCGCGATCCGGTCTGCCACGGCGAAGATCTCCTTCATTCGGTGCGAGACGTAGATCACCGCCACGCCGTCGTCGCGGAGGCGCCGGATCAGCCCGAACAGGATCTCCACCTCGTGATCGGACAGCGACGACGTCGGCTCGTCGAACGCGACCACCCGGACCGCGCCGACCAGGCCGCGCATGATCTCGACGAGCTGGCGTTGCGCCGGCGACAGCCGCCGGCCCAGCGTGCCGGGCCGCAGGAACCCGGTCAGACCGAGTCTGTCGATGTCCCGGGCGCATTGCTCGTGCGCCCGGCGCCGCGAGTACATCCGGCCGCGGCGCGGCAACGCACCGGCGTACACGTTCTCCGCCACGTCGACGTGCGGGACGATCTCCGGCTCCTGGGCGATCACCCTGACTCCGGCGCGATGCGCCCCTGCCGGCGACGAGTACCCGACGACGGCGTCGTCGAGCATCAGCGATCCCTCGTCCGGCTGGTAGTCACCGGTGATGATCTTGAGCAACGTCGACTTCCCCGCGCCGTTCTCCCCCATCAGGGCGAGGACCTCGCCACCGCGGACGGCGAGATCGACCTGCGTCAGCGCGCGAACGCCGACAAATCTCTTGGTGATGCCCCGCGCTACCAGAACCTCGGAAGCGGAGGGTTGTACTGCGCCCACTGTGTCGGCTCCCGTCCGGATCAGGTGCAAACCAGGCCGCTGCTCTGCCAGGTCTTGGCATCCACGATCTGCGTCTTGGCGATCGTCCTCTCCGGCAGCGGCTTCTGGCCTCGCAGGTTCTCGGTCAGCACCCGGACGGCGGCACTGCCGACCGCCGGGCCGCCGATGTACAGCGCGGCCTTGTTGCCGGTCGTCTGTCCGGCCTTCCAGTCCTTGCAGGTCAGATACGCACCGAGCCCCACACCGATGATGTTGTCGGGGGCAACTTTCCCGTTCTGCAGGCCGGTGACGATGCCGGTCTCGTTCTCGTCGTTGCAGCCCCAGACCACCCAGTGCTTCACGGCGTGGTTGTCGGTCAGCGCCGCACCGGTCTTGTTCAGCGCGTCACCCACCGAGTTGTCGGTACCGAGCTCGATTGTCTTCGGCGCCTCGCCGCCGCCGATCCCTTCCTTGAACGCCTCGGCAGCACCCTGGACCCGGTCTCCACACGTCTTCAGGTCCTGCTTCCAGCCCGCGATGATCCTGGTGTCGGCGGCGGTCCAGCCCGCGGCCTTGTACAGCTCGGCCGCCTTCTTGCCCACCTCCATGCCCATGCCATGGCCATCGAAGCCGACGAACGGTGCCGGCTTGCCGTCACCGGACGAGATCGCGTCGTCGGACGCGACCAGCGGAATCCCGGCCGCCTTGGCCGCATCGATCACCTGCGGGCCGATCTTCTGGTCCGGAACGACGATCGCGATACCGTCGACCTTCTGAGCGATGACGTTGTCGAGCTCGCTGATCGCCTTGTTGGCGTCCGTACCGAGGTCGATCACCTTCACCTCGACATCGCCCAACTTCTTGGCCTCGTCCTTCGCACCGGTCGCCTCGTCTACGAAGTACTGCTGATCGCCCTGCTTCTGCAGCAGCGCGATCGTCAGCTTGCCGGACTTCGGCGCGCTCACGGTCGCCTCCCCGGAGGACTCTGCACCGCTCGAACAGCCGGCCAGCAGGGCGGCGAGGACGCCGACCGCGACAACGGGTACCACAACACCACGACGGGTGTACTTCATGACTCCTCCAGTGATTCTGTGCTGGTCCTGCTGTTCCGCCGTGCTCAGAACGGCACGGTGGTAGGTAGTGCCCTCCTCCGCCCTGGAGGAACTGCCTGCCCTTGGCCTGCCCGGCACCTGAGCAAGGCCAAGGGAGGTTCTGTCAGGCGCAGGTGATCTTCGGCTGCGCCCAGTCGGTGTGGTCGAAGTTGGGGCCGTCCACGTTCGTGGTGCGTAGTTCCAGGTGCTGCACTCCGGTAAGGTCAACGGTCAGTGGGACCGCTGGCCCGGCACCGGTTGCCTCGGTGGAGGCCAGTACCGCGTCGTCGCCGCGGATCTCGAAGCCGGCTCGTCCCTGGTCGCCTACCTCGTCATCGATGCCGGCGGTCACCGTCAGGCGCGAGCAATGCGACCCCAGGAAGAAGTCGATCGAGCTGGGGGCGTGTGTCCCGAATCCCTTGGCGTACTGGACACCTGCGATCGTCAGTGGGTTCCCGTCACCGGCTCCGGCCTCACCGTTGCTCTGGTCCCGCTCCACCGGGCCCCACCCGTTCTGGGACGAGAGCAGGGTCAGATCCGAGAGGTTCGATTCCCCGGCGGGCGGCCGGGTCGCGACAACGAAGCGGCCTGCGCCACCGTCGGAGTACGCGTTCCGTCGCCACAGCCAACTGGCGCTTGCACCGAGGTCTACCGGCCCGGCGTCGGGACGATCCGCACTCACCGACCAGGTCGCGCTGCCGATCTGGCCGGCCCTGATCGAGGCGATCCGAGTCGATCCCGCAGGCTTCGCCGTCCAGGTCTCGGGAGCGGTCAGATCGACACGGACACCGTCGATGCTCGACGTACCGTCGTTGTACACCTTGACCTGCACCTTCACGGGTGCGTTGTCCTCGACGTACGGTGCCGACGGCTGCACCACCACAGTCACCAGCGGCGGCAATGCGGTCGTGGTGCCGGGAGTGATCCGCAACATGACCGCGTCATGCGAGCCGACCTGGGCGCGGATCGCGCCGTTCGACGCCGCTTCGGTGTTGGCCCAGAGATCCCGGACCGTGTACGCCTTCGCCTCGGGCAACTTCAGCTCGGCGGCCGAGGTCGAGATGGTCTGCGCAGCCGCGCCGCGATTCAGCAGGACGACCGCCACTGAGCCATCGGACATCGGCTTGGACCAGACCTCCTGGTCGCCGTCGTCGCGGATCCTCATCCCCTGGCGGCCGCCCCAGTCCTGGTCGACAGCGAGTACGTCGGGATCGGTCAGCATCGTGCGGACCCAGGCCGGCATCGACCGGACGTCGTTTCCGGCGATCAACGGTGCGTTGAGCAACGACCACAGGCTCATGTGCGCCCGGCTCTCCGCCACCGTGAGTCCCGGGTTGCCGACCT
This sequence comes from Kribbella aluminosa, assembly GCF_017876295.1. Taxonomy (NCBI): domain Bacteria; kingdom Bacillati; phylum Actinomycetota; class Actinomycetes; order Propionibacteriales; family Kribbellaceae; genus Kribbella; species Kribbella aluminosa. Next base: position 2,843,632 of record NZ_JAGINT010000002.1, on the reverse strand, counting down.
CCAGCATGTCCGGGTCGTTCCAGCCACCCGGACCGGAGTACGGCGACAACGCGGCCTGCTGATCGAGGATCGACATCACACTGCCCCACGAGGCGTTGATGTCACCGGTCGTCCGCCACATCTGTCCGCCGACCGACTTGCCCCACAACCACGGGTCGTTCGCGCCCCACTCGCAGATGCTGTAGAGGATGTCTCTGCCGGACTTGCGGAGTGCGTCACCCATGGCCTGGTAGCGATCCTTCGCCGGAACGCCCTGGTTGTTGCAGTTGTCGTACTTCAGCAGGTCGACATCCCAGGACGCGAAAGTCCGGGCGTCGAGGTCCTCATGACCGAGACTGCCCGGCATCGTCTTGGCGCAGGTCAGCGTGCCGGCACTGGTGTAGATCCCCAGCTTCAGGCCCTTGGCATGTACGTAGTCGGCGAGCGCCTTGATCCCGCTCGGGAACCGTGTCCGGCTCGGCACGTACTGACCGGTGACCGGGTCTCGATCCTTCTCGGCCCAGCAGTCGTCGATGTTGACGTACTGGTAGCCGGCCTTCGCCATCCCCGAGGACACCAGGCTGTCGGCGGCCTCCCGGATGAGCTTCTCGTTGATGTTGCAGCCAAAGGTGTTCCAGGAGTTCCATCCCATCGGCGGCCGAGCGCCGAGGGTTCCGGTGTCGGTGGCGTCCGACTCGGCGCCCGGTGCGGCGACCGCGGCCCGCGCCGGTGACACAGCCATCGCAAGCACCGCAACGGAAACAGCAAGCAAGCGTCGCATCTCACTCCTCAGGACGGTAAGGGTGTCGATCTTTCGATCATGATGATTTCTGTGTATTTCTGAGCTAGCGCGCGCACTTATGTTCAAATTGCGCGGTCACGAAGTCAAGGCCCCGAGCAACTACTTCCGGTTATAGGAGCCATAGCCGGAAGCCTTTCGCCCGGCCCAAGCTGCGGCTGTCGTGCGCCGGGTTCGCGGACGTGGCTGGCACGAGCGTTCGCTCGGGCCTGGTTCTGCGTGTCAACGGAGCAAACGCGACAGGTTGCGGGGTTCTGCGGTCAGCTGATTCGATTCACGCCGTCGGCGAACGCGACACGCAGATGTGATGCGGGCTGTTCCGCGAGGCGCATGTTTCCGGCGCTGACAACGATGCCCTTCGAGCGCCTCACGGTCTCAGACGGCGAAGGCCGCTTCGGCCGGCAGGAGCTGCGTAGGTGGCTGGATGCTGTCCAGCCCGTAGATGCGGTCCGGGAACCGCGCGAAGGCCTGGTCGATCGCACCGACCAGCACGCCTTCGGTCACGAACTCGGCACCGACGATGCGCGGATCGACCGGCGGCCCACCCTCGATCGCATCACGGAGCGCCGCCCGCAACGGCTTCGCGAGTACGCTCGCGTACCTGCCGAGCCGCCCACCCAGCGCGATCACGTCCGGGTCGACCGCCAATACCAGACCGGCGAGCGGCGCTGCCATCGCCTCGACCAACTCGTCCAGTTCCGCGGTGTCAGCAGGCTCATCCGAGCCATCGGCCAGTCGATGCAGCACCTCGTCCATTCGGCCGACATCGCTGAAGTACGTCTCGAGCCGGCTCCTGCGCCGACCGAAGGCCTTCAGTACACCGAACTCGCCCGCAACCCCGCTCCGCCCCCGGACGACGGCACCATCGATGAGAATCCGGGCCGACAGGTTGTAGAACGTCTCGGCGAAAACCGCGGTCGCCGCCCCACGCAGGGCGCCCAGGCGTGACTCGGCGATCGCGCCCAGCGTCAGGTCGTTGTCCAGCACGACTGGGACACCGAGCAGGTCCGACAACTGCCTGCCGACGTTGCCCTCGGTCCACGGCTTGATCAGCGGCGACGTCAGCATGCTTCCGTCCGGGCTCGGCACGCCCGAGGTCCCGACTCCGACCGCTCGCAGCAGGGACCGGTCGACTCCGGCCTCGTCCACGACATCACGCACGGCCGCCACGACCGGATCGAGAGCCGGGCGATCGCTGGTCGGCGTCGGCGGCCGAAGGGATCCGACTCGCACCCACCGTCCGGCGAGGTCGGCCAGCGCCACCTTGACCGTCGTACCGATCAGATCGACACCGACGACGTACCCCGCGTCGGCCCGGAACCGGGACACCCGCGCGGGCCGGCCGCCGCCTTCGTGCGGCAGGACGGAGTCCACCCTGTACTCCGCGAGCCCCATCTCAGCAAGCCTGGCAAGCGCGACGTCGACCGTCTGTCGCGAGGTTCCGGCAGCTTCCGCGATCTCGGAGACCGTGCCGGCACCGAGAGTACGCAGGGCCGTCAGGCAGCTTGCCCTCGACGCCAGATCACCGAAACTCTTCGCCCGCATCTGTCTCCTGCATACGAAAGGGATTCCGAAAGTTAGCACATAAGGCCAAGAGCTCAGCGACGGACGGCCCGTCGATACTTCCGGACTCGTTTTGCAATACGGCCATTGCTCCTTGCGCATCGCGAAGTCCTTGTGACGACCCGGGCTGTTCCCACAGGCTGCCTTAAACGATTAAGAGGACACGCAATACGACGGGATGGTTCACGATGCGACGGGTCACCCTTCGCGACGTCGCCCGAGCGGCCGGCGTCTCCATTGCGACCGCGTCGTACGTGCTCACCGGTCGAAGCCGCATCGACTCCCGGGCCAAGGTGGCCGAATCCACCGAGCTCCGGGTCCGTGAGGCCGCCAGGCGGCTGCACTACCGTGCGAACGCCTCCGCCCTGGCCACTCGCACCGGACGTACGGGACAAGTACTGCTCGCCATGACGGTCACCTCCGATCCCTGGGTGCAGGCAGTTGTCTCGGCCGTCAGCGAGGAACTTGAGAAGCACGACGTACAGGCCCTCGTTCTGCCCGACGGCAACTGGTACGGCGCCCTGCAACGGATGAACCCGGACGCGGTCTTCATCGACGGGTTGTGGGGCGCGGTCGACGTGGCACACGTCGACGAACTGGTTGCCGGCGGGCAGCGGATCATCGTCCTGGGCGAGAACCTGCCCGGCGGCGGGTACGACGTCATCGAGTCGCGCGCGACCGCGGGCTGCGAACTCTCGATGCGTCACCTGATCGGCCTGGGTCACGACCGGATCGCCTGTCTGACGGTGGAGCCCCACACCGAGGACCGGCCCAACCGCGCCGCGGTGTACCTCGCCGAGATGGCGGCGAACGGCTACCCGATCCCCCAAGGTTTTCTGCGGGCGGCCGGGTCGACGCCGCTCGGCAGCTACCAGGCGGCGTCCGATCTGCTCGACCTGCCGGATCCGCCGTCGGCGATCTTCTGCGCCTCGGACTATCTGGCGCTCAGTGTCGTCAAGTCGGCAGAACGCCGCGGGATCCGGATTCCCGGCGAACTGTCGGTCGTCGGCGCCGGCAACATCCCGGACGGCACGATGAGCACCCCGGCGCTGACAACCGTTGGCGCGGCCGACGAGTACGGCGAGATCGCGCGGCAGGTACGCCGCCGCGCACTCGGGGACGACACCCGCGCGACCCGCGCGGTCCTCGAGTGGTCGCTGTTCGAACGCGGCTCCACCAGTCATCCAAGAACTTCTTCTGGAGATACCCAATGACACGAAACCTGATCAACCGGCGCACAGTGCTCGCCGGGCTCGCATCGTCCGCCGTGGCCGGCGTCCTGGCAGGCTGCGGCGGGAACGGGGGCAGCGGCGGAGGAAGTGGTGGTGAGGGCGAAACCGGCAAGGCCGACCTCACCTTCGCCACCTGGGAGTCATACACGGCCAACGCGATCAAGAAGCAGCTCCCGGCCTTTCAGCAGAAGTTCCCGGGGATCAAGCTCGAGGTCACCCTGACGCCCTGGAAGGACTACTTCACCAAGCTGCAGACCCAGGCGAGCGCGGGCAACGCACCCGACCTGTTCGCGATGAACGGCGTCCAGTTCGACCTCTACGCCTCCGAGGGCATGATCGACCCGATCGACGAGCTCGTGTCCGGCGGCCAGCTCGACCTGGCGAAGTACCCGAAGTCGCTGGTCGAGCGGTACGTCTGGCAGGACAAGCAGTACGGCGTACCGAACAACTTCGACTCGGTCGCGCTGTTCTACAACAAGTCGATCTTCGACAATGCGGGTCAGCAGTACCCGACCGACGACTGGACCTGGGACCAGTTCCTGAGGACCGCCGCGGCGATCAGCGCGAAGCTCAAGGGACAAGGGATCTACGGGTTCACGCCGGCGATGGGCGACTCGCAGATCACCTACTACAACTCGATCCCGGCGGCCGGCGGCTACGTGATCGACCGGAAGCAGAACAAGTCCGGGTATGACCGGCCCGAGACGATCGAAGGGCTGAAGTTCTTCGGCGACGTGCTGAACAACGGCACGTCACCGACGATCCAGCAGCTGACCGACATCCCCGGGACCGACTGGTTCATCAACGGCAAGGGCGCGATGACCTGGGCCGCGTCGTACAACCTGTCCGACCTGTCCGGGTCGAAGCTGGCGAAGGACTTCCAGATCGTCCGGCTGCCCACGAAGAAGACCAACCAGTGCGTCCTCAACGGCACCACGACGGTCATCTCCTCGCGGTCCAAGAACAAGGCGGCCGCCCGCGAGGTGCTGAAGTGGATCGCCGGTCCCGAGTTCGCGGCAGCGGTCGCCGAGGACGGTCAGGTCATCCCGGCGTACGACGGCAGCCAGGGCGCCTTCCTGAAGACGATCCCGAACTGGAACCTGAAGACCTTCATCGATGCCGCCGCCGACGGCTATCTGTACCCGACGTCGAAGAACACCAAGGCGTGGGACCAACTCGAGGCTCCCACCCTGGCGCCGCTGTGGCAGGGCAAGGCGTCCGCAGACACGGTCGGCAAGAAGCTCGCTGCCGCGATGAACGACGCCCTGGCCAAGGAATGACATGACCGTTTCCCTCGATTCGCGCTCGCGGACGACCCCGTCGGGCCCGGAGGCGCCCCGCTCTCCTGGCCGGCGCCGGAACCGGTACGACGGCCTCGCGCCGTGGCTCTTCGTCGCGCCGACCGTGCTGGGCATCGGAGCGTTCTACGTCTGGCCGACCGCCCAGTCGGTGTACTTCAGCTTCACCAAGTGGGGCGCCTTCGGCGGTGTCAGCTGGATCGGGACCGCGAACTACACCCGGCTGTTCTCGGACCCGGACCTCCTCGTTGCTCTGGGCAACACTGTGCTGTACGCCGCGGTCGCACTTGCCGGCATCCCGTTGGCGATCTGGCTGGCGAGCCTGCTCAACCGGCCGGGCCTCCGGTTCCGGAGCTTCTTCCGGGTCCTCTTCTTCCTGCCTGTCGTCACGGTGCCGGCCGCCGTGTCGACGGTCTGGAAGCTGCTCTACAACGGCGACTACGGCATGATCAACTACGTCCTGTCGCTGGTCGGCATCAAAGGCCCTTACTGGCTGCAGACCCCGGTCGTCGCGGTAGTTGCGGTCGGCATCGTCGGCGTCTGGATGAGCCTCGGCTTCAACATGATCATCCTCGGCGCCGGCCTGCAGGCGATCTCCCCGGAGGTGTACGAGGCAGCCGAGCTCGACGGGGCGGGGCCATTCCGGCAGCTCGTGCACATTACGATTCCGCTGCTCACCCCGAGCATCTTCTTCCTCACCGTGATGACCGCCATCGGCGCCTTCAAGGTCTTCGACCTGATCTTCTTGATGATCGGGAACACCAGCCCGGTGATCAAGCAGACGCAGACCCTCGTCTTCTTCTTCTACAGCAAGGGATTCATGGTCAACGACAAGGGCTACGCGGCTGCGATCGGCGTCGTACTGCTGCTGATCATCGCCCTGGTCACCTACGGCCAGTTCCGGCTGCAACGAAAGTGGGTGCACTATGAGTGAGTTGCGCGCGCCGGGTCGACACGGATCGAACCTGGTCGCCTACCTGATCCTCGGGATCGGCGGGTTCCTGATGGTGTTCCCGTTCCTCTACCAACTGTCGGCGTCGTTCATGACCAACGCCGAGGTGCAGTCGATCCCGAAGCAACTGTTCCCCGGAGAGTTGCGCTGGGAGAACTACGTCAACGGCATCAACTCGTTTCCCTTCTGGGACCAACTCCGCAACACCGCCGTCTTCTCGCTGATCCGGACCGTCAGCCAGGTGCTGTTCTGCTCGCTGGCGGGCTACGCGTTCGCGCGGATGCGTTTCCCCTTCAAGAACCTCATCTTCGGCGTCCTGCTGTCGATCCTGATGATCCCGGGCGAACTGCTACTCATCAGCCAGTACCAGATCGTTCAGGCGCTCGGCTGGCTCAACACGATGGCCGGCCTGGTCGCTCCGGGCCTCGTCAGCCTGTTCGGCACGTTCCTGATGCGCCAGTTCTTCATGGGACTGCCGAAGGAACTCGAGGAAGCCGGCCGGATCGACGGCGCGGGACCAGCGACGATCTTCTTCCGGATCATGCTGCCGCTTGCCTCCCCCGGGCTCTCCGCACTCGCCGTGGTCACCCTGATCGACTCCTGGGGCTCATTCCTGTGGCCGTTGATCGTGGCCTCGCAGTCGGAGAAGATGACGCTGGCCGTCGGCATCGCGTCGTTCACCGGCGAACACCAGACGTTCTACCCACAGATCATGGGCGTGTCGCTGCTCGTCATGCTGCCGATGGTCGCGCTCTTCATCGCCTTGCAGCGCCGGGTCATCGCGGGTCTGGCATTCGCCGGTATGAAGGGCTGACCGATCCGTCAGGGCAGGCGACCGCCGGCGGGGTATGTCCCCGGAGATAGGTGATGAGCTCGCGCGCCGCCGCCGGGAAGGTACGACGGGGCGGGTACACGAGGTGGTAGTGATGCATCGGTGTTCGGTCCGCGATGCGCAGGATCGACACCAGTCCCGCCGCTGCCCACATCTGTGCGGCACTCGACGACACGACGGAGACGCCCGCGCCGGCGCAGACGGCCTCGATCACTGCGACCGGCCCAGTGAGCTGGGCCACCACGGTGGTCGGGTGGCCGGCCAGCAGATCGCGCATCAACTCGAGGGTGCGAGACCCGTTCTCCCGGGCCACCAGTGGCTGGGCCGCCAGTTCCGCCACCGGGATCGGATCCGGGAGGTCCGTCCCGGCCCTCGCGACCACCACCAGGTCGTAGGACCGGAACGGCTCCCCGCCGAGCGGCCGTACGCCGGCGGACAGCGGAGTCACCGCCACGTCGACCTGTCCGTCGTCGATCATGGACTGGACCTGCTCGGTGTTGCCGATCAGCAGCGAAACAGAGATTCCGGGATGTTCACGCCGGAACCCGGCCACGATGCCCGGCAGCACATGGCTGCCGATGCTCGTCGTCGCCGCAAGCCGAACAACACCCCGGCGCGCGCTCCGAAAGTCCACCAGCACCTGCTCGGCGTCCTGGAGGTCGGACAGGATCCGGTCGACCTGCTCGAACAGGGCGAGGCCGGCGTCGGTGAGCCTGATGCCCTGCCGGGCGCGGACGAACAGCTCGACCTTGTAGTGCTCCTCGAGCCGCCGGATCTGGTTCGAGACATGCGGCTGGGAGGTGTACAGCTCGCGCGCGGCACTGGAGAACGACAGACTCCGCGCGACAGCGCAGAAGACCTCGAGTCGCTGCAGCGTGACGGCCATAGCTCAGACGGCCCTCATCAGCGAGCGCGGCGCAGACGAAGTACGCACATCCCACCTCGATTTATGTAAGGATTTACGTAAGCTATCACAAAACCTGCTCCAGCTCGATCGAGAGGCTGGACTTTCCGCCATGGAGGCCCCGTGACCGACCGATCCGCTGCCGGCAGCCGCCCGCAGATCATTCATCTGCGGGCGGAGGGATGCTCCCTGCTGCTGGAGGTGGCCGCCGGGCAGTTGCCGTACGTACGGCACTGGGGCGCCGACCTCGGCAGCCTCGACCGGGCGGCGGCGGAAGCTGCCGTGCTGGCCGCCGGCGGAGCCGGACAGCGAGCCGGGGAGCTCATCGTCGAGCCACCGCCCGTGCTGCCGGAACCGCGAAGCGGGTGGATGGGCCGGCCGGGCCTGCAGGGATCGCGTTCCGGCCGAGGATGGTCAACCGCGTTCGGCGTCGAATCCGTCACCATCGACGGAGCAGCGGCTGCGGACTATCGAGAGACCGGTGCCGCCACGGTCCAGGTCGACGCGCTCGATGCCGAGGCAGCCCTGCGACTCGGGCTGACGATCGAGATGCTGCCGTCCGGACTGGTCCGGATGCGGGCCGAGCTCGGCAACGAAGGCGCCGACTACGACCTCGACGAACTCTCTCTGTCACTCCCGGTGCCTGCCCGGGCGACCGAGCTCGTCGACTTCACCGGGCGTTGGGGCATGGAGAAGTACGTCCAGCGTGAGCAGTTCGCCGTCGGCACGCATCTGCGCGAGAACCGGCGCGGGATGACCGGACACGACACGGCGTACGTCGTCCATGCGACCGTGCCCGGCAGCGACTTCGAGCACGGTGAGACGTGGGGTGTTCACGTCGCCTGGAGCGGCAACCACCGGCACACGGCCGAGCACGACACCACCGGCCTCCGGCTGCTCGGCGGCGGCGAACTCCTGTTGCCCGGCGAGATCACCCTCACTCACGGCCAGACCTACCGCACGCCCTGGCTGTACGCGTCGTACGGCGAGGGACTGGATGCCGTGGCCCACCGGTTCCACGCCTACCTGCGGTCCCGCCCGCAGCACGTGGACGCCCGTCGACCCGTCACCCTCAACGTCTGGGAGGCGGTCTACTTCGACCACGACGCCGACCGCCTCATCGAACTGGCCGCGCTGGCCGCCGACGTCGGCGTGGAAAGGTTCGTCCTCGATGACGGCTGGTTCGGCGGCCGACGCAATTCGCGTGCCGGGCTTGGGGACTGGACGGTGGCGTCCGAGGTATGGCCCGACGGGCTGCACCCGCTGGTCAAGGCCGTCACTGCGGCGGGCATGCAGTTCGGCCTTTGGTTCGAGCCGGAGATGGTGAACCTCGACTCCGACCTTGCCCGTGCACATCCGGACTGGATCCTCGCAGCACGCGCCGGGCTGCCGATCGAGCAGCGCAACCAGCACGTGCTCAACCTCGCGATCCCCGAGTGCTACGACACGATTCTCCAGCAGGTACTGCGAATTCTCGACGAATACGACATCGAATACGTCAAGTGGGATCACAACCGGAACCACGTGGAGGCCGGCAGCCAGGTGTGCGGCGGCGCACCCGGTGAGCATGAGCAGACGCTCGCGTTTTACCGGCTGCTCGCCGACATCAAAGCGGCCCATCCGGACCTGGAGATCGAGTCATGTGCCGGTGGCGGCGGCCGGACCGATCTCGGCGTACTCGAGCACACCGACCGAGTTTGGGTATCGGACTGCATCGATCCGCTGGAACGCCAGCGGCTGCAGCGCTGGACCGCCCAGCTGATCCCCACCGAACTGATGGGCTCGCACATCGCGTCGGCCAGATCGCACACCACCGGCCGGCGGCACGAGCTGTCGTTCCGTGCCTCGACCGCGCTGTTCGGCCACCTCGGGGTCGAATGGGACCTGGCGTCGGCGACCGAGGAAGAGCGTCGCGAGCTCGCGCAGTGGATCGCCCTGTACAAGAAGCATCGGCACCTGATCAACACCGGTCTGGTCTACCGCGGGCCCGACCCGGATCCGGCGGTCTGGATTCACGGCGTGGTCGCGCCCGACCGGTCCGAGGGACTGTTCGAGGTCGCGTCACTCACCTGGGCAGTACCGGGAGCGCCGCTGTGGACCCGGCTCCGCGGCCTCGACGCCGAGCGACGATACCGGGTCAGCCTCATCGGCGTCGGTGAACAACCAGCGACCCAATGGACAACCGAGACGCTCACCATGCCAGGGTCGGTGCTGACAAAGATCGGCCTGCCAGTGCCGGAGCTCCACCCCGAACAGTCCCTTCTGATCCACGCCGCGAGGCTCCAGTAATGGAAGCGCGTCTCCGCCGCTGCTGATGGCCATCCTGTCGGCCATGTCCGACGACGGCGATCACCATGCAACGGTGGCGGTGGCTCGAACTTGCGGACCTCGTAACCCCGTCGGGTGATATGCACTTCCTACATGAGCTGTTGACCAGTAGGGCGATCGCGTCGTAGCAGGCCGCGCAGATCTGCAGGGGATCGGTGATTTCGGCGGCCGTCCACGGGCGAGGCCTGCGCGACGATGCGCAAGCCGAGCGGTCCGGCTCCAGACAGGTTCCGTGGCCGCCGTGGCCGAGCTGGCACGCGCAGCGGCATCCGCCCGGTGCGTGTTGCTCCCAGGCGAACACGACCTTCTGTGTCAGGTCCAGGATGGGAACGCCGGGCCGATCGTCATGGCAGCATGGTGGTCAGGGGCCGGTGGCGTTCAGCACCGCTGTACGGCCGACTGGCCCGACGTGGAAGGACCGATGCGCGGCGATCGTGGCCAGCAGGCTTACGCCGGGACACAGGCCGGCTCGCCTGATTCCGGCGCATAGCTGCGCCGTGTCCTGCTGTGGTGGTACAGAATCGGGAACCGACCAGGCCGGCTATTCACTGGACAGCGGCGGTTGCTGGAGGCAAGGGTTTCCGCTGCTTGCTCTTCAGGGTGGTTGCTGGGGCAACTGCTGGTTTGGCGTTGGATTGCCTGAAGGACGCTGGGATCGAGCAGGTGTTGGGGTGGATTCGCCGTCCTAGGCCAGACAGGCGCGCCCGCCAGTTCGGCTGACCTGGTCGACCACCCCATCACGTTCAAGGATCCCGACGGTCACCTGTTTGACAACCCCGGAGGCGATGGAATCCGTGAGCATGCAGCCCTGCCGGCTCTCACGCGAGACGGCCGCTGAGTGATTGCTTCCAGCTGCTCAAGAAGCCTCGCCGGGAAAGCAGGCTGCCTGTCACCGAGGATCGCCAATGCGCGTGCGGCGCGAGCGCGTGCGGCCTCACCTCGACCCCCGATAAGCCAACGCCAGCCAGCTGAGCGTCTCGGGCCTAGAGGACCTCGCTCTGCCGCTCGTCCCAGATGTCCAGAGCCGACGTGAGCCGGCGGACAGCGGCCTCGGGCCGGCCTAGCGCGAGATGCGCTGCGCCGAGGTGCTTCAGTGCATTCGCCTGACCGTGACGGTGCCGGCCTCCGAGATCACGTCGAGGACCAACGCGCGCCGTGTAGCGTCCGCCGCGTCCAGCGCCGGCGGCGCCACCTGGGCCAATGTGTGCAGCAGCATCGGTACGTGGAATACGCCGGCGCCGGGCAGGTCGTCGTACAAGTGCCACGGGCCGCACACAAAGCACGCGTCCAGGTCCGGTTCGGGCACGTCGGCCAGTGGTCGAAATGGTGGGGCATCGACAACGTGTTCCTCGGGAACCGCATCTGCACCCCGCAATCAGGAGGACTCGTGGTCGGACACGTCACCGACAGCACGAACACACGCATCAACGGAGCCGCCGTCGCCGGCGGCCTCAGTGGAGACGCCAGCCCGGTCGCCACCCCGACGACCCGAACACCGGTGACGGCCTCTATTGGCTGTTCTCACCCGCAGGCGACCAGCAGTTCACAGCCTCGATGCACGGCTACTCCGACCGCACCGCGTCTGTAACGGTCTCAGCGACCAGATCTCCAAGTTGGAGTTCGCCCTCGCAGAAACCCCCGCCTGATCCCCGTGCCGGCCGGCCCAGGCATCCATCCTGGGCCTGCCGGCAACGCTCGAAACCCGCCGTCTCCGCCGCGTTACAACGTGATCGCAGCAACGACCTTCCCCGGGTCCTGCAGGAACGGGGCCACCGCCTTGAGGACGTCCGCCTTCGGGATTCCGACCTCGGTCGAGCCCATGTAGACGCCGCCCTCGGCCTTCAGGCCGAGCAGGTTGCCGACGACGGCTGCATGCCGGGCCTCGACACCGAAGATGCCGGCTGCGGCCTGCAGGATCATCTTGTCCTTCACGAACCCCGCGGCACCCAGGTACGCGCCCACGCCTTTGTTCTCGAAGATGTGCGACGTCGTCAGATAGCTCTTCCGGTTCTCGAACGCTCCGCCGAAGTCGACTGCGGGCGCGCCGACCGGCGTACCGCCGAGCTTCTGGATCGTTGCGGTGACGGTCGCGACGTGCGACGCCTCGTCGGCACCGATCTGCATCAGGTACTTCTTCTCCGTGCCCTTCAGCAGGCCTGCCGAATTGCCCTGGCGATAGAACTCGGCCTCCAGGTACTCCAGCGTCAGTGCGTAGTTCAGGACCTCGACGTCGCTGCTGAAGTCCTTCGCGCTGGCCAGCTCGAAACCATGGCTCAAAGCACCGAGTGCGGCACCGGGCGCCACCATGGAGGCGTTGCCGTGGATCAGATCACGAACGGTGTCAGTCATCAGCTGTCCTCCTTACTTCGCAATGAACGGCATGGCGGCCTTGAGCACCGACGCCATTCCGAGATGGGCTTCGATCGGGGCCGGGAACGGGTTCCCGCCCGAGATCTGGGCGATGATCGCGGCGTGCCGGGACTCGACCCCGGCGATCGACGCCGCCGCGGCCAGAATGTGACCGTCCTTCACGAGCGGCACCTGACCGTGATACGCCTTCACGCCCAGCTCCTCGAACGTGCCGGCCGTCCTCAGGAACGCCTCCCGGCTGGAGAAGGTGCCCGCCGGGAACTTCACCTTCGGCGCCGCCACCGGCTTGCCACCCAGATCCTGGATGGTCGTCCTGACCGCCGTTACGTGATTGGCTTCGTGCTGCTGGATCGGATCGATCAGCGCCAGCTCGCGACCCTTCAGGACCTTGGCCTTCAGGCCCGTCGTGTAGAACGCCGACTCCAGGTACTCCAGCGTCAGCGCGTAGTTCAGGATGTCGAGATCGCTCTTCGCGGCCTGCGGTCCGAACCCGCGATCGGTGGCGCTGAACGCCACCGGATCACCCAGCCGCGATGCGGCGTACGTCAGGCCGACTCCGACCAGCGCCGCGTTGCGCAGGAAGCTGCGCCGGCTCTGCTCGTCGGCGAACTCGAGGACCGGACGGCCCCCGAAGATCTTGCTGATACCCATGACTCTCCTCGATGGATCGATTCACGGTGCGAACAGTTCGAAGCTGCCAGGTATCGCCTCCCTAACCGGCGCGCGCCTGGACGACGATGCGCTGGTAGTGGGCGGTGATCGGGTTGCAGGCGAACAAGGTGATGAGCTTCTCGCCCGGTCTGTTGGGTTGCTTGAGGACGAAGGCGACGTACTGCGCCTGCGGAACGATCGTGGTTCTGACGATCTTGTACGTCGTTCGCGTCGAGCCGACCGTGGCGATGATCGGATCGCCAGGGCGCAGCCGGTCCAAGTACAGGAACGGCTTCTCGTGCGTACTGCGATGCCCGCTGATCACGCTGTTCCCCGGGCTGCCCGGCAACGGCGTACCCGGCCAATGACCGACCCCGTGCACCAGCGCGGCCTCGTCGACGCCGTTGTTCAGCGGCTGTCTCACACCCAGCCTGGGGATCTCCAGCTCGCCCAGGTGCAACTGCTGCCCCGGCTTCGCCCGGATCGCCTCGATCGGCGCACCGGCGGCCGGGTTGTCCCCGGCCGGGAACTGTGGCTCGACTGGCTTCCCGGCCCGGAGCTGATCAAGCATCCGGTTCACCAGAGCCTCGTCATCGGCCGGAGGCGCCGACGGCCGCGCCGCCTTCGACGCGGCAGGTGCCGGAGCGCCCGCCGGCAGTTGGGCACCGTCAGGGCCGAAGGCAACAACCGCGACCGCTACCAGGACAGCGAAGACGCTGCTGGCAGCGAGCCAGCGCCAGATCGGTTTCCAGGCTCTCATCGGAGCTCACCGAGACAGGTCAGGGCGGGCTGGGCACGATCTTCTGGCATTGCCGATCATCTCCTCACGAGAAGCACTGACCAGGCCTTCGGAGCAATCGCCGGCTCGGATGGGTCACTCGACCATGAAGACGGTGTTGTGCAGCCCGCTCGACCCGTTCGGGCGCGGTGGCGCCTGGTCGGCGGTCTGCAGCCGGCCTGTCCCGTCCGTCGCCCGCACGGTCAGCTTGTGCGTGCCGGGGGTGGCGTTCCAGCGGAAGGTCCACTGGCGCCAAGTGTCGACGGTGTCCTGCGCAGCCAACTGCGCTTGCTGCCACGGACCGTCGTCCAACTGAACCTCCACCTTCCGGACACCCCGCCGCTGAGCCCATGCGACACCGGCCGCGACGGCCGGACCAGCCTTCAGAGTCGCGAAGCCCTTCGGCACGTCGATCCGTGAAGCAGTCTTGATCGGGGCTTCCACGGCCCACCCGCGCTCGGTCCAGTACGCCGCGAAGTCCTGGAACCTGGTGACCTCGAAATCGACGATCCACTTCGTCGCTGACACGTATCCGTACAGCCCAGGAACCACCATCCGGACCGGGAACCCGTGCTCGAAGGGCAACGGCTCACCGTTCATCGCCACCGCGAGCAGGGCATCCCGCCCATCGGTGAGTGCGCTCAACGGCGTACCGATCGTCAGGCCGTCGACGCTCGTGGACCGCACGGCGTCTGCTCCGCTCCGGACACCAGCTTCCTTGAGCACGTCGGCGATCGGTACGCCGATCCAGCGCGCGTTCCCGACGTACGGGCCGCCGACCTCGTTCGAGACGCAGGTCAGGGTGATGTCCCGCTCGACCAGCCGCCGGTTCACCAGGTCGCCGAGCGACAGCCGCAGCTCCTTGTCCACCATGCCGTGCACCCGCAGCTCCCACTGGTCGGGATTGATCCGCGGGACCTCCAACAGTGTGTCCACCCGATAGAACCTCGGGTTCGGCGTCACGAAACGAGCCACACCCGGTGCATCCACCTGTGCGCCCGCCGGAATCGCAGGAGCCCGATCCGTCGGACGCGGCACACGGAACTTCGCCCTGGCCGCCTCACCCGTCCCAGTCGACACCAGAGCCGACACGCCGACGCCACCAGCTGCGGCGGCCGCCAGCGCCGACACCGTCAGCAAGAATCGGCGCCGGTCGAATCCCGGCGGTCGCTCCTGCTCCTCACCAGCAGGCACCGTAGCCTCCTCACGAGAAGGCACCGGTGCGCTCACCCGCGGACGGTTCAGGGCACGAACGACCAAATACATGCCGACGACTGCAACGACGAAGCTCACCGACGCCGGAACGAGCCGCAGGATCACACTGGCGGTCGCCGAGCGACTCGTCACCGCGAAAACGATGCCGACAGCACCTAATAGTGCGGCGATCCCGACCGCCGCACGGCGCAGCTGGGGACACGCACTGCTGCCGAGCACACCGGCGACCACTGCGACGAGGACGAGCGTCACTGAGATGCCAATCCGCAACAACGTCCGGTCAGCCGTACCGAGCTCACGCACTGCCCAGTCCTTCACCGGACCTGGAGACCAGTCGATCACCTGTACGCCGACCGCGTCGACCGGCCACGGCCCGCCGGACAAGTCGGCGGCGAGGTACCCGAGGCCGAGGGCTGCTCCCGCCGCCATCAATCCGCCAAGGCCGCCGGCAGCACGTCGTATCGCCTTCTCGCTCATGTCAGGTGTTCGACGCCGGGTACGCCGCGGATCGGTCAGATCCGCGGCAGAAAGAATCTTGCTGACAGCACCCATCCGGATCCGGGCCGGCACCGAATCGTAGCTGTCAGGTGTGAGCGAAGCCGCTCGCGTCCCCATCAGGAAAGAGATCGTCATGTCCCGAAAGATCGTCCGCGCGGGCTTCGCCGCGACCACACTGGCACTCCTTCTCGCCAGCGCCGCCTGCAGCGGCAGCAGCAACAACACATCGAGCAGCTCGCCCTCCACCAGCACGTCGTCGTCCTCCGCCCCCGCGGAGACGCCCAGCGAGACCCCGAGCACGACCCCGTCGACCAGCAACGCCTCGGGCGGCATGGTCGGCCCCGGGTGCGCCGCCTACGCCAAAGCCAACCCAGCCGGCGCCGGCTCCATCGACGGCATGGCCGCCGCACCCGTCGCCACCGCAGCCTCCGGCAACCCACTCCTCAAAACCCTCGTCGCCGCCGTCTCCGGCAAACTCAACCCCAAAGTCAACCTCGTCTCCACCCTCAACGGCGGCGAATTCACCGTCTTCGCCCCCGTCGACACCGCCTTCGCGAAAATCCCCGCCGCAACCATCAACACCCTCAAAACCAACAGCGCCCTACTCACCAAGATCCTCACCTACCACGTAGTCGCCGGACAACTGGACCCGACCGCAGTCGTCGGCAAACACCCAACCGTCGAGAAGCAAGACCTCACCGTCACCGGCTCCGGCGACAACCTCAAGGTCAACGGCGCCAACGTCATCTGCGGCGGCGTCAAGACCGCCAACGCCACCGTCTACCTGATCGACTCCGTCCTGATGCCGCCGGCCTGATCGGCCACAGCTGCCCCGTGGACCGGACCGATGCCACCGACCCCCGTCACCACATGCCGCTGGCATCGGTCCCTGCATGACACGTTCTACGATTGACTCACCCAGCAGAGGACGAACCGTGACCGATCACGTGGCGCTTCCCTGGCCAGGCTCCAACGGACCACGGCCTGGCGCGGAGCTGCACGAACTCATGACTCGGGTTGCCGGTGGAGACGCAACGGCTTTCAGTTCGCTGTACGACCTGACCATGCCACGCGTCTTCGGTCTGGTACGCCGGGTCGTGCGCAACCCGGCGCAGTCCGAGGAAGTGGCCCAGGAGGTGATGATCGACCTGTGGCGTACGGCGAACCGTTACGACCCGGCCCGCGGGTCCGTCCACTCCTGGATCCTGACCATCGCCCACCGCCGGGCCGTCGACCGGGTGCGCTCCGAACAGGCCGCCGTCGAGCGCGAGACGGCGGTGGCGGCCCGATCCGTCGATCCGGCGTTCGATCAGGTGTCCGACACCGTGACCAACCGGCTCGAGGTCGAACAGGTCCGCCGCTGCATGGACACCCTGACCGACCTGCAGCGCGAGTCGGTCACCTTGGCCTACTACAACGGCTACACCTATCCCGAGGTCGCCGAGCAGCTCGGCGCCAAGCTACCGACGATCAAAGCGAGAATGCGCGACGGCCTGATCCGGCTCCGCGACTGCCTCGGAACCGCTGGGGGGCAAACGCCATGACCGAACCCGACGTCCACACCTTGGCCGGCCCCTATGCGCTCGACGCACTACCGGACACCGAACGAGCCACCTTCGAGCAGCATCTCGCGAGCTGCTCGTCGTGCGCGGCCGAAGTCGACGAGCTCCGGGAGGCCGCCGTACGGCTTGCCGCCGATGTCTCCACGCGGCCGCCCGCAGCCCTCAAGGCCAACGTCATGGCCGCTATCGGGGAAGTCCGCCAACTGCCACCACTGGTTCGTGATTCCTCGGGCAACGACAACGCCGAGACCGGGACACGGCGAGTCCGTAGGCGCACGATGCTGGCACTGGCCGCCGCGGCCTTGGCAGTGGCCGCCAGCGGCGGCATCGCGATCGACCAGTACCACGAGAAGTCGCTCGTCGCCCAGGCCAACGACCGACTCACCGCCGTGTTGGCTGAACCTGACGCCACCGCCGTCCACAAGGACGTGGACGGCGGTGGCCAGGCCACGGTGGTCACCTCGAACCGCGCGGACGCGGCTGTCGTGGTCCTCCGTGGCCTACGGCAACTGCCGAACAACGAGACCTGGCAGCTCTGGCTCATCGACCAGTCACAGGTCGCGCACTCGGTCGGCCTGGCAAGCGGTGACCTGACCCGTCTCATCAGCGGCGGGGTCAAGGGAAAGGTCGCCTTCGGTCTCACGGTCGAGCCCGCCGGCGGCTCCGCGAAGCCCACACTTCCCGCTGCCGCGCTCGTCCCGATGACCTGATCGGTCCGGGTGCCGTGACGTGATCTCGATGCAACAACCGCGGCTTCCACATCACCATGAAGCCTAATGTGGAGGCTGATGGTGTAAGACTGTTATCGGTCCAACAGCGTCGGCCAGCCCCACGATCACGCCCCCAGGGCGCAGAGAAGTGAGCTACATGCCTGAGGTGCCCGTAGCCTACGCAGCAATCGTCGCGTCACTCGACCAACTGGATTCTCCAGACCGCCGCGCGGCAGTCGCCGCCCTCTATGAGGCTCTGAGCGGTCCTCTGTACGGAGTGGCGCTCGGTATGAGCGCCTGTCCCGAGAAGGCCCAGGCCATCTGCCTTCAAGTCTTCAGGTACTTGTGCCGCAACCACGGCGAATACGACCCCAATCGCGAATCGCTCGTCCAGTGGGCCACTCAGTTGGCGCACAGGTTTGCGGTCCTGGCGGGCGACGAGCACCGCACAGGCGACCTCCTGCGATCGGAGCGACTGTCGGACGAGCAACGGCGCGACCTGGCCCAGGCGTACTTCGGCGGTCTCACCTACTACGAGATCGCCCGCCATCGCGGAACCGAGCCGCAGCGGGTCGCCGAAACCCTGTCCGCGGGTCTACGTAGCCTCAGCCGGCCTGCACCCACTGATCGGTCAACTCCCATCCACCCGGGAGGTGGCGCCGAACACCCTGTATGAGCTTCGATGTCGCAACGTACGCAAGCACAGCACAACGACTGCGGTGGGACGACCTCGACCTCGGCCAGTTCCGCACCCAGCGGCTGTCCTCCGGGGCGTTGCAGTGCCTGCGGTACATGAGCGACGTCGAGACTCACACCGTCTGTTACCTGCGGGACCTCCTGGTCACCCCCTCGCACGCGGACCCTGAGGTGACCACATTCCTGACGATGTGGAACTACGAGGAGTACTGGCACGGCGAGGTGCTCGACGCAGTCCTCGACGTGCACGACGTACCCACCGGCCCCGAGCACACGCGGGCACTGCGCAAACGCCTCGGCTGGCAGGATCGTGTGTCACCGATCGTGCAATCCCTGCTCGCCAACGTCCTTGGCCCGGACTTCATCGCCACGCACATGACCTGGGGCGCGATCAACGAGTGGTGCACTCATGCCGGGTACACGCGGTTCATCGCCGTCGAGGACAACCCGCTCCTGACCGAGATCTTGCACCGCATCGCCAAACAGGAGACCCGCCACATCGCGTTCTACAACAGCCAGGCGCGCAGCCGGCTGCAGGACAACCCTCGCGCGCAGCGAATCACCCGCTTCGCCCTTCGGCACGGCTGGGGAATCGTCGGCTCCGGAGTCATGCCCGAGGAGGACGTACGCCACCTTCTGAGGTACCTCTTCGGTGGCCCCGACGGTCTGAGCCAGGCACGCAGGATCGACGCCAAGATCGACACCCTGCCGGGCCAGGACGGCCTGCATCTGGTCGAAGGTCAGCTGTACAAGTACGGCGTCGCCTGATCATGCCGCTATACATCGCAATAAGGTACGCCGGACCGGCGCCCGTACGTCGCTCGATGGTAGATGGGTGATACGTCCGTGACCGCCGGAAGTGGTTCGGCTTCCGGCGGTCTGTAGCTGAGTCGCGGCCTACTGCGGCCAGGCGGCCTCTGTCACCGAGCCTCCGGCGACATCCACCTTCAACCGCACGGGTCCGTCAGGACGGACATACAGCTCGTAGCTGCCTTGTGGGACTTCGAAGAAGACCGCCGAGTGCACAATCTCCCCCGCCGGCGAGGGCCGAGGCACTACCGCCACATGCGGCAACACGCCCGCGTGCCCATGAGCATGACCATGCCCGTGCGCGTGGCCGTGGCCGTAATGTTCGGTGTGGCTGCTCGAGAAAACCGTGCGCCCGGTCGGGCGGAGTTCGATCTCCTCACCGTCGAGTTCCGCCGGCATCGTGATGACGAGTGCCCCGATATCGCCGCCGATGTCGAGCAGGACGGACGATCCCTTGCCCGCGTGCGGATTCTCGACCGATGTCGCGTCGCCGGTCATCACGCGGCCGGGGTGCCGGGCTTGGACTGGTATCCGCCTGCCGGAGTACCGAGATACGGGAACGACGTGAGGTAGTCCGAGTTCGTGTTCGACGTACCGTCCTTGATCGCGGACGTCGCCGCGTCAGGCTTGAACGTCGGATCGACCAACGGGATCGTGAGACCCGCGACAGCACGTAGCTCCACGGTGACCACGTCGTCGAAAACCCTGCGCCCGTTGGGGAAACCTGCCGCATCACCGGCCACCAGCCCCAGCGGATTCGGCGACTTCGAGGGCGGGACCGCGACGTTGAGACGCAGCAGATCGGCCGGCACCGGCCCCGTGGAGTTCTGGAATCCCGGTACGACTCCCTTCGGAATCCCGGTCAGCAGAATCGCCGCCAGATCCGCGCGGGGCTTCTTGTACGCCGCAAGATGCGGGAAGACGCCTGGATACAGTACCGGCAGCAACCCGGCAAGCTCGGGCTTCGTCACGTACTCGGCGAACCGCTTGTCGTCGTGCGGAGCCTGGCTGTTCCACTTGTCCTTCTCCGCCATCGGCACGATGACCTCATTGAACAAGGGGTTTCCGAGCCGGGACACCTGCTTGTGCGGACCGTTCCAGATCGCGATGCCCAGCACGTCGTCCAGGATCTTCGACGCTTGCCGGCTCGCGGACGCGTAGACGCCGATCACGGCCTTCGGATCCATCACGTCAGTTGGCTTCCGCCCGTCGCGGGTCAGGTCCGTGATCGGGACCTGGAGCGCGATGGTGTGCACGTTGGATCCTTGCAGACCGTTCACGCCCATCGCGGCGGCCGACGGGATCAGGTGGGCCATCTGGAACGGCCGCAGCGTCCCGAGGTCGAAGATGCTGCCGAGGTCGGCGAAGAACCCGTCGGCGCGCTGACCTGCGAAGACCTTGCGGTGCTTGCCGATGGTATGGATCGCCTCACCCGCGAGCTTCGCGTAGTTCGGCGTACTGCGAACGCCCACGTTCACCGGCGGGGCGAGCAGGTTGCGTGCGAGGACCCGGGAGAGACCGTCCTCGACCCTGGTGACGGTGTAGTACTGCGGCCGGTTCCATGTCGCGTCCGTGATGGAACTGATCGGTCCGGTGTTGTACAGGAAGGTCTTGTCGTTCCGGATCTTGGCGTGGAACCGGAACTGGTAGCTGATGTCGGCCCGGCCGGTACCGCTGTTGGAGATGTGGATCTGGTACAGGACGTCGTCACCGAACTCGTAGAAGTTCGGGCCCCCGTACGGGTTCTGGAACGGGATGAAGTTGGCGATCAACGTCACCGTGTCCGGCTGATCCGGGCTGACGAACGCGTAGACATCGGTGTTGTCCGCGACCGGGTCCTTCGAGATCTCAGGTGCTTCGCGATGCGAAGACATGACTTTCCTCCAGTGAAAGCTTGGTGTGAACTGCTCGGATCAGGCGGTGGTGACGCCGGCCAGGCGCGCGGCCAGTTCGCGATCGGTGACGACAACCTCGCGGTCCCCGACCAGGATCGCCATCTCCCCCTTACGCACGTCCTTCACGTGCACCACGAACGACTCGGCAGTCGCCAGGTCACCCGCCTGCAACTGGTCCCCACCCGCGGCCTCGGCCGCCCGCTCGCCGAACAACTTCGACCCCGCCATGGCGCCGACCGTCGCCGCGGTCCCCGCTCCCGCGAACACCAGGAAACCCCGGCGTGTTGCGTCACTCATGTCTGTCCCTTCCCTCTGGGTGGACGCCGGCGACAACCGCCCCGCACCGAGCCACCTGCGACTCGATCGCATGTGATGTGATCTGGATCACACCCGCGCCCGGAGGGTGTTCGGCGCGGGCGACGGTCCGGATGGGTCGGAAACAGAAATACTTCCGGCCATCTGCATCACCGGCGGCTCCGAAGGCCTAACGAACTGTTGCCGACGGGAAGAGCGAGCCTGTGTATGCACCGGCGCCGTTGAGGCGGCAACTGAACCGGGCCGGGCTGTTGCCGCTCGGGCCGGCGTTCGTCGCGACCGTTGCGTACGTCGATCCGGGGAACTTCGCCACCAACATCGCCGCCGGCGCGACGTACGGCTAGCGCCGCATGCCGCTCGGCGTACGGCGACCTGCCGTCGAATATTCACATGGTGCTGCGCCGCAGTACCGACAACGGCAAGACCTGGCAGGACCAACAGATCGTCCGCCAGGACCCGGCACCGCACGGGTACGGCGACCCGAGCTTCGTCGTCGATCGCCAGACAGGGCGGATTTATGCCCGCAGGTCACCTTTTATTCGACGCTTTCAGCCGCACGTCTCTCTCGCCGACCGCTCGTGCTGAACTCATCCGGTCGTGCTGTCTGTCACGTTACATAGCAGCGTCACCACCGAGCTAGCCGATCCTCTACGCCGGCCACGCGTTGAACAGGTAACGCTCACACCGGTTGGAGGAGACACATGCCGAGAACACCGTTGCCCATCGGAACCTGGGGAGAGATCTCCACCAGGACCCTCAAGACCACCAAGAACGGCAAGAACGGCAAGAACGGCAAGTCCGCCAAGCATCTGGCTCACGCCAGGTTCCGTGACCACGACGGCAAGGTCCGCGCCGTCACCGCTACCGGCACAACCAAGACCGCCGCCCGAACCGCGCTGCTCCTCAAGCTGCAGAACCGCGCCAGAACCAACCACTCCGGCGACCTCAGCACGAACCACAAGGTCAACCACCTGCTCGACCTGTCGGAGCGACGGTTCGCAGGACTGGTCGCTGACGGGACACGCTCACCCACTACTCTCGCCACCGACCGGCGCGCCCTCAACAACCATGTCCGTCCCGCGATCGGCGAACTCCACATCGGCGAAGCCACCACCCAGCGCCTCGACACCGTCCTCACCGACATCAAGCACCACGCCGGCGCCCCCACCGCCAGAACCTGCCGCGCCGTCATCTCCGGCGCCATGAAACTCGCCGTCCGCTACGGCGCCATCACCGTCAACCCCGCCCGCGAAGTCGACACCATCGAAACCAAACCCAAGAACCCACCCCGAGCCCTCACCACCAAAGAAGTCACCCTCCTGCAGAAGACCCTGACCACAGACGGGAATGCCTTGCAAGCCGACCTCCCCGACCTGGTCACGTTCATGCTCGGCACCGGAGTCCGCGTCGGCGAAGCCCTCGCCGTCCTCTGGAACCAAGTCAACCTCGATACCGGCAAGGTCGAAATCACCCACACCATCGCCCGGCCACCCGGCGAAGGCCTGATCCGCAAGACCACCAAATCCAGAACCGGCGAACGCGTCGTCAGCCTCCCCATCTGGGCCGCCACCAGCCTCCGCGCGCCACACCACCGGCACCCGTCCCGACGCCCCAGTCTTCCCCAACTCGATCGGCGGCTACCGCGACCCTTCCAACACCCGCCGAGCCGTCCGCACCGCCCTATCCCCCGTCGGCAGCACCGCCCGACGCGAGCTTGGCCAAACGCTCCGCGTCCTCCGGCGCCAAACCGCCCGCCAAATCGCCGACCAACTCGGCCAAGCCAAAGTCTCCATCACCCAAGACACTTACATGGGCCGCCGACCCGCTAACCCAGCGGCCGCCCAGGCCCTTGAACACGCCTTCGACGACCCAGAGCTCGCCTGACAACCAGAAGGCGGAAACACCATCATCCGTGGTGTATCTGTGGTGCTGACCGCTCCGATCTGCCGACGTGGCCTGAACCTGCCCTTGGCCACTCAACACCGAGGATCGCGGCTCTGTCGGGCCGATGCCGGGCGGCTCGAGGAGCGCCGGGGCCGCGCGTTCGACTGGCTGGCATGATGCGTTGGTGAGTTCGCCGATCTCACGGGTGTAGACGGTGGCCTGGGCGGGGCCGGCCGTTGTCGTTGGTTCCGGAGCGGGCGCGCGAGGCGGCGAGGAACTCCGTCAGTTGTCGCCGGTCTCCTCGGACACGCCGTGCTCGCGCAGGAGTTGCGCGATCTGAGGGCTGGGTGGCTTGGGATCCTCGGTGGACAACGTGATCTCGGCGATGGGTGCTCCGGCGTCGAGGAGCACTCGTACCGTGTCGACCCAGTCGGCGTCCGGGTTGTCGGTCGGGCGTTCGCCGCTTCCGACCATGGCCCAGACCAGTGGCGTGCTGTCCCGGGCCTCGAGGTCGGCGCCACGGATGAGCAGCAGCCGCACGGTGTCAGCGCTCCCGGAGTAGGCCGCGGCGTGCAGCGGCGTGGCACCGTCCCCGCCGCGGGTGTCGATGGGCAGCCCTAGGTCAAGGAGCAGGCGTACGGCGTCAGTCCGGCCTTCGTTCGCGGCGCGGATGACGACCGCCCGGTCCTCGGGGTCCAGTTGGTCGAGGCATACCAGGCCACGCTGCAGCATCCTCTCGGCGACGGCACGCTCGGCCCGCAGGCAGGCGGCGAGGAACAGGTCCACCTCGGTCGCGTCCGGCTCGGCGCCGTGACGCCGTAGGAGCTGGGCGAGATCGGCCCGGCCGAGCCGTACGGCGAGTTGGTACGGAGTCCGGCCGTCCGGGCCGGGAGTATCCGGGTCCGCGGCATGGTCCAGCAACAGCTGCAGCAGCTCGACCGGACAGCCGGCGTGAACGGCCGCGTACACCGTCGGCCACGGCGGATCGTCGACGCCGGCGCCGTACAACTCGGCAGGCGCCGCCAGGTTGGGGTTGGCTCCGGCCTCGAGCAGGAGTCGCACGGCCTCGGTGTCGCCGGTGCTGATCGGTGCGGCCAGCGCAGTCGTGTCGCGGAGATCGGTGGTACGGGCGAGTAGGAGGCGCAAGCTTCGGTGATCGTCGTCGCCGAAACAGGCCAGATACAGGTCGTGGTCGTCGGGTACGGCGCCGCGCTCCAGCAGCAATCCGACAACGGCGGGGTTCGCAGCTCCCGCCACCGCGCAACGCAACGGCGTCCAACCATCACGAGTCCGGGTTGCCGGATCGGCACCTGCGTCCAGCAGCAACCGCGCAACCGAAGCCAGACCGTCCGCACGCGCCAGGTCTAGGCGATGCCACCGCGACCCGCAGGCAAGGTGCAGCGGCGTCCAACCCGTCTGCGGGTCCGCCCGGGTCACGAACCCAGGAAACCGCGCCACCGCGTCGCCGACACGCGCGACGTCACCAAGAACAACCGCAGTCGCGAAGCCGTACCGGGCCAGCTCCGGCGTCGTGTCGAGCATCCGGACGGCCCGCCCGGTCCAGTCCCGGATGCTCGCCTCACAGAACGCTCTCGCCCGCTGGTCGACGTCCGTCGTACGCGCATCGACCGCGGCCTTCAGCCGTGCCCAACTCGCGAATCCGTACTCCCGCGCGAGCGCGAGCCGGGCCGCCGACAGCGTCACCGCATCGGAGACCTGGCCGATCCGGGCGAGCGCCGAAGCATCTCCGGAACGCGCCGCACGGACCAGCTCCCTGGCCCGACGGCGCAACTGATCCAGGTCGGGGCGGTCGGGAGGACTGGACATGACGACTCCTACCAGGCCCGTGGTCCGCGCAGCGAGCCGAGGAGATCGTCACCGACATGCCGATCAACCACAGAGGTGGACTCAGTCCTGTCCGCGGACCCGGAGGCGCCCTCTCACACCCACAACCGAGTCTAGCCGCGACGACAGATCGGTTCGATCCAGGACGACTTCGACTCGGCCGCGGCTCGGAGGCCGCAGCTCGCAAATGCCCCGATCTCGTTATATAATCACTCATATATCGAGAGAGGATCTCATCATGGCAATGACCAGCGTTGACCTGGACCCCGAGCTGGTCGAGCGCGCCCGGGCGCTCACCGGCGAGCGGTCGAACCGCGCCGTCCTCGACCTCGCACTACGCCGTCTCATCGCCTCGAAACAGAAAGGCGCGATGATCGACGGCATCGCGGCACTGAGCGACCTCGAAAGCGAACTCGGCGCACCGGTCGTCGCGCCGGGCCAGGCCAAGCCCCAGACGCAGGCCTCGTGACCGATTACCTGGTCGACAACTCCGTCTGGGCCAGGCTCGCATCCGGCGACTCCGGCATCACCGCGCGGCTGCGGCGCATAGAGCGCGCACCGGCTGATCTCTTCGTCACGTGCGCGCCGCAGGTGCTCGAGTTCTGCCACAGCGCCCGCACACCCGAAGAGCACGCACGCCACCGGAAGCAGATCTCCCTCGGATTTCCACTCGAGCACGCGCCCGACGAATCGCTGGTGCTCAGCATCCAAAGCGCCCTGTGGAACTCTGGCCTCATCCGCGCAGCGGGCTCACTCGACATCCTCATCGCCGGCTACGCCATCACCAACGACGCCACCGTACTGACCGCCGACCACGACTTCGACCACATCGCGACGGTCAGCGACCTGCAACACGAGTACGTCGCCCCCTCGCTTTGACGAGCGCCGGCGCGATATTCATCCGACCCGAGCACGGCCCGCAAACCATCGCGCACCTTCGCCGCCGGCGCTTCGGGTGGCTGCGGTCGCTTGATCTGTAGTCGGGTACGGGGTTCAGTCTGGGGCTGTGTGGACCAGTGAGCTCGCGCGGAAGGCAGGCGTGAATCCTGAGACGCTGCGGTACTACGAGCGGCGCGGGATCCTGCCGATGCCGGCCCGTACGCCGACCGGATACCGCGACTATCCGGACTGGACGGTGAATCTGGTGCGGTTCGTCAAACGTTCCCAGGAGCTCGGGTACTCGCTGGCGGACATCGAGCACCTGTTGCGGCTCGCCGACTCCGGCGCGGGGAGCTGCGCTGAAGCTCGCGCGATCACCGCCGCGCGGGTGGCCGACCTGGACCGGAGGATCGCCGATCTGAGCCGGATGCGGGACTGCCTGGCGGCGACGGGTGCGATCTGTCACGGACCGGGCACGGGCCGGCTGTGCGGGTTGATGGTGCGAACGATCGAGGCCATCGACGAGGACAGCGTCGACAGGGCCCATGACGTGTGCACGTGCCCGTCGAGCTGACGTCATTCGGTACGGATGCCCGCACCCGCACGAGATGCGGTCGTCTGGTGTCGGCGTTCCCAGGCGTCGAGGGGGCTGAAGGGCAGGCAGAACAGGTAGTCGTCGCGCCGCAGGACCAGGTTCGGTACGGCGAGCAGTTCGCAGCCGTTGCGTCCGAGCGCCGCCAGCAACACCAGCGGCGCGGAGACGGTCATCAACGTCGCGGCGGGATAGAACTGCGCAACGCCAACGACCAGGACCGTGACCGCGCAGGCCGCTCCGTGCCCCAGCTGAAGCCTCGGCGCACTGCGGCCCCTCGCCAGGGCCGCGAGCGTCAGGACGATCGGGGCCACCACCAAGCCGACCAGCAGACCCACCGCGTCCGAACTGGCGCCGGGGAGATCAAGCAGCGGATGCTCGTGTGGGACCACAACTGCCCAGGCGAGTCCACCCGCAGCAGCGACCAGCCGTGCCGCGGTACCCCAGGGACCGATCGTTCGCCGTGCCTTGCCGTACTCGGCTCCAGGCGGACAGCATTCCTCCCTGGTCTGATGCTGCCTGTAGACATTCATGCTCGCTCCGCTCCCTTCGTGGATCGTTACCAGGGTTCCCCCAGTACCGAGGTACGGAGTCAAGCCCGGGCGGAGGATCGTCGCCGGCAACGTCACGGCCAGGTCTGCATGAGGAGCGCGACTCGTGACTGCTGCCGGATCTCCAGAGCCACCAGCAGCACAGCGGCAACCAGGTACGGAGCGCGCGGCGGCCGGGGCGCGACAAATCGAACGTCGGTGCTGTCTGAGCAGACTCACAGCCGGCCGGAGGTGGCGAGGAACTGGGTGGCGGCGAGTTCTGCGTAGAGGGGGCTGGCGGCAACCAGTTCTCGGTGGGTGCCGGTCGCGCAGACGCGGCCGGCGTCCATGACGATGATGCGGTCGGCCAGCGTCACCGTCGAGAGCCGGTGGGCGACGACGAGCACGGTGGTGGTGCGGGCGGCATCGGCGATGGTGTCGCGCAGTGCGGCCTCGTTGACCGCGTCGAGTTGTGAGGTCGCCTCGTCGAGTAGCAGCAGCCGTGGCCTCCGCAGCAGCGCCCGGGCGATCGCGACCCGTTGCCGCTCACCGCCGGACAACTTCATCCCGCGATGACCGACAGTGGTATCCAACCCGTCGGGCAGCGCACGGACCATCGCCGTCAGCCGGGTGGTGTCGAGCACCTGCTCGAGCTCGTCGCGTCCCGCGGTGGGAGCGCCGAACAACAGGTTCTCGCGCAAGGTGCCCGACAGCACCGGGGCGTCCTGCTCGACATACCCGATCGCGGATCGCAGGTCGGTCAGGTGCCACGCCCGTACGTCGGTCCCGTCAACGAGCACCCGGCCGCTGCCGGGTTCGTAGAACCGCTCGATCAACGAGAACACCGTGGTCTTACCCGCACCCGACGGCCCGACGAACGCCGTCATCCCGCCGGGCGGCACCTCGAAGCTCACCCGGTCATGGACAACTGGAAGCTGCGGGTCGTACCGGAACGACACCCCTTCGAACGTCACCGCTGCCGGACCGTCGACCGCCAAGAAGACCGGCTCGTCATCGGAGGAGCCGACCGGTTCGACCGGCAGCGCCTCGGCCTCCTGGATCCTCGCGACCGCGGCGGCGCCGACCTGGTACTGCGTCACCGCTCCGGCCAACTGGTTGACCGCCGGCATCAGGTAGTAGATGTACAGCAGGAACGCGACCAGCGTTCCGACGTCGATCGCGTGACTGGCCACCCGGGCGCCGCCGACACTCAGTACGCCGATGAACGCCGCCTGCACCGCCAGGCCGCCCGTGTTACCGGCCACCGACTCCCACTTGGCCGCGCGTACGCTCGCCCGCCACGCCTCCGTCGCTGCGGCCCGGATCCGCTCGGTCTCGCGGTCCTCGGCGCCCGATGCCTTGACCGTGCGGAACGCCCCGAACATCCGCTCCAGCGCGGCACCGATGACACCGACGGATTCCTGCGCGTGCCGGGCCGCGCGATGGATCCGCGGCACCACCAGCCCGATGACCACCACGGCCAGGGCGAGCGCGAGCAGCGTCACGCCGACCAGTGTGAGGTCCAGCAGCCCCATCATCACCACCGTCGCCGTCAGAGCCAGCACGCTGGTGATGCCGCCGACCAGGGAATCGGTGGTGACCTCCCGCAACAGCGTCGTGTCCGCGGTCACCCGCGACATCAGGTCACCGGGCTCGTGGCGTTCCACCGCCGACAGGCGCAACCGCAGCAGGCGGCCGATCAGGTGGTGACGTGCTTCCAGGACCACCGACTCCGCCGTCCGGTGCAACACGAATCCGCCCAGCGCACCAATGCCGGCGTTCGCGAGCACCAGCACCGACATCAGCACTACCAGGCCTCCGACCGGACCATGGCCGCCCAGGTTGCCGATCAGCGTGCGAACCACCAGCGGCAACGCCAACCCGCTCGCCGCCGTCGCCAGACTCAGCACACCGCCGACCACCAGCGCACCGCGATGCGGCCGCGCATAGCCCAGCAGCACCCGCCCGGCCGACATCCGCTGCTGAGGAGCCACAGTCACCCCGTCATCATGCTCCTGACCAGCCAGGGCGAGCTATGGCGCGATCTGCGCGGCAAGCCTGGTCAGGTCGATGCCGTGGGACTGCAGTGCGAGCCGAACCGGGTTGGGCCGGCCCGGCACGAACCCGAGCGAAGCCAGCGCCCGGCGGCTCCGGCGGCTGAGCTGGGTCCCGACCGGGTCCATGGCATCGCGGAGTACGCCGTACAGCAAGTGCTCCGGGTTGATCCCGGCCTCGCCGTGCCGGGTCGCGACATCGGCCGCGAACGCGAAGGCACGTTTGGCGACCAGGTGCACACACAACGCACTCGGCCGCGGATGCCCGCCCCGCCACCGCGGCCGGCGCCGTACACGGCGTTCGGCCGCGCTCACGGCATCCGGGCCGAACGAAGACTCCAATCGC
Source organism: Kribbella aluminosa (assembly GCF_017876295.1). Classification (NCBI taxonomy): domain Bacteria; kingdom Bacillati; phylum Actinomycetota; class Actinomycetes; order Propionibacteriales; family Kribbellaceae; genus Kribbella; species Kribbella aluminosa. Next base: position 2,814,115 of record NZ_JAGINT010000002.1, on the reverse strand, counting down.
CGACGCACCTCCTCGACGTCGACACCCACGCCGCGTAGCGCGTCGGCCGGATCGGTGGCCTCCCCGAGCGTCGGGCCGATCCTCCCCAATTCGTCGCGCGCCGTGGCGAGGTCGACGCCATGACCTTCCAGCAGCGTGGCCCCGCGGCCGCCGACGCGCAGTACGCCCAGGAGTACATGCTCGTCGCCGATGCAGTGCTGCCCGAGCTCACGCGCCTCAGCGAACGCGTGCCGAATCACCTGACGGCTCTCGGGCGTGAACCGGGCCCAGTACTCGCCTGTTCCGTCGTCGCCTGTCGCACGACGGAGCCCGCGCCGCAACCAGTTCGCCATCATGACCTCCCGGTACGCCGGCGGCTCCGCAGCCCGTGTTTGTAATGCACAGCCTGCTTGCTCGCGCCCAGGCGAGTGGCGATGTCCTGCCAGGACCAGCCCAGTTCGCGCGCCCGTGCGACCTGAAGGTCTTCGAGCACCTCCACCAGCTGCCGCAACGCGACGACGGCCGCCAGGCCAACGTCCGGCTCCTTGCTGCTCGCCGCAGTCATCAGCCTTCTGCCTTCCCCGGCATCCACCGTCATCTTGTCAAAATAGATTGACGCTCGCTGATCGTCAATCTATTTTGACGATCGTGTCATGTGCCGGCCAGGCTGCCGCGGCGGAGGGCGGTGCGTTCGCACAGCCGGAAGACGGCGAGCCCCACGACGAACCAGTCGGCGGCGGTGGCCGGCATCCAGGCGAGGCCGCCGGCGCCGTTCCAGGTGAGGTGGTTGCCGTCGAGCATGACGGTGCGCAGGCCGGCGATCGAGTGGGTCATGAACAGGGCGTTGCTGATCGGGTGGCTCCAGCCGGGCAGTTGGTCGGTGGGCAGCGCGGTGCCGGCGAAGAACATGACCAGCAGGAGTACGAGGTCGTTCAGAAGCTGGACGCGTTTCCAGACCAGCGTGACACCGGCGACGATCAACGCGAGCCCGGCGGATCCCAGGATCAGGAACAGCGCCGGTACGAGCGCAGCCGGATTCCAGTGCAGCTCCAGCGGCGTCGCCAGCCGAGTCACGAAGTAGACGACGCCGACGACGACGGCGGTCTCGGCGACGGCGGCGAGCACCCGGCCGGCGACGACGTGGACCCAGGACGGTAGCGGGCTGAGGTAGGTCTGTTCGAGGGTGCCGGTCTGGATCTCCGCGAGGAGGCGCCAGAACATCTTCTGGACGTGCAGATACGTGTAGATGAAGCCGACACCGATGCCGAGGAACAGCCAGGTGGTCCGGTGCGGGTCGAGGGACCAGTCGAGTTTGCCGGTGGCAACGATGGTGTCGGCCTTGCCGGTGGTGAACCCCAGCAACAGCAGGAAGGTGACGAACAGCGGCATCTCGATCAGGATCTGCAGCCGCTCGCTCCACCCGTGCCGCAAACCCTTCAGCGTTTCGTTGCCGATCGCGGTCAGCAGCCGCCCGGGACCGAACCTGGTCGGTGTCGTAAGGGTGGTGGTCATCAGGCTCCGAGCCTTCCTTCGCGCAGCCCGCGGCGGATCGCGGCCGCGTAGACCGTCCAGCCGAGGATCAGCATGGTCGCGGCGTGCACGACGGCCCACGGCAGCGTGCCGTTGCCCCAGACCCGTCCGAGGGACGCGTCGTCGATCAGGATCTGCCGTGCGGCGTCGACACCCACGGTCGTCGGTACGGCGATCTTCGCGGCGGTCTCGAGCCATCCGGGAAACACGAAGACCGGGATGAGTGCTCCGTTGAGGAACATGATCAGGCCCTGGACGACGTGGATGATGGCGCCGATCGAGTTGATGATCAGGGCGAGGCCGCCGAACAGCAGCGCGAAGCCCGCGATGTCGGCCAGAGTGATCACGGCCGGAACGATCGCCGACCAGCGCCAGGGCATGTCGACGCCGATCGCCGCGAACACGATCAGATAGAACACGGCGACCACGGCGGCGGTCAGCACCGCCTCGACCAGCGTCGCGGCCAGCCGGCCGGCCGACTGCACCCAGGGCGGCAACGGGCTCAGCAGGCTCTGTTCGAGCGTGCCGGTGAACATCTCCTCCAAGACCCCCGCAGCGATCCGCAGTACCGCGATATAGCTGACCACGTAGGCCAGGTAGCCGGACAAGATCATGGCCAGCAGCTCACCGACGTACCGGCCGCCACCGATGAACAGCTGGATCACCCAGAACGTCGCCGTCATCCCCAGCAACTGGAAGACCAGTGGCGCCTTGTGGACCCACATCACCCGCAGAGCCTTCGCAGTCTCGTTCCCGAGCATCCGCAGCCCGGCTTGTACCGGCGGGCTGGTAGCCAATGCCGTGTTGATCGCCATGCTCACGCGCTCCTCAGAAGCTTGAGGAAGACGTCCTCCAGGCTCGGCCGGACCCGGCTGACGTCGAGTACCGGCACGCTGTCCGCGTGGAGGGCTGCCAGCACGGTGTACAGGACGTCCTGGTCGGCGGTCGGCAGGTGCACCGCCGCCTGGCCGTCCGCCGAGCTCGCGGTCAGTTCCGGCACCCCGGCGACGCGGAGCCCGTCGACGCCACGCGTGCTGTCGATCGTGATGTCGTAGCGGTCCTCGACGTAGCGGTCGAGCAGTTCGCGGGTCGGCAGGTCGGTGATGATCCGGCCTTCCCGGATCACGGCGACCCGGTCAGCCAGCTCTTCGGCCATCGCGAGCTGATGCGTCGTCAGTACGACGGTCTTGCCCTCCTGATGGGCCAGCCGAAGCACCCAGTCCCGCACGGTACGGGCGGCCTCCACGTCGAGCCCGATGGTCGGCTCGTCGAGCAGCACGATCGGCGGATCCGTGATCAACGCCGCCGCCACGGCGACCTTCTGCGCCATGCCACGGGAGAAGCCGCCGACCTGATGGTCGCGGCGCTCCCACAGCCCCAGCTCGCGCAGCAGACGCTCCGCACGCGGCCGGATCTCGGACTTGCGCAGCCCCTTCAGGCGACCGAAGTACAGCAGGTTCTGCCACGCCGACAGCGACCAGTACACGTTGCGGGATCCCTCCAGCACCGCGCCGACCTGCTGCACTGCCTGGCTGCGACGCCTGCTGACGTCGTACCCGCCGAGACTTACCGTGCCCGACGTCGGCGTCACCAGCCCGGTCATCATCTTGATCGTGGTGGTCTTGCCCGCGCCATTCGGCCCGAGCAGACCGAGCACCTGCCCGGCCGGCACGTCGAGCGACACACCCTCGACAGCGGTGAGATCGCCGTACCGCTTGGTCAACTCCCGCACCTCGATCGCCATCAGCTGTGTCCCCTGCGGTGCGGCGGTGGCGAGTACCTCAGACATCCGCATCCTCCGATACTTACGGCATAAGTTTCAGTGGAAACGCTAGAACTTATGCCGTATGTTTTCAAGGGTGGTGACCAAAACTCTTCGAACCGCGGGCCAGCGGGCCGGCCTGTCCCGGGGCGACATCGTCGCGGCCGCCCTGGGCTACATCGACGAACACGGCCTGGGCGCGCTCAGCATGCACAAGCTCGGCGCCGTCCTCGACGTCAAAGGGATGTCGCTGTACAACCACGTGGCCGGCAAGGACGACCTGCTCGACGGCGTGGTCGACCTGCTCTGGCAGGAGATCGCGGCCGCCGCGCCCGCACAGGCGGACTGGCGGCTCGGGTTCCGAGCGCTCGCCCGGGCGATCCGCGACGTCATGCTCCGCCACCCGAATGCCGCGCCACTCATGACCACCCAGCGGGTGATGCCGCAGTCAGCGCTGCGCACCGTGCTGGCCCACGTCACCTCCGCCACCGGGGCCGGCCTTCCCGAGCCGCGCGCCTACGACCTGCTGCGCGCCGTCAGTTCGACGGCACTCGGTACGACGCTGGCCGACCTCACCTGGGGCACCGGCCAGCAAGGCTGCGCGCCCGACATCAGCGACCTACTGCGGCCCGGCACACCCGACGAACTGGTCGCGGCCGCCGAGATCTTCTGCGGCCAGAGCTGCCCCGACGCCCAGTTCGCCCTCGCCCTCGACCTCATGCTCCGCCCCGACGACCACGAGCCGCCGCAGTAGCACTCCTGTCGGCTCCCTATCGGCCCAGCAGCGGCCCGAAGACGACGTTTCCCCGTTCGACCGCACTGGCCTGGTCGTAGATCTCGCCGGCCAGTTCCGGGTGGGCCTCCAGGTGGGCTCGAGCGTTCGCGGGGCCGGCGAAGAAGTCGACGTACCGGCAGGCAGCGTCGGCAGCCGTGCAGCATCCGGTGGTGCCGGCAAGCAGAACGACCGTACTGCGCGGATCCCAGCTCCAGGTTCCGTCCCGGAAGCTGATCTCGATCGCCTCGTCGCTGTGCGGGTCGGTACTGGCGATGCCAACATTACGGCCGGTCATCGCGGGCATGCCGAGCGCGTCGACGGCGCACATGGCCCACACCGCCGGACCGTCCTCGAACTGGACCCGGTGCCGCGTCGGGACACCGGAGAACGGGTACGCGACCGTGACGACACCGTCAGCGGTGTGGACGAGGTCGGCCTGATCGAGGTCGTGCAGCGCGAGGGCCGGGTCGAGGCCGAGCAGGCTCGCCCGGTCGTTGATCCAGGCAACCGTCGGCGCCGTACCGCTGTCGGCGAACGCGGTCAGGACCGCCCGATGCAGCTCGCGCAACTCGGATGAGAGCGTGGCCTGTGCTTCATTCATGAGGGCAAAGCCGAGTTGCTCGGCGAACTTCTTGAGGCTGCTGTCGGCGGTACTGGTCATCGTCGAATTCCTCCATCGCGGTGTTGTGCTCGACGGGCCTCATTCGCGGTCTGCCGATGACGCTTCGGCTGCGTCTGTTGCGACGGTAGGGACTCACCCCGGGGTGAGGGTCAAGCCCCCGCGGCACAGCGTGGATCACCGGCCCAGCAGACGTCACCCCTGACCAGGTCCGCGCGATGTTCGGCCTCGAAGGAGTCGATCCGGCGCAGAATCTGCTGCTGCCCGGCGATCCGCTGCTCCACCCGGATCCGGGACCGGCGAAGGAGATCCGCCAGCTGTGCGCCGGGCGGTCGGCCGGCGCCGTCCGGCCATCCGGCGGTCAGGTCGCGGATCTCGGCGATCGTCATGCCGAGGCCACGCAGTTCGCCGATGAACCGTACGCACCACAAGGCGTCGTCGTCGTACAGGCGGTAGTTGGCCGGGCTGCGGCCGCGGGTGTAGATCAGGCCGAGGTCGGTGTACTCGCGCAGCGCCTTGACCGGTACGCCGGTACGGCGAGACAGCTCGCCGACCGTCATCGGCCGGGTCCGTTGCGCGCTCGTCTGCGAGGTCATCGAAGCCTCCAAGATCCCGGGTCAGCCGGCGCAGCAGGACAGCTTGGCGACGTCGGCGGTGAAGGTCTGGGCGGCGAGCTTGAGGGCCTCGGTCATCGTCAGGTACGGCGCCCAGGTGTGCGCGAGCTGGTCGACCGTCATCCCGGCGCTGATGGCGTAGGTGGCGGCGGTGATGATGTCGCCGGCGCCGTCGGCCAGGACGTGGACGCCGAGGACGCGGCCGGTGTCGGCGTTCGCGACGAGCTTGACCAGGCCGCGGGTGTCGCGGTTGACCAGCGCGCGGGGCACGTATTCCAGCGGCAGGGTGCGACAGTCGCAGGGCAGGCCTGCCTCGGCGACCTGGGCATCGGTCATCCCGACCGCGGCGATAGCCGGGCTGGTGAAGGTCACCCGAGGCAGCGCGGCGTAGTCCAGGGCGCGTTCCGCACCGGCCAGGGCGTTGTCGGCGACCAGCGTGCCCTGCGCGGCAGCGACGTACACGAACTGCGGTCCGCCGACGACGTCGCCTGCGGCCCAGATCCGCTCGTTGGTGGTGCGCTGGAACTCGTCGACCACGACCTCGCCGCGCTCGCCGGTCTTCACCCCGGCCGCGTCGAGATTCAGGCCGGCCGTGACCGGACGGCGGCCCGTTGCCATCAGCAACTGTTCGGCACGCACCCGGGTGCCCGCATCCGCGCGCCGCAGGCCGATCGTGCCTGCCGGCAAGTCGGTTCCCGTGCCCTGACTGATGGTCAGGGTGTAGCCGTCCGCGTCGTGCTCGACGGCCGTGAGGGTCGCACCGGTGTGGACGGTGATGCCCTCATCGGCGAGCACCTGCTCGATGGCGGCGGAGATCTCCGGCTCCTCGAACGGTGCCAGCCGGTCCAGCGCCTCGATCACCGTGACCTCTGTGCCGAGCCGCGCGAAGAGCTGCGCCTGCTCTAGGCCGACCGCGTTCCCGCCGACCACCACCATCGACTCCGGCAGGGCACCGAGGGCCATCGCCGTGGTGGACGTCTGATACCCGGCCGCGTCCAGGCCCTCGACCGGCGGCGCCCACGGCGCGGAGCCGGTCGCGACCAGGTAGTGGGCGGCCTCGATCCGGCGGGAGCCGCCCTCGTTCAACGCCACCTCCAGGACCGGCGCCTGGGCGGTCCCGGTGAACGTGGCGGTGCCGTGCACGATCTCCCAGCCGTACCCGGCGGCCAGGTCGGCGTACTTCTCGGCGCGCAACTGCTCGACCAGGGCGTCCTTGCCTGCGATCAAGGCCGGGAAGCCGACCGGGACCTCAGCCGCAGCCAGACCCGGGAACCGTCCCGCGGTGCCGGCACCGTGGCGCGCCTCGGCCGCGGCCAGCAGCGCCTTGGACGGCACGCAGCCCACATTCACGCACGTGCCACCGGTGGTGCCGCGCTCGACCATCACCACCCGCCCGCCCTGATTGGTCGCCGCGATCGCCGCGGCGAACGCCGCCGAACCGGAGCCGATGACCGCCAGGTCGAAACCGGATTCCGTCATGTCGCTGCCTCCTGATCCAGAGCCCGGAACCCGGACCTGTTGATATGCGCCTTGCCGAATAGCTTGCCGTGATCATACTATGCGGGAAAGCGAATACTTCGGTGTGAATGCCTCAAGGTTTGGAGACCCTCGTGCCCCAGCGCCTCATCGCCCCCGCCCAGACCACGTCGGCGGTCACCGGCGAGGTCGCGTGCACCCATCTCGACACGGTCGCGAAATTCTTCCGCGCCCTGTCCGACCCGACCCGGCTGAAGCTGCTGGAGTTCATCCTGGCCGGCGAGCGCACGTCGGCCGACTGCGTCGAGCACGCCGGCATCTCGCAGCCCAGGGTGTCGGTGCACCTGTCCTGCCTCGTGGACTGCGGCTACGTCACCGCCCGCCGCGACGGCAAGAAGCTCCGCTACTCCGTCGGCGACCCCCGCATCGTCGACCTCGTCGTACTCGCCCGCGCCCTGGCCGCGGACAACGCCACCGCCCTGACCTGCTGCGCCCGCATCCCCGACAACCAGCCCTGACCAGCCCTGACCCGCCCTGACCCGCCAGGAGCCCAAATGCCCGACACCCACCGGCCTCCGCGCCGCGACCAGGAATCCTCCGGTACCGGCATGGCCGCGGCCGGCATCGGCGCCGCCCTGCTGGTGATCCTCTGCTGCGCCGGACCCGCCCTGTTCGCCGCGGGCGCGCTCGCCGGGATCGGCGGTTTCCTGGGCAACCCCTGGGTGATCGGTGCCGCGGTCGTCGTCGCGGCCGCGGCGGTCACCGCGGTCATCCGGCCCCGCCGGGCAGGACGCGACGAGTGCTGCCCGCCCACCGGACCGGGCACGAACCCCACCGGCCAGGGCCGCCCGCACGACACCCCCACCGACCGGAACGGCTCCCGCGCCCGATGACAAACGCCTTGCCCCGCCGCTTGCCCCTCCGCTTGCCCCGCCGCCGGTCCCGCCGCGCAGCTCTCACGGTCGCCGCGACCGTCCTGATCGCGGCCGGCGCGGCCGCCTGTGGCGCCCAGGACCCTGGCGCTGCCAGCGGCACCGGCACCGGCAGTACGGCCACCAGTCCCGGGGCAGCGGCGGCCACCGAGATGACCACGATCGGCGGTGCGAAGCTCAAACTGCCAGGCGACAAGCCGGCCGCGCTGTTCTTCTTCTCCGTCGGCTGCGGCGAATGCGTCAACGGCGCCAGCTCGCTGGCCCAGGCCGGCCAGGCGCTGGGCGGGAAGGCCTCCGTCGTCGCCGTCGACATGGACCCGAGCGAGTCACCCAAGACCATCGGCGAGTTCCTCGGCTCCATCGACGGACCAAACCTGCCTGTGGTCATCGACAAGGGCGCCGCCCTCTCCCAGAAGTACACGGTCGCCGCGCCGTCCACGCTGATCGTCGTCGACCCGGCCGGCCAGGTCACCTTCCGCGCCACCGACCCCGGCCCGGACAAGATCCAGGCCGCCCTCGAAACCGCGGGCGCCCGGTGACCGGGCTGCTCGAGCTCGCGTTCGCCGCCGGCATGGCCGCGCCGGTCAACCCCTGCGGCTTCGCCCTGCTCCCGGCCTGGATCACCCACACGCTCGGCGACACCGACATCTCGCCCCTGCCGGTCCGGCTCGGCCGCGCCCTGCGCTCCGGGACCGCGCTGACGATCGGGTTCGCCGGCACCCTCGCGGTAGCCGGATTGATCGTCAGCGCCGGGGCGCGCGTCCTGATCCGCGCCGCCCCGTGGCTCGGACTGGCCACCGGCATCGTCCTGGTGCTGCTCGGCCTGGCGATCCTGTCGGGCCGCTCCCCGTCCCTTCGACTGCCCGGTTCCCCCGCCCGGGCAGCCGCCGGTCCACCCAGCACACGCCGCATGCTGGGCTTCGGCATCGGCTACGCCGCAGCCTCCCTGTCATGCACCTCCGGGGTCCTGCTCGCCGTCATCGCCCAGGCCCAGGCCACCGCCAGCTACGCCGGACTGCTCGCTGTCTTCGCCGCCTACGCCGCCGGATCGGCCACCGTCCTGCTGCTCGTCGCAGTCACCACCGCGGCAGCCGGGACCACCCTCACCCGCCGCATCACCGCCCTCGCCCGGTACGGCCCCCCGCATCACCGCCACCGTCGTGGTCGTCACCGGCGGCTACCTGGTCTGGTACTGGTACCCCGCCGCCACCCGCGGCACCACCACAGCCGCCATTTCGGGCGCCAGTTCGGGCGGCCTGGCTCGCTTCTCCGCCACTATCTCCACCTGGGTCCAGGCCCACACCACCCTCATCGCGTGGCTCGCGGCCACCGCCGTTCTCCTCGCCGCCGCCCTGACCCTCCGCTACCGGCTCCGCACCCGCAACGCTGGGCGGCTTACCGCCGCAGCCCACGACGGCGATTCCCAGCGGAGCGATGCGGACTGCTGCGCTCCCAAGACCGCCCCGGAGACCGCGCCACAGCCGGTCCCCGCCGCGCTCGACCAGGACCGCCCCGGGAATCACTGCTGCTGAGCCGCCACCCCCTGGGTCGCCGCGACCCGCGGATCAACACAGCCTCACACCTCCCTGGCCTCGCCGGCTGCTCGAGCAACACCTGCCGCCCGCCTGACAGCCGCCCGCCACAACAACGAAACGCAGCACATCCAGAACATCCAGGAGGTCGAACGAACAATGGTGGAACGCTACGACACCCTCGTGCTCGGCGGCGGCATGTCGGGTCTTCCGTTGGCACTGCGGGCCGGCCGGCACGGCCGAGTCGCGTTCGTCGAGAAGGAGAAACTCGGCGGCACCTGCCTGAACCGGGGCTGCATCCCCACCAAGACGATGATCGCCTCCGCGGCCGTCGCGGCCCAGATCCGCCGGGCCGGCGAGTTCGGTGTCCGCGTCGGCGACCCCGAGGTCGACCTGGCCGCGGTCGTCGACCGCAAGGACAAGATCGTCGACACCATCCGGACAGGCTCCTACCGCACCGTCGAGCGCGCCGCCACCGTCGACCTCTACCAAGCAGAGGGCCACTTCACCGGCCGACGCAGGCTCCGGGTCGACGGCAGCGACCTGCAAGCCGACCGGATCGTCGTGGCCACCGGGCTCCGGACCGCCATCCCGGCGATCGACGGCCTCGACACGATCCCGTACCTGACCTCACGCACCCTGCTGGACCTACGCGAACTGCCCGAGCACCTGATCGTCGTCGGCGGCGGCTACATCGGCTGCGAGTTCGCCCAGATGTTCCGCCGCTTCGGAGCCCGCGTCACCATCATCCAGCGCGCCGACCGGCTCCTACCTGCCGAGGACCCCGACATCTCCGCCGCCGTCACCGACGGCTTCACCGCCGACGACATCGACATCCTGACCGACACCGCCTGCGTCGCCGTCGACGGCAAAGCCGGCGATATCTGCATCCACTGCGACAACGGCACCCACCTCACAGGCAGCCACCTGCTGATCGCCACCGGCCGCACACCGAACACCGACGATCTCGGCCTGGAACACCTCGGGCTCGAACCCGACGCCCACGGCTTCCTGACCGTCGACGACACCCTCCACACCAAAGCGGAGAACGTGTGGGCGATCGGCGACATCCGCGGCGGTCCGATGTTCACCCACACCGCCCGCCACGACGCCGACGTCGCCTACCGCGCCGCGTTCCGCGGCCAGGCCCGCACCACCGCCGGCCGGGTCGTGCCGCACGGGGTGTTCCTCGACCCCGAAGTCGGCGCGGTCGGCCTCACCGAACCCCAAGCCCGCGCCGCCGGCCACGACGTCGTCATCGGCAGCCAAGACTTCGCCGGAGTCGTCCGAGCCCGCGCCATCGGCAGCACCCGCGGCCTGATCAAGTTCGTCGTCGACGCCGACACCGACAAGATCCTCGGCTGCCACATCGCCGGACCGCACGCCGCCGAACTCGTCCACGAAGCCGTCATCGCCATGCACACCGGCGCCCGCTACACCGACATCGCCGACGCCATCCACATCCACCCCACCCTCGCCGAAGGCGTCAACACCGCCGCCGGCGGCGTCCACCGCGAGGTCGGCACCTAAAGACCGGCAAACAGCCAGCGCCATCGCGACCTGAAAGGGAGTCAATCCCGAATGACCACCCAGACAGCCGAACCCGCGACTGGTCGAGCTCGCCCGCGCCCATTCGGGGTGCCCGACCTGATCCTGCACCTGCCCGGCTCCGTGCCGCCGGGCATCCCGGCATCATCGAGGATCCACGGCCGCGCCCATTCGGGCACCTGTTCACCACCGCCTGACCGGCTACGGCAGCCGCCGGTCGATCCGCCGCAACAGGCCACCGATCACCGGAAGGTCGTGCCGGCGGTGGCCGATCACCCACTCCCGCGCCGACCGCACCACTTCCCTCAGCCGCGTCCCGCGGGATGGTCGCAGCTGATCTTCGCGCTCTTCGGCCTTGCGTTGCAGGAACCGGGCGCACCCCAGACACACACCGACCTCGGGGTGGGCACCCAGCCGCACCAGGTCTCGATCATCGAACTCACGGGCACAACACCAGCACACCGGTGTCGATTGCTGGACACTCTCCGGCGCAACAGTCATACGCCCATCCTCCGCGCCGCCACCGCCAATAGCCACGTACCCGAACGGGCCCATCCAGACCCATTCACAGGGCCTTTCGGAGTTCTAAGCTCCAAGTAGGTCACTAAGCAGCGAGGTGGAGCGATGTTGACGCGAACTCCCCAGTTACGGATCTCCGGGCACGGGGCAAGCCTGCGCCTCACGCACCGCGCCGGCTGGCAGCACGATTCGCTCCAGGCGGACCAGGAATGCTGCCGAGCCTCGACCGCGCTCGACAAGGCACTCGGCGAAGCCGTCGGAGAAGCCGTGCGACAGGCCCCTCATGGCGCGACATCGGACAAGCGCTCGGCGTCACCCAGAACGCCGAAACAGATCAAGACGTCATCAACACCCTCAGTCAGGTCAAGCAGGCCGTCTGGAGCCGGTTCTGGAAGTAGCCGCCGCGGGCGCATCACCGGCGGTTGACAGGGCTCAGTGAATGAACCCGTCCAATCCAATTCGAAGCAGGAGCCGCCTGGCATGTCGTGCGGCCCGGGCAGCTTCTCCTCGGCCCGGGCAAGTTCCAGCGCTACCGACTCGAGCGGGTCGGGCGCCAGCTTGGCCACGATTCTCAGTGTTGCCTCAGGCAATGGTTTCGCGCCACCCCGACAGCGTCGCGGTGAGCCGTGTCGCTACGTGCGGTCGCCTTCTACTGCTGGCTCTGCCAGGCGTGGGCGGCGACCTGGATGGCGTCGTAGGGTGAGCCGAGGGGCGGTGTGTAGGACAGGTCGAGGTCGCCGATGTCGTCGATGGTGCCGCTGTAGAACAAGGTGGTGGCGAGGATGTCGACGCGTTTGGCGATTTGTGCGTTGAGGTGGCCGACCAGCTGTGCGCCGAGCAACCTACGACTGACAGTGTCCGCGGTGAGGCGTTGGGCAATCATCGTGGCCTGCGGGTAGTAGACCTTGTGGTCGTACGCGCTGGTCGCGGCCGTCGCCGCCTGGTAGCCAGCTGCCGTCGCGTCGGCATCGCGCAGGGCCGGTGGCGGCCGCGACGAGGTCGAAGATCCGGACCACCTGGGTCCCGAGTGATCCGGCGTAGGTGGCGAAGCCGCCGACGGCGTTCTCGCCCGCGACCCGGCCTTGTTTGTGGGCGGTGGTGCCCAGCGGAACGTAGGTGGGTTCGGTCAGCAGCCGGTGGTGAGTGTGGACGCAGTCTCCGGCGGCGTAGATGTCCGGCAGGTTGGTGCGCATGCCGCTGTCGACGTCGAGGGCCCTGGCGGTTCCGGTCTTGGCGCCGGCGGCGACGGCCAGTTGGGTGTCGGGCCGAACCCCTGTGACGACCAGCACGAGGTCGGCGCTCAGGACCGCTGCTTCGGCGTCGACAGACGGGCTTGCGGCGACAGCGACCTGCAGTTGTGATCCTGCGCGCAGGATCCTGGTCACAATGCTGCCGCAGGAGACCTGGACGCCGTTGCGGTCGAGTTCGTCCTCGATCAGCCGGGCCAGTTCGGGATCGAGGGTGCGCGGGAGAACTTGCGGGAGCTGTTCGACGACGGTGACGTTCAGGCCGCGGTTGCGCAGCGCTTCGGCCATCTCGAGGCCGATGTAGCCGGCGCCGACGATGACCGCGGAGCGGGCGCCGTCGTCGAGTGTCTGGGTGATGGCGAGGGTGTCGTCGATGGTGTGGAGCAGGTGGACACCGTCGGCCGGTCCGAGCCGGTCGAGGCCGGCGATCGGTGGCCTGGCCGGTACGGCGCCGGTCGCGACGACGAGCCGGTCGTAGTCGACGACCCGCGTGCCACCGGACGCGGACCGGGTGTGCACGACGTGCGCGTCGGAGTCGATGCGGACCGCGCGTTCGTTGAGATGGAGCCGGAGTCCGGCGTCGCGGAGGTCTTGGGTGCTGCGGTGCGCCAGCGAGTGCCAGTCGGGAACTTCACCGGACACGTGGTACGGGATGGAGTAGTTGGGATAGTCGTCGGCGACGACGAGTTGGACGTCGGTGGTGGGGTCGAGTTCGCGGGCGCAGGCCTGCGGTGATACCGGCGTCGCTGCCGCCGATGATGACCAGCTTCATCGCTGCGATCCTCGCGGTCCCGTGGTTGTGCGGGTCTCAGGCGGCCTGGAGTTCGCCGACGAGCTTCTCGACCCGTTCACGGATCTCGTCGCGGACCTGGCGGACGACCTCGATCGGTTGTCCGGCGGGGTCGGTGAGTTCCCAGTCCTCGTAGCGTTTGCCAGGGAAGATCGGGCAGGCGTCGCCACAGCCCATGGTGACGATGACGTCGCTTCCACGGACGGCTTCGGTCTCGAGCAGTTGGGGTACGGCGGCGGTGATGTCGATGCCGACCTCGCGCATCGCCTCGACCGCGACCGGGTTGATCTGGTCGCGCGGCGCGGATCCGGCCGAGCGGACCTCGACGGTGTCGCCGGCCAGGTGCCGCAGCCACCCGGCGGCCATCTGGGACCGGCCGGCGTTGTGCACGCAGACGAACAAGACGACGGGTGTGCTCACGAGCGGACTCCAGTATCGGTGGGTTTAATGGTGTTGCCGGCTTCGGTGGTATCGGCTGTATCGGTGTGTGGGACGACGATCTCGTCCGCGGCGTCGCCCAGGTGGGGATAGAGCACGGCCACCAGCCCGGCGCCGAGGATCGCGCCGAACAGCTGGAAGAACACGAAGCCTGGGACCGATGCCGGAGCGATACCGGCGAAGGTATCGCTGAACGCGCGGCCGACGGTGACCGCAGGGTTGGCAAACGATGTCGACGAGGTGAACCAGTACGCCGCCCCGATGTAGGCGCCGACCGCGGCGGGCGCGATCGCGGCCCGCCCGGACCAGGCCAGCGAGAAGATGAGCAGAATCAGACCCGCGGTGGCAACGGTCTCACCGATCCACAGGTGTCCTGCCGAGCGGTGTGTAGTCGACCAGGACACCGCGGCTTCGCCATACATCAGGTTCGCCAGGACAGCGCCGGCAACGGCACCGGCGATCTGTGCCGGAACGTAGGCGGCGAGGTCTCGCAGGGTCAGGCCCGTGCGGTCGCGTTGCCCGAGCCACCAGTCGACCGCGGACACGACCGGGTTGAAATGCGCCCCGGACACCGGCCCGAACATGAGGATCAGCACGGCCAGGCCGAGCGCCGTGGCGAAGGCGTTCTCGAGCAGCTGCAGGCCGGTGTCGCCAGGCGACAGATTGGCGGCCGCGATACCCGAGCCGATCACGACGGTCACCAGCAGCCCGGTGCCGAGCGCCTCGGCGACAGTCCGACGCCACAGCGGTTGTGCGTGGCTCATGCGCGGCTCACCGGCACGGCGAGTTCGTCGAGCAGCGCGCGGACCCGGCGTTCGATCTCGTCGCGGATCGGGCGCACTCCGGTCACGTCGAGCCCGGCCGGGTCGTCGAGGTCCCAGTTCTCGTAGCGGGTGCCGGGAAAGACCGGGCACGCGTCGCCGCAGCCCATCGTGACTACGACGTTCGCCGCGCGGACGATCTCGTCGGTCCACGGCTTGGGGAACTCGCCGGCGATGTCGACGCCTCGTTCGGCCATCGCGGCAACGGCGGCGGGGTTGACCTCGAGGCCGGGCTCGGAACCGCCGGACCACGCGACGGCGTTGTCGCCGGCCAGGTGCTGGAAGAACCCGAGCGCCATCTGCGACCGGCCGGCGTTGTGGACGCACAAGAACAGCACGACCGGCTTGCCGTCGTCGTGGTGACCCTCGACCCGCGCGAGCGCATTCAGGCGCTGCCGCGCGAACCGTTCGGCCAGCAGGGGAAGGAAGTTCGGGACCGTGCTGCCGGTGGCGAACTGGTAGTAGCTGGAGTGCACGAACCGTTCGATCGTCTCGGGACCGTAGATGCCGGCGAACTCGTCGGTGAGCCGCGAGGCCGCGGTCGTCAGCGCGAGTTGCTGGTCGATGGACAGGTCTTCGCGTCGGTGCCAGGCGAGCTCGGTCATGATTCGCTCCTGGAGGTGGATGCCGCCTCGGGCGACAGGACGGGCGCCAACCGGTCGATGCGGTCGGCGAGTTCGGTGTAGGCGGCTTCGAAGGCCGCGTCGGTGTCGACCGGTGCCGGGTCGGGGATCGACCAGTGCAGCCGGGGCTGCTGCTCGGGCGGCAGGTGTTCGTGGGCGTTGTCGCACACGGCGATGAGCAGGTCGTCGCGGCGTACGACGTCGTCGAGGTGCGCGGTACGCCACCCGGCGGCATCGAGGCCGTGGCGGCGGGCAACCTTCAGCGCGCGGGGATGCACCCGGTCGGCCGGTTCGGTGCCGGCCGACACGGCCGGCAGATGGCTTCGGCGCGACCAGATCGCGGCGGCCAGCTGGGAGCGGGCCGAGTTCTGTGTGCACACGAACACCACCCGCTTGGCCGCCGCCAAGGCCGGGACTGTGATCGCTGCCAGCGCCGCCGGCCGCAGCCGCACGTAGGTGCGCCGCCGGTCGCCCTCGGAGCGGGTCCGGACCACGAGCCCGGCGTCTTCGAGGACCTTCAAATGGTGCGCGACCAGGTTGGTCGGCATGCCGAGCGCCGCACCGAGCTCGCCAGGTGCGACATCGCCGCCCATCAACGTGCCGACGATCGCCAGCCGCGCCGGGTCGCTTCTGGCTGCTCGCGGTCGCATTCGTCCTGCACAGCGCGGCGCTCGCCGTCATCGGAGTCCACCTGGTCACCTACCTGACCAGGCTCGGACACTCACCCACCACCGCCGCGACGCTCGCCGGCCTACTCGGGCTGCTGTCGGTGACCGGCCGGGTGCTGGTGACCGTGCTGCGCCGATGGTTGCCGATCACATCGATCAGCGCCATCATCGTCACCGGGCAAGGAATCGCCCTCGGCCTGCTGCCCGCCGCCGGCCGCAGCGTGGCCGGCGCGGCGGCCTGCCTGGTCGCGTTCGGGCTCGGGTTCGGCGTCGCGTCCATCGCCAAGCCGGCCATCCTGCTCGACCGCTACGGCGACCACGGCTACGCCACCATCGCGGGCTTCCTCGGCACCCCGACCACCATCGCGGCCGCCACCGCACCCCTGGCAGCGGCCACGCTCGCCACAGCGCTCGGCTACACGCCGCTCGTCCTCGCCGCGGCCGCCGCCTGCCTCCTCGGCGGACTCAGCCTCGCCATCACACCTCGCCTGCCATGTCATCGATCGGCTGCGTAGCTGCAACGACGGTGCTGCCGTCACCGTCGGCGCAGTCGCGCGGACCCTTGGCTTGACTTGTTCCGTGAACGAACCCGTCCCACTTCAACTCGAAGCGTGCTCCACCGGGCATGCAGTGAGGCCCGTGCAGCTGCTCCATCGCCCGGGCAAGCTCCAGCCCTACCTGGCCGATCAGGTCGGACGTCAGCCTGGCCACACGTCGAGTGTTGCCTGGGGCAATGGCTGCGCAACATGGACGACCAGCTGTGGTCAGTCGGCGGTGGTGTGGCGGTAGCGCACGACCGCGGTGGGCACAGTGACCGCGAGCAGCCCGATGATCCAGGCGAGCGCCTGCCACACGTGCGCGGCGGTCGGGCCGCCGAGGACCAGGGCGCGCAGCGCGTCGACCGTGACCGTGATCGGGTTGACTTTCGCGAACGCCTGCAACCAGCCGGGCATGGTGGCGACCGGGACGAAGGTGGAACTGGTGAACACCAAGACGATGACTGGCATCAGGCCGGCCAGCCCCGCTGTTTCGGCGTCGTGGACCAGCAGCCCGACCAGGGCGTTGATCCACGAGAACGCGACGCCGATCAGTACCGCAAGCCCGATCGCCGCGGCTGCGGCCGCTGCGCCGGCGTGGAAGCGGAACCCGATCGCGTAACCGACTCCGGTCATCAGCAGCAGGACGAACAGGTTCCGGGCTGCGTCGGCCGCGGTGCGTCCGGCCAGCACCGCGGACCGTGTCATGGGGAGCGCGCGGAACCGGTCGATCATGCCGGTGGCCAGGTCGTCGGCGATCGCCACGCCGGTCTGCGAGGCGCCGAACGCGATCGCGAGCACGAAGATCCCCGGCAGCAGGAAGTCGACGTACTTGGCCACGCCCGGTGGATGGATGGCGCCGCCGAAGACATAGGTGAACAGCAGCACGAACAGCACGGGCTGCACGGTGGCGAAGGCGATCAGAGTCGGCACCCGGATCAGCCGGCGCAGGTTCCGGCCCGTGATGGCCGACACGTCACCCAGCAACCAGCGCAGACCGCGCGGCCGGTCCACAGGCCGCACCGCGCCCGGCTCAGCGGATTCCGCGACCGGGACGTCGTTCCTGGTCGTCATCGCGCGCCCCCGCTCTTCGCGAGATCCGAGCCGGCCTCAGCACTCGCCGACTGGCCGGTCAGGGCCACGAACACGTCGTCGAGCGACGGCCGGCGCAAGGCCACGTCGGTCACCCGCACATTGGCCGCGGCCAGCCGGGTCACCGCCTCGCCCAGAACCCCTGGACCGTCCGCGACCGGCAGCACCACCGTCGCCTCGTCGCGATCCACCACCGGCGGACCAGACCCGAGGCCGGCCACGGCGGCCGCCACCGCGAGCGGGTCGACATTCTGCGCGGCCTTCAGTTCGAGGCGGTCACCGCCGACCTGTGCCTTGAGCTCGTCGGAGCTTCCACTCGCGATGACCTGTCCGGTGTCGATGACCACGATGCTGTCGGCGAGCCGGTCGGCCTCCTCCAGGTACTGCGTGGTGAGCAGCACCGTCGTGCCCTGCGCGGTCAAGGCCGCGATCGTCTGCCACAGCCCGATCCGGCCTCGCGGGTCCAGGCCGGTGGTCGGTTCGTCCAGGAACAGCACCCACGGCCGTGCGACCAGGCTGACCGCCACGTCGAGGCGCCGCCGCATGCCCCCGGAGTAGCCACGAAGGACCCGATCCGCCGCGCCGGTCAGGTCGAAGGTGTCCAGCAGTTCGCCGGAACGTCGGCGGGCGGCGGCACGGTTCAAGCCCGAGAGCCGTCCGATCAGCTGCAGGTTCTCCCGGCCGGTCAGATACGGATCGACCGCGGCGTACTGGCCCGACAACCCGATCAGCCGCCGCACCGCCGCCGCCTGCCGGACCACATCCAGGCCCGCCACGGTCGCCCGGCCCGCATCGGGGCGCAGCAGCGTCGTCAGGATCCGGACCACGGTGGTCTTGCCCGCCCCGTTCGGGCCGAGCAGCCCCAGCACCTTGCCGGCCGGGACCTCGAGGTCCACGCCTCGCAGCGCCTCGACCGCACCGAACCGCTTCACGAGTCCCTCGGCCACGATCACCGGATCGCTCATCACGCCACCGCCCACCCATAGCTAGGATTACTACCTATCCGCTTGCTGTAGGATAACTACCTATGAGGGCGGATGCGCAAGTCTTGAAGGGTCACCTCGACGTGTTGCTGCTGGCCACGCTGAAGGACGGGCCGCAACACGGCTACGCGATCAAGGAGGCGCTGCGTGACGGCAGCGGCGGCCGATTCGACTTGCCCACCGGCACCGTCTATCCGGCCCTGCACCGGCTCGAACGCGCCGGCCTGATCAGCGGTGCCTGGTCGACGGTCGACGGTCGACGCCGCCGCAGCTACGAACTCACCGACGACGGGCACCGCAAGCTCAACGGCGAACGCGCCAACTGGCGCGAGTTCGCCACCGCGGTCACCGCGCTGCTGGAGCCGAGGCCATGGCCGACCACGACCTGATCCGCAGCTACCTCGACACCCTGGCCCGGCGCCTGCCCGCCACCGCCATCGAGGAGCTGGCCGACGGCCTCGAGGAGACCTACCAACACCACCGGCGCCGGGGCCTGTCCGCGACGGACGCGGCCCGCTCGGCCATCGCCGAGTTCGGCCACCCGCGGCAGGTCACCACGGCGTTCGCACACCAATCCACGGGCCACCGGACCGCGATCGCGCTCCTGGCCACCGCACCCGTGTTCGCGCTGCTGTGGGGAACGACCCTGATTACCACGCGAGCCTGGACCTGGCACATTCCACCATCCCCGGCCGCCATCTACGGCACGCTCCTGCTGACCGTCGCGGCGACGCTGCTCGCGGTCGCAAGGAGCGAAAACCTCACCACAACACGGCTCGCGGGCCCGGCGAGTCTCGTACTCATCATGCTCGACACCGCCATGCTCGCCACCATCGTCGCCGTGGCACCCGCAGTCAACTGGCCGATGGGATTCGCAGTCCTCGCAAGCCTAACGCGCGTAGTGCTCACCAGCCGAAACCTTCCACGCCTGCTCGCCCGGCAGACTTCTGGCTCGCACTGATCTGCAGCTCCACTGCAGACGGCAACCCCGTGAGCCAGGCAGGATCGCCACCGTACGCGATCGCGGAAGCGTCGAATGGCGACGTCGTCCTCCTGGACGGCACGACAACGTTCGACCGCACGACCAAGGCCGCGGACGGTGAAGGCACCTTAATCCACCGGGCGCCCAGTGGCAGTGTGAGGGCACGGGGGCACGTTCACCGCGGATCGGCTGGTGAGTTTCCTGTTCTACGGCTGCGGCGGAGACGGCGTGCCGGACTTCCTGTGCGGGGGCCTGGCCAAGCTCGACGTGACCTTGACTCCGATCGGAACCACCTGAAGCTGCCGCGGCGCTCTGGGTGGACTGCCTGATCGGTGACAAGATCCCGAGCGACGGCACTCCGGTCCGGGCCGAGGGCATCCGACTCAACATCGACGGGGTGATCAACTTCAACAAGACCCGCGAGAGTAGTTCCACGGTCGTTGTCCCAGCAGGCTGAGGCGGCGAACGAGCGAGCCGGCAGCACCGGGCACCGGCCCGCCAGCACTTTCGCCGTCCTCAGTCGCCTGCTTCGGCGGCCATGGTGCCGGGCCGAGGATGGTGATACTGCTGCGGCCGACGTGGAGCAGGCCGCGGTCGGCGTACTCGCCGAGGACCTTGGTGGCCATCTCGCGGGAGGTGCCGGTCGCCGACGCCTACGACGCGGCCACCTCCGACGCGCTTTGCCAGGACCCGCCGAGAGCGACTGCGGGAAGCGCGCCCGTCTACCCCGGTGAAGACGAGCCGATCATTTCCGTCAATGAGCGAGCGGGATCGTGACATGTCGCCAACTGCCGCGACCATCACCGCCAGTCGCATCAGCGTCGATGTTCGGCGACACTGCACCTAGTCAGAGGGCGCAGCGCACCTCTTTACGCACCTCAATCAGCGCGAGAGGATGGTCATCCATGAGAAACGATGCGAACGCAACAACCCGCGAATCCCTTACCAGTAAGAGCTTTCGCGCATCGTCGACAAACGATGGTCAACCTCAGCTGGAATTCAGCGGGTTCGGGGTTCGAGTCCCTGGCGGCGCACAAAAGCCCAGGTCACGCGCGTGGCCTGGGTTTCTTCATGTCTGCAGGACACCTTTTATTCGACCTTTTCAGCCACACATCTCTCCGACCGGCTGAACCGTGCGGCCTTCAGGCGACGTGACTGTGCGTCACATCACATCGAACCGCGACAGTCAGCGACCTCGCAGATCTTCCGCACCGGCCAAGCGTTGAACCTCTGACCCTCACACCGGTTGGAGGCAAGACATGCCGAGGCCACCGCTGCCCATCGGAACCTGGGGAGAGATCTCCACCAGGCCCCTGAAGACCAAGAAGAACGACAAACCCCTCAGGCACCAGGCCCACGCCAAGTTCCGCGACCACGACGGCAAGGTCCGTGCCGTCACCGCCACCGGCACCACCAAGACCGCCGCACGAACCGCCCTGCTCACCAAGCTCCAGAAGCGCGCACAAACCAATCACTCCGGCGACCTGACCGCTGCCCACAAGGTCAACCACCTCCTCGACCTGTGGGAGAAGAGGTTCGAAGGACTGGTCGCCGACGGCACGCGATCGCCGACCTCTCTCGGCACCTACCGGCGCGCCCTGAAGAACCACGTCCGTCCCGCCATCGGCGAACTCCACATCGGCGAAGCCACCACCCAGCGCCTCGACACTGTCCTCACCGACATCAAGCACCACGCCGGCGCCCCCACCGCCAGAACCTGCCGCGCCGTCATCTCCGGCGCAATGAACCTCGCCGTCCGCTACGGCGCCCTCAGCGTCAACCCCGCCCGCGAAATAGACACCATCGAAGCCAAACCCAAGAACCCACCCCGAGCCCTCACCGCCGAAGAAGTCAATCTCCTGCAAAGAAGCCTGACCGCCGACGCGCACGCCGTCACGGCCGACCTGCCCGACCTCGTCACGTTCATGCTCGGCACCGGCGTCCGCATCGGCGAATCCCTCGCCGTCCTCTGGAACCAAGTCAACCTCGAAACCGGCACCGTGGAAATCACCCACACCATCGCCCGGCCATCCGGCGAAGGCCTGATCCGCAAAACCACCAAATCCAGAACTGGAGAGCGCGTCCTCAGCCTCCCCACCTGGGCCACCACCAGCCTCCGTGCCCGCTACGCGACCGACACCGACCCCGACGCCCCGGTCTTCCCCAACTCGATCGGCGGCTACCGCGACCCCTCCAACACCCGCCGCTCCCTCCGCACAGCACTATCCCCCGTCGGCAGCACCGCCCGACGCGAGTTGGGCCAAACTCTCCGTGCCCTCCGCCGCCAGAAACACCTCAGCCGAAAGCAAATCGCACAGACCCTGGGCTGGCCCCAAACCAGACTCGAGCTCATCGAAACCGGCCGCATCAGACCCAACCGCCGGCTCCTCTCCGCGCTCGCCAAGGCCTACGGCATCGACCTCGACACAACCCCCGACCTGCTCGCCCAACTTCAGGAGGCGATCCTGCACACCGAATCCGACAAACTCGCCTGGATCCGCACCCACGCACTCCGCAGAACCACCGCCACCGCCCTCGACAACGCCGGCCAAACCGCCCGCCAAATCGCCGACCAACTAGGCCAAGCCAAAGTCTCCATCACCCAAGACACCTACCTGCACCGCCAACCCGCCAACCCCGCCGCCGCCCAAGCCCTCGAACACGCCTTCGACAAACCCGGCCTGCCGTGAAAGCCGCCACCAGCGTGATCGTCGACCACATCGAGGGCTGGAACATCCGCCGGTGCCACTCCATCTTCGGCTATCTGAGCCCCACAGTGTGCGAATCCACCATCACGGTCGCAGCCGAGCAGTTAGCCTCATCCGCGCCCGCCCGACACGCAGAGTGAGTGACCGGTGGTGGGCTACGGCTGTGGTCGGTAGTGTGCATGACGGTGGTTCATTGCAAGTGGGGGATGCGCGTGGGTACTGCCTTGAGGTCCGGATTCGGCGCGAATGTGCCGCAGACCGACAGCGATGTCGACGAGGCGCTGACCGGGGGTTTGCTGAGTCTCGATGCGAATGTGCTACTGAACTTCTATCGGTACAGCCCGAAGGCGCGACAGGCACTGGTAGAGGTGTTGAAGGCTGCCGGAGATCGGGCCTGGGTCAGTCATCAGGCCGCTCGGGAGTTCTGGCGGAATCGATGCTTCGCGATCGACAGCATGAACCAGGCGACTGACGAAGTCGGCAAGGCGATCGAGAAGACCCGCGCTGCGGCCGTCAGCGCCATCGATGCGTGGGCCAAGCAGACCGCCGTTCCGGAGGACACCAAGCAGTTGGTCACCGCGGCGCTGGAGGCCGGCTACGGACAGGCCCGCAACCTGATCGACACCGAGGTGCAGGGCGCCGGCACCATCTCGTACGACGGAAGCCGCGACACGGTGCTCGACCTCCTCAATGACCTCCTGCCTGCTCATGTCGGACCTCCACTGACAGAGGACGAGCACAAATCCGCACTGGCCGAAGGGGAACGACGAGTCCAGGCGAAGATCCCGCCCGGCTACAAGGACGCGGAGAAAACCCCCGGTGATGCAGCCGACGGCGCCAGCGGCGACTATCTGGTGTGGATCCAGTCGATTGCTGAAGCCAATCGTCGCGACCTCCCGCTGGTCATCGTGACAGGTGATGAGAAGGAGGACTGGTGGTGGAAGCACCGCAACCACTTCATGGGCCCGCGTCAGGAGTTGGTTCACGAGTTCGCGGCAGACTCGGAGCGACGGCTGTTCATGCTGCGGCCTGTGCAGCTGATCGAGCATGCGGCGGCTCTTCAGGTGGCTGTTTCTCCGGAGGCAGCAGCGGACGTCGCGAGGGCGAGTACCACCGACAACGAGGGCTGGACCCGGTCCGCCATCTTGGAGCTGTTCAAGCGGCTTGATGCCGAAGGATCGCCACATACCGAGATCATCCGGATGGCTGCCGCGCAGGGCGGCACAGTCAGTCGCGACCAGGTCTACGAGGTCGCGGGCTCCGGCGAGGATCGGCTGCTTCGCGGATTCACCCGGCCGACGACGAGGATCACCAGACTCCTCGAGGAAGAGGGCCGGTTGATGGCGGGGGCCGAGGTGGCGCTTACCGCAAACTACGACGGCGGTGCAACGGCGGTCAGTTTCACGATTCCGCCGGAAATGGCAGAGATCTTGAACCCTGACGCCGAAGGCAGGGCCTCAGTCTGATGCCTGGATCCACTCCTTCAGACGGCCAGTTTCGGGACAGCGCTGTGGATGATGAGGAACTTGCCGAGGGGCCGGATTCGTGGGCCTTGGCGGGCCTGCCGGGACGTGTGCCGATGACCTCGTACCTGGCGACGCGGTACGCGGCCCAGTACCGCGTGATCGTCGACGTGCTCCTGGCGGAGCAGGACAACAGCCTGACTGGACTGTCCTACGACGAAGTCGCCGCCGCAGTCTCGATTCGGTTGGCCAAGGTCCTTTCGGTTGAGCTCGCCGAAGAACTGGCTGCCGACGACGCCTGGAAACTCGAGGACCGACTGCAGCGGTTGGTGCACTGGGATGTTCTCACGTCATGGCAGGAGCCCGCGCGCCGTGGCGAAGACTTCCTGCGCCGGCGCGATCGATTTCAACTGACGCCCGCGGCAGCCCGCCTGCACAGCTTCCTGGCCGATCCGCAGTCGCAGGACGAAGCAACCGAAGGCGATCTGACCCTTGCGCCGCGGGCGATTCACGACCGTCTTGCAGCCTTCGCCGAGGCCGTGCGGAGGCAGCGTTTCGTCGATGCGGCCGGGGAGTTTCAGCAGGTCATCACCCTGCACCAGGCGATGGCGACCGCAGCGCGCGGCTGGCAACGTGGCCTTGCGCATGCCCTGTCCGGCGGTCCCGACGAGGCGAAGCAGGACATGTTGTGGCGGACGCTTCAGGCCTACGTCTCGATGTGGGGTGAGCAGGTCGACGTCAACAGTCCCCGGATCGCGGAACTGGTGGAGGAACTCACCCCGCTGTTGAGCGCGTCGACGTGGCGGGCGTGTATACGGGCGGCTCTCGCCGACGAAGTCCCCGAGTCGTTGGTCGACAGTCAGGTCGAGCGATGGACGCACACGTGGACAGCGCTGGCGGCGTGGTTCGCGTCGCCGGCCGGTCAGGCGCGGCGCCTCCGTCGCCAACTGCGGGATCTCGTGGCGCCGTGGGCTCGCAACATGTACATCCTGATGGACAGTGCGGGTTCGGTGACCCGCCGTCCGGAGCTGCTGCACCTCGCCGCCGCACTCGAACAAGCGCCGTCGGACCTGGAAGCATGGCGGATCTGGCACACGGCCGCAGGCGCATTCTCAGCGCGTCATCTGCAACTGCCCGCTGACTCGGCGGATGACTCGGCTCTGCCGTGGGTCGATGCTCCGGCGGCGCCCGTGACCGCCCGGTACCGACGCCAGGGTGCGCGCGCCGCCGTCGGACGACGGCCGATGACTCCGAACTACGCGGACGGCAAAGCCGCTGCAGCCCAGGCCCGGCGAGCTGCTCGCGCGGAGCGCAGTGAAGCGGCTGTCTCCCTGGTACAGCGGACCGGCACCCGGATCGCGTCGTGGGAGTCTCTGAGCCGAGCAGAGTTCGAACTCCTGCTGGACCTGGTCGGCGCCGTCCGTCGCACCGGCCGGACCGTCGATGGTCGGCGTACAGCAGTCAGTCCTGACGGGCAGTGGGAGGTCAGCTTGACCGTCGAGCAGGATGCCAGATCGGCAGTGCTGAAAACCGAGGACGGCGGCTTCGTGACGCGGGACTGGACGTTCGAAATGCGGCATCTGTGACCAGCGACCTCCAACAGGCGTTCGTCGGACTGCTCCAGTGTTCGGTCGTCACCCGCGACGCCTGCCCGCAGTTATGGCCGCTGGTGTTCGCGCATCGCTCCACGCTGGCCGACTGGTTCGTGAACCGGCTCGGCTACCGGCTGCTCCTGACTGAATCCGCAGCTCGGCTGTACCGGCTTCCCACCGACGCCAAGGTCCACGCGCCGCGGCCGACGGACATGCCAGGGCGGCGCGCGCTGATCCTGGCAGTACTCACCGCCGCCGCGGCCGAGGATGCGGAAGATGTGACGAGCACTCAGGAGCTTTCCGACCGGGTCCGGGTTTTGACCGACCGCGAGCAGACCGGCGTCACGCCCTACGACCCCGATCGGTATACGGAACGCGTGCTGTTCGTGCGGGGGCTCCAGGTGCTGGTGGACCTGGGCGGCCTACGACCGCTCGGCGTAGCAACAACCGATCAGAACGATGACTGGGCGCGGCAGCGCAACAAGGTCGGCGATGCCTTCGACGTGCGACGTGAGCTGTTGCTGCGGATGATCGACCCGGTCAGCTTGAATGCAGCGCTCGATTCCGCGGGCGGCCAAGAGGCGGAGTCCCCCAGGTTCGGCGTCCTTCGCCGGCTCCTCGAACTACCGGTCTGCTACTTCGCCGACCTGTCGGACGACGAGCGCGCGTACCTGACGAACCAGCGACGGCGGCTCCTGTCCTGGTGCGAGGAGATGACCGGCTGGACCGCCGAGGAACGCGCCGAGGGAATCGCGCTGGTGGTGACCGAGGACAAGCACACTGACCTGCCCTTCCCCAGACTGCGCGCCGCGGACTTCTGCACGTTGCTGATCCTCGACGAGTTGCTGGGCGACATCGGCACCGGCAAGCCGTTCGGACGCGACCGGATCGAGCTCGCCGCCGACGACATCGCCGACCGGTATCCGACGGCGATGACCGCAGGAACAACAGTGCAGGGAGCGATGGCCGCCGGTGCCCTCGAAACGCTTGCGGCGCTCGATCTGCTGCGACCGGCCGAGACGCCGGGCGAGTTTCATCTGACACCGGCGGCGGCACGTTATCGCGGTCCCGCTGTCCAAGAGACAACTGATCGATCCGACGGAGGAACCGATGACTGATGCACGCGTCGACGGCGAGGCCTGGCTCGACGCCGCACGGACCGGTGGCCTGCCGACCGCGCAGCTGACCCGCTGGCAGCCGCTGCGCGTCGGAATCGTCAATCTCTGGGAGTACGACGAGGCCGAGTTCTGGTTCGCCGACGGGCGCCTGGTGCTGCGCGGCGGGAACGGCGCGGGCAAGACCAAGGTTCTCGAGCTCACGACCTTGATGCTGATGCGCGGTGAGATCGGCGCATCAATTCTGGATCCATTCGGTTCGCAACATCGCACCATGCGGTTCAACCTGCTGCCCACAGGTGAGGCCGACGATCCACGGGAGCTGAGGGACGCCGGACTTGGTTACGCGTGGGCGGAGTTCGGGCGGATCGGCGATCACGGCGAGGCGGAGTACTTCACCTGCGGTCTCGGCGCCAGCGCGCGCCGTGGGACCGGAACCGCGCCGGTGCAGACCTGGCAATTGGTCACTCGGCATCGGATCGGCAGTGCGCTGGAGCTGACCCACTCTGGACGGCCGCTCGACGAAACGGAACTGAAGAAGCTTCCCGGAATACAGGTCTACAAGAGCGCGACACAGTACCGTGCGCACCTGGCGCGTGAGCTGTTCGGCATGGAGATCGACGCCTACAACAACCTGACCGAATTGCTCAAGCAACTCCGGAAACCGAAGTTGGGCGAACGTCTGAACCCGGCGAGTCTCGCCGACACCCTGCGAGACGCCCTGCCGCCGATCGCAGCCGAGGAGATCGACAACCTCGCCGACGGGTGGGATCGGCTCGACCAACTCCGCTCCAAGGTCGACACCACCAAGCAGGCCGCCCATGCACTGGCGTACTACACCAGCCATGCGTGGAAGCCATGGGCCTCGATCGTCGTCCGCTCGCGGGCCGACGAACTGTCACGAACCACCAGCCAACTCGAACGAACCACGGATCTCAAGAACCGCGCTGACGGCGAGCTCACCGAAGCCACGCGGCAAGTCGGTCAAGTGACGAGTGAGCTCGAAAGGGTGCGCATCGACCGGGACGACCGCGAGGTCGAATATCGCGAGCTGCTGAAATCGCAGGCGTACACCGATGCGGTAGCTGCGGCGGGCCGAGTCGAAACCCTTCGCAGTGCGTTGGCAACCGTGGCCCAGCACCGCGGGAGTGTGAACGAGCGGCACAGCAAATCGGTCCTAGCTGTGGAGCAGTCGCAGGCGGTCGTCACCGCCGCCCTGACCGAGGCCGCGGCGGTGGCCGAGCGACAGTCCACGCAGGCTAGAACTCTGACGGAACTCGCCGCGCAGGTCGGCCTCGCCGCTGCGACCGAGCGGCACCTGCCGGACCTGGACATCGCCGGTCTGCGGGTCGCGATCGACAGAAGGTTCGAGCGATTCGAGCACCATGAGCAGTTGCATGCCGACCTCGGGAGAGCAGTTGCCGAAGCCGAGGCATCGCAAAGACGCGTCGCTCGGTACGCCGCACGTCGCGACGAGGCGGCATCGGAGGCCGGGGAGCGGCTGGCGCAATTGGAGACCGCCGTCGACGACCTGCGCGTGAACTTGCGGAAATGGGCCCGCAGTTTGACAGCCGCCCCGACGACGGATGAGCAGGTCGAACACTGGTGTGACCTGGTCGCCGAGTTGACCACAGTAGGTTCATCGACCACATCGCCACGCGCTGCGGTCCGGCAGCATTTCGACGGGCACCGAGAGCAGTTGCAGCGGCGGATCGCGGTGGCCGAAGCCCGCCGAGAGCCGCTGCGGGCCGAGAAGTCGCGACTCGAAGCAGACATCGATCGCCTGCGATCGATCTCCGAGAACCCGCCGCCGAAGCCGGTGACGTGGAGTCGTCGCGACCGTCCGGACACGTCGGCCGGCCGAGGTGCGCCGTTCTGGAAGTGTGTGAACCCCCGGGACGTGCTGGCTCCAACTGACCTCGACGTTCTGGAGGCTGCGCTCGCTGCCGCCGGGATCCTCGATGCCTGGGTCACGCCGTCCGGCTTGCTGGTCGATGCTGATGGCAACGAACCCTTCGACGTCCAGCTGCGGCCGCGAGCAGTGCCCGGTGCGAGCCTGAACGACGTGCTCGAACCAGCTTCCGCTGACGGTGTGCCGGTGGACGTGGTCGCGGCCTTACTCGCCGGGTTCGGCTGGTTCGCCGATCGAGCATCCGCTCCGGAGGACGGGAGTTGGCTGAGCCGCGATGGCTGCTGGTCAGTCGGTTCCCTGACCGGGCGAGCCGCGCCCGCGCAGAGCGCGTCGTACCTCGGAATCGCAGCGCGCGAGGCGGCCCGTCTCCGGGCCATCGACGCGGCCGGCGCCGAACTACGTTGGGTTGACGAGGATTTGACCCTCATCGAGGCCGAACTCATCCTCCTCGCGAGCCAACTGGACCTCCTCGAGACCGAATACGCCGCAGTGCCGTCCGAGCGGCCAGTCATCGAGGCTGCTCGCACGTTCGCGGTCAGCACGGACTTGTCGGGCCACGCGGAGCGGGAGCACGCAACAGAGGTCGCCCGGCACGGCACGATCCAGGCCGAGGCAGACGACAAGCGGGCAGGCCTCGCCGAACATGCCGCTCGTTTCGAGTTCCCCATGGAGGGTCTGCAAAGTTACAGCCGGGCGCTGAACCATTGCCGCCAGGCGGTGCTGGAACTGTCCGCACTGATCGAGTTGAACAAGTCGCGGCAAGATGCGCTCCACGCCGCCGAGACCACAGCGGAGGACCGCGGTATCGAGTTGGAGGAGGTCGTTCGGGAGCTGGAGAGACTGACGACGGAGCAACGGCAGGTCCGTATCCAGCTCACGATCGCGGAAACGACCCTGCAGTCGGATCATCACGACATGTTGGGCAGAGCAGACCGCTTGGCCGAGCGCCTCACTCAGCTCGGCACTTCGATGACGCGCTTGGGCAACGAGTTGACCGAGGCGCGTGTCACCGTCGCCTCCGCAACGGCGGTACTCGCCCAGCATGAGGAGCGCCGCGTCGCAGCCGAGACCGCCCGTAACGAAGCGCTAACCGCCTGGTGGGCGGTGGTCGACGCGGACCTGCTCGGGCCACTAGACCTTTCGGCGCCCGACAGGCGCGTGGTCGAGACCGGCCGGGAGAGCGCACGGGCTGCACGGCGGGCGTTGCGGGACGTGACCGAGCCCGCCGCCGAGGAACGAGCGTGGCGGAGGTGCCTGACCAGCCTTCAGGAACTCCGGCAGCAGCTACTTCCGACGCGTGACATGCGGATCGACGACGACGGACCGGTTCCGCTCGTGTTGGTGCTCACTGATGCAACGCACGGATGGCAGGCTCCCCAGCCGGCCAGCAACGCGCTGGCCGCCGCCGTCCAGGAGCTGGAGGACCGCTATAACACCGAGCAACGCGATGTCCTGGGAACCCTGCTGGAGTCCAACTTCATCGAGTACCTGAAGGAGCGGCTCGATTACGCCGAGGGCACCTTCCTCGACATCAACCGGCAACTCGCGAAGCATCCGACGGGACAGGGGCACGTCGTTCGGCTGGAGCGAGTGCCCGACCCGGCCGATCCGGAGGCGGTGGTCGTGGTCAAGGCACTCGGCCACGGATACGCTCAACTCGGCGCGGATCGTCAGGAACAGGTACGCAACTTCCTGTCCCGAAAGATCGATGCGGCCCGGGCCGACGCAAAGGCCGGGGGCGCGAGCGACTGGAAGGAACAACTGGCGAGTGCGCTCGACTACCGTCGGTGGTTGCGCATCGAGTTGCAGTTCCGGGGCGGCGACGGAGGCGTGTGGCGCCGTTTCGACAATGCGAGTCACGGCTCCAAGTCCGGCGGCGAAAAGGTAGTCCTGCTGTCTCAGCCGCTGTTCGCCGCAGCGGTCGTCGCCTACAACGCGGCCGGCCGCGGAGCGCCACGATGGATCTGGCTCGACGAAGCAATGACCGGTGTCGATGCGTCCGTCAAGGAGTCGTTCATGGGCCTCACCGTGGAATTCGACCTCGACATCATGTTGACCGCCCACGACGAATGGTGCACGTACCGTACGGTGCCGGCCGTCGCCATCTACGACCTGGCTCGCGACAAGCTCCTGCCGGGCGTGGATGTCGACAGCTATCTCTGGCTGGGCAAGAACCTGACTCAGGTCGAGCAAGCGCTGCCGATCGCGGTTGCAGGCGCCGAATGAGCGGCGTACCAGAAGGAATCCGGCAATGGTCCGAGCTCGACGGACCGGCAACGGTTCTCCGCGCCGTACAGAACCGAGCGCGCCGTGGGCACGACACCGAGAACGGCCGCCTCGGTGCGCTGGCGCTCTCATCGAGCCAGCGACAGGAGGTGGGAAGGCTCCTGGGCAACAGCTGGGCGCTCTCCGGCCGGCCGGTTCAGCTCCGTGACGTCGCCGCGCGACTGGCCGAACACGGGATGACGGTCCGTCGGCTCGTCGAGGCGCTGTACGGCGAAGTCGAGCTCGACGCCGACGTACGGCGGATGGAAAGCGAACGGGCTCTGGCTGAGGACGAGTCCGCCGAGGCCGAATTGATCTGGGCCGGAGTGCCGCCGCAGGTCGCTCGCGACTGGCTGGCCGACGAGCCGATCCTGCCGGCGGCCGGCACCGGAGACCGCCTCGGGGTTGTCCGGGAGGTGAGCGCGATCTGGATACAGTTGCCTGACGCAACCACACCACCGATTCGGCATGCGCAACTTGCCAGTGTTCTCCTTGGCGACGCACACGCACTGGACGCAGACCAGCTGCTCGGAAAGCTTGTAGCACGACTGGCGGCGACGGCCCATGGACTGGCGCGACCGGGGCGGGCCGGCCGGATCTGGCGGCTGGCGTGGGCGGCGGTCGGCGTACTCTGCGACGAGGTCTCGTCTCGAGTCCTCGCAGTGAATCTCGCACTGGAAGGAAACGCACACGCCGTCCGCTTGTGCTCCGCCTCCGTTGGCGAACCGGTTTGGCTGTCCCTACGCTCGTTGCGTGGCGGCTGGAGGGCAGTGGGTGGACCAGCCTTTGTCTGCGAGAATCCGACAGTCGCCGAGGCGGCTGCGGATCGGCTCGGAGCCGACTGTCCACCGCTGATCTGCACCGACGGTGTGCCGACCACGGCAGCTCTCGACCTGGTCGCCGGGCTGGCTGCTGCCGACATACCACTGAGCATCCGGGCGGATTTCGACCATGCGGGCCTAGTAGTCGTCAAACAACTCGTGTCCGTGGCACCGGCCGCAGAAATGTGGCGCTTCGATGTCGCCACCTACCTCCGTCACGCCGCCAACGGCACCAAGCCCGGCCATCACCCAGACCTGCGGTCGGCGATCGACCACTTAGCCCAGGCCGTCCATGAAGAGGCCCTACTAGACGATCTACTCGCCGACCTGTCATCAGCAGTTGCACCGTGAGACAGCGTCGCCCATGAACCACAAGAAGCTCGGGCCGAACACCCTTCCTGGCTTCCCTGGATGCCTCAACTGGTACCTCCGTCCGGCTGGACGTAGATCCGTCGTGACGAGCTGCGTCGGCCGTCGCGGTGCGCCAATCCTCGTGAGCCACATCAGCTGATCGGTTCTGACCGGAGATCCGAAGCATGTATCAAATCGTCCCCCTTAATAGTCTCATGGGGTATGATTTGGTACATGACGCCCTTGGAGTCACCTCGCACACGCCAACGGCTGGCACTGCTGCCGCCCACGTTCAGCACGGCGCAGGCACGCCGGGCCGGCCTGCCATCACGGGATCTGGCGACGCTGGTCAGCGAGGGGGCCGCGATTGAACTCTCGCGCGGTGTCTACCGGCGGTCCGACGCCCCCGAGACTGCGCACCTCGATCTGCTGGCTGTCCACGCACGGGCGTCGGGTGCAGTGGTCTGCGGCGAGTCCGCGCTCGCGCTGCACGATCTGATCGACGACATACCGGCCGCCGTACACATCGCTGTACCGCGTGGCGCCCGGCGTCCGGCGATCTCGTACCCACCCATCGTCGTCGCGCAGTACGCGGCCATGACCTTCGACCTCAACATCGAGCAGTACGAGGCGGCACCGGGCGAGTTCGTGCCGGTGTACGACGCAGCCCGCAGCGTGGTCGATGCCATGCGCCACCGCAACCGCGTCGGCCACACACTGGCCCTGGCGGCACTCGGCCGGTACCTGCGAACCAGTGGGCCTGACGGCGTCGCGAATCTCCAACGCATCGCGCGTGAACTGCATGCCCTCTCCGTCATCCGGCCAGCTGTCGAAGCGGTGCTCGCCTGATGGTCAACCCAGCCCGCGACACCACTGCCGGCCGCATCTACAACGACTTGCGGAACTCAGCGCGCCGACAACGGCGCGCCACCGACGAAGTCATGGTCGAGTACGTCCTCGAACGATTCCTCTACCGGCTCGCCACATCACCAGCCAGCCGCGAACACTTCGTCCTCAAAGGCGGACTACTCCTCGCCCAGTTCGGCGCCCGCCGCACGACCCGCGACATCGACATACTCGGGCAAGACTTCGCCGGCGAGGACACCGAGATCATCCGCCGAATCAGGACGATCGCCGCGACCGAAGTCGACGACGGCGTCACGTTCGACGGCGCAAGCCTCAGAACCACGCCGATTCGAGACGACGGCCGCTACCACGGACTCCGACTCGTCATGCCCGCCTCAATCGCCCGAGCCCAACTCAAACTCCAACTCGACGTCAGCCTCGGCGACCCCATCACCCCCGAGCCCCAACTCATCGCATACCAACAACTCCTCGAGGCCGAGACCTTCACCATCCTCGGCTACCCACTCGCCACCGTCATCGCCGAGAAACTCTCCACCGCCATTGAACTCGGCGACCTCAACACCCGCGACCGCGACTACGGCGACCTCTACCGCCTGCTACGCGCCAACACCCTCCGCGCCGACGAAGTATCCACAGCTCTCGACGCCACAGCAGCCCACCGACAGATCACCTTGCGACCACTCAGCTCCAGCATCACCGACCTCGCCCAGCGACGACAGCCCTCCTACACCGCATGGCTACGACGTCAGGGCCCAGCCGCCACCGGCTACCCACCTAGGTTCGCGGATGCAGTCGCCGTGATCACAGCCTTCGCCGACCCACTCATCAGCGGCGAGGCCCGAGGCAAGGCCTGGGATCCAGACAACGCCCGGTGGACCTGAACAACAGGTCACCCCGCTGATCGCCACGACGCCCTTCTTCGACAGGTCCGTCCCCGACGCACCTCTTTACGCACCTCAATCAGCGCGAGAGGATGGTTGCCGATGAGAACTTATGCGCAACAAGCAGCCGCGGAATCCGTTACCTGTAAGAGTTTTCGCGCACCATCGACAAATGATGATCAATCTCAGCTGGAATTCAGCGGGTTCGGGGTTCGAGTCCCTGGCGGCGCACAAAAGCCCAGGTCACAGCGTGGCCTGGGTTTCTCGATGCCTGCAGGACACCTTTTATTCGACCTTTTCGGCCCGCGCATCTCTCCCGTCGGCTAGGCCTTGCAGCCTTCAGGTGACCGTGACTGTGCGTCACCTCACATCGGCGTGCGACGTCACCGTCGTCCCTCACCTCTCGCACCGGCCAAGCGTTGAATAGGAAACGCTCACACCGGTTGGAGGCAAGACATGCCGAGGACACCGCTGCCCATCGGAACCTGGGGAGAGATCTCCACCAGAACCCTGAAGACCACCAAGAACGGCAAACCCCTCAAGCACCTGGCCCGTGCCAAGTTCCGCGACCACGACGGCACGGTCCGCCCAGTCACCGCCACCGGCTCAACCAAGACCGCCGCCCGAGCGGCCCTGATCCTCAAGCTCCAGAACCGCGCCAGAACCAGACACTCGGCAGACCTCACCGAGATGCACAAGATCAACCACCTCCTCGATCTCTGGGAGAAGAGATTCGAGAGGCTCGTGGCCGACGGGCAACGCTCTGGACACCTATCGGCGCGCGCTCAAGAACCACGTCCGACCCGCAATCGGCGAACTCCACATCGGCGAGGCCACCACCCCGTGCCTCGACACCGTCCTGTTCAAGATCAAGGACCACGTCGGCCCTCAACCGCCAAGACCTGCCGCGCGGTCATCTCCGGCGCGATGAAGCTCGCCGTCCGCTATGGCGCCATCACCGTCAATCCCGCCCGCGAGGTCGACGCCATCGAAGCCAAACCCAAGCGGCCACTCCGAGCCCTCACCACCGAAGAAGTCACCCTCCTGCAGAAGAGCCTGACCGCAGACGAACACGCCGTCGAAGCTGACCTGCCTGACCTCGTCACATTCATGCTCGCCACCGGCGTCCGCATCGGCGAAGCCCTCGCCGTCCTCTGGCACCAAGTCGACCTCGAAACCGGCGCCGTCGAGATCACCCACAGCATCGCCCGGCCACCCGGCGAAGGCCTGATCCGTAAGACCACCAAGTCCAGAACCGGCCAGCGCATCCTCAGCCTCCCCACCTGGGCCACAACCAGCCTCCGCGCCCGCCATACCGGCGACACGCAACCCGACGCCCCAGTCTTCCCCGACACGATCGGCAACTACCGAGACCCCTCCAACACCCGTCGCGCCCTCCGCACCGCCCTGTCCCCCGTCGCCAGCACCGCCCGACGAGAGCTCGGCCAAACCCTGCGCGCATTCCGCCGCCAGGCCCACCTCAGCCGCAAGCAAGCCGCACTGACCCTCGGCTGGCCCCAAACCAGACTCGAACTCATCGAAACCGGCCGACTCAAACCCAACCACCGACTCGTCTCCAGCCTCGCCAAGACCTACGGGATCGACCTGGACAACACCCCTGATCTGCTTGCCCGGCTCAGAGACTCCGCCGAACCGGCCGAATCCGACAAACTCGCCTGGATCCGCTCCCACGCACTCCGCAAAACCACCGCCACCGCCCTCGACGACGCCGGCCACACCGCCCGCCAAATCGCCGACCAACTCGGCCAAGCCAAAGTCTCCATCACCCAAGACACCTACCTCCACCGCCAACCCGCCAACCCCGCCGCCGCCCAAGTTCCACGTGCCGAGCAGTAGCAGGCAGATCTTCAGGCACCCCTGTTCACGTGCCTCGAGCTGCCCGAGACGATCCTGAACGGCGTCCAGGATCTCGTGACCGGCGTTCGCGTCCATCGCCCGGCTGAGAAGTTCGATCCTCACCTGAGGCTCACGAACCAGCATCTCCGCCGACACGACCGCTTGGGTGCAGAGGCGGCCGAACGTTGCCGACCGCCCCTTGATCTTCGCGAAGACCAACCTGCCGTCGTCCGTCGACAGATCGCAGTCTTCGAAGGCGCTCTCCCCCGAGAGCTTGACGTTCAGCCGGTCGAGCACGGCGAGTCTCGAGTTTGGTGAACGCTTGAAGGCTGGTCCCTTCAGGGATTGGCTGGATCGAGTAGCTGCGCCAGGTGCACGCTGCGCCGGTGTCGTAGATCAGCGATCTGCGTGCGGCAGGAGAACCCGTCTGCCAGGACGACTGCGTCCGGGCTCGCGTCGATGGCGGGTAGGAGGTTCTGGTCGGCGACGGCCACGGAGACCTCGTAGTGGCCGATCTCGACGCCGAAGTTCCCGGCAAGGCCACAGCAGCCGGCCAGGGTCTGCACCGTGGCGCCGGTGTCGGCGAGCAGGTCTGCGTCCGTCTTCCAGCCGAGAATGGCGTGGTGGTGGCAGTGGGGTTGGGCGATGACCTTTGTCCCGGTCAGGTCGGGGCCTTGCCAGCCTGAGGTCTCGGCGAGGAGCTCCGCGAGCGTGCGGACCTGGGACGAGACGAGGGCAGCGTCCTCGTCGCCGGGGAGTAGCTCGTGGACGTCCGAGCGCAAGACCGCGGTGCAGGATGGCTCGATCCCGACGATAGGTATGCCGGCCCGCGCGTCCGCCGCGAGGGTGGCGACGGTGCGGCGCAGGATGTCCTTGGCCGAGTCGAGCTGTCCGGTCGTGATCCAGGTCAGGCCACAGCACACCGAGCCGCTCGGGAGGCGCGGTTCGTAGCCGGCGTCTCGCAGCACCCGCACCGTGGCGTCGGCGATCTCAGGTGAGAAGACGTCGGTGAACGAGTCGGCGAACAACACCACTGGCCTAAGGTCCGAAGCGAGCGGTGTGAAGGTGCGGCGGAACGGGCGCTGGGGAAACGCGGGTAGGGAGCGGCGACGGTCGACGCCGGCCAGCCACAACGCGATGGGGCCGACGAGAGGCAGGGCAAGGGCCCTGTTGGCCAGCGTCGGCGCGCGGCCCGCGAGCCGTGCCCACATGGGCAGCTTGCCAAGTGTGTAGTGGGAGCGGGGGCGGATCCTGCGCCGGTAGGTCTGGTGCAGCACCTCGGACTTGTACGTCGCCATGTCGATGCCGGTGGGGCAGTCCGATGCGCACCCCTTGCACGCCAGACACAGATCCATCGCGTCGTGCACCGACGGGTGCGACCAGGGCAGCTCGCCGCGGACAACGTCCTGCAGGATCCGGGCCCGGCCTCGGGTGGAGTCTTTCTCCTCCCGAGTGGCCAGGTAGGAGGGGCACATGACACCGCCGGCAGCGGAGTTGTCGGCCCGACACTTGCCGACCCCGGTGCAGCGGTGCACTGCCTGCCCGAGGTCTCCGTGGTCGTGCGGGTAGGCCATCGCCAGACTCCGGATCGGGAACCTTCCAGCAGGTCGCACGTTCCTGTCCACAGGATCGGGGTCGACGAGCACCCCGGGGTTGAGAAGGTTGTCCGGGTCGAAGGCGCGCTTGATCCCGCCGAACAGGGCGATCGCGTCGGGCGAGTACATGTGCGGCAGCAGCTCGGATCGGGCACGCCCGTCGCCGTGCTCGCCCGAGAGCGATCCGCCGAACCCGCCGACCAGCCGCGCCGACTCGGTGAGAAACTCGCGCATGACGCGGGTGCCGTCCGGCTGGTCCAGCGGCAGGTCCAGCCGCACGTGCAAGCACCCGTTGCCGAAGTGACCGAACGGGGCCGACGTCATGCCGTAGGAGCTGACGAGCTCGTCGAAGGCTGCGAGGTACTCC
The DNA here is from genome assembly GCF_017876295.1 of Kribbella aluminosa. Taxonomy (NCBI): domain Bacteria; kingdom Bacillati; phylum Actinomycetota; class Actinomycetes; order Propionibacteriales; family Kribbellaceae; genus Kribbella; species Kribbella aluminosa. The sequence continues at coordinate 2,776,855 of NZ_JAGINT010000002.1, read as the reverse complement.
CCCAGGCGAGCGGGCGGCACGGCCGCGTCCTCCCACCCCGGCCAGGCCGGTTTGCCGGACGGCGCCCGACCCGCGAGGCCGGCGCCGTCCTCGCGAATGCGCCACAAGCGGGCCTGCACGACAGGGTCCTCGACGATGACGCCGTCATCGCCGAGCCGCTCCCCCACCAGGCGCCGGGCCCGATCCCTGACCTCCCCTAGCTCCTCGCCGGCGAACTCTACGAACAGCCACGCCCGGCCCTTGGGCAGCGCAGGTATGGCGCCGGGCCCGCGGCGAGCGCGGAGCACGTCAACCAGCCGGGAGTCCAAGCCCTCGCAGGAGGTCGGCCCGTGCGCCACGACCCCGGGAGCAGCGCGACCTGCCGTGACGATGTCGGGAAACCCGAGTGCCACGACGACCCGCACGGGCGCGTCGACGACCAGCCGCACGCTGGCCCGGGTGATCACCCCGAGGGTTCCTTCCGAGCCCACCAGGGCCTGGGTGAGGTCGAACCGCTCGGGCAGCAGGTGGTGCGCCGCGTAGCCGGAGACCTGCCGACCGAAGCGGTCGAACTCGGTGCGCGCCGTCGAAAGGTGACGGGACATCACCGCGCGGACGTCGAGGACCACGTCCGCGCCGCCCCGGGCAAACGGCATACCGGTCTCGTCGTAGCCCGTGACCAGCTCATCACCGGCTGCGATGAGCAACTCGAGGCCGGTCACGTTGTCCGAGGTGCGCCCGTAGGCCAGCGACCGGGACCCGCACGCGTTGTTACCGATCATCCCCCCGATCGTGCAGCGCGGGTGCGTCGACGGGTCTGGCCCGAAGCGGACCCCATGCGGTGCCACAGCCTTCTGGAGGACGGCGTGCACCGTGCCGGGCTCGACGACCGCGGTCCGCGCCTCCGGGTCGACGGCCAGCACTCGGTTCATGTGACGGGAGAAGTCCAGCACCACGCCCGGCCCGACGGCGTTGCCCGCGACAGACGTCCCCGCACCACGACAGGTGACCGGGACCCCGGTCTCGCGGGCGACGGCCAGGGCGGCGGCGACGTCCTCGACGCCCCGGGGCCGGACCACCGCCAGCGGCGGAATCCGGTACAGCGAGGCATCGGACGCATACATGCTGCGAGTGCCCGCGTCGGCCCGGACCTCCAGGCCTGCGCCTTCCAGCGCCCGCACCACCTGCGTGGACTCCTCGACCATGGGTAACATGTTACCCATGGTCCGGCTGTCGCTCCCTCTCGGCGCACCCTCCCTCGCGGACGGGGTCGTCGAAGCCGTCCGCGCGGGGATCACCTCCGGTGAGCTGCTCCCGGACGACACCTACTCTGTCTACCAGCTCGCGGACCTGCTCGGCGTCTCGCGCAGCCCGGTGAGGGAGGCGCTGCTGCGACTGGCCGAGGCCGGCCTCGTGCGCATCAACCGCAACCGCGGCTTCCAGGTCCTGACACCACAGGCGCACGACATCGAGGAGATCATCGACATCCGCCTCGCCCTCGAGCCGGCCGCCGCCCGCCGCGCGGCGGAACGCGCCACGGACGCCGAGCACGCCGAGATCCGCCTGGCCTTCGAGGCCCTCGAAGACGCGACGGGCGACGAGGAAGGGTTCTGGGTCGCGGACCGCGCGCTGCACGACCGACTCATGCGCGCCGGCGGAAACCAGCGGGCCGCGGCCATCATCGAAGGCATGCGCACCACGACCGCCCTGCTCGGCCCGCGCACCACGACCGCAGGACGGACGCTGCCCGAGATCTGCGCCGAGCACGCACCGATAGTCACCGCCATCCTCGACCGCAGGGGCGCCGCCGCCGAGACGGCGATGCGGCAGCACCTGGTGCACACCGGGCAGCTGCTGGTTCGAAACCTCCAGCCGGCATCTCACGTGATGCACACAATCGCCTCCGGCCCGTCGGCTGGGGCAATCTGAGACCCACAAGAACTCATCTCAGGCCGCCCGGCGGACGGGTGGCCGCAAGGGAGACAACGCGTGAAGGCACTGCTGCTCGAGAACGTCCACCCCGTCGCCCGGGAGACATTCCGCCGGATGGGGTTCGACGTCGACGTCCGCCCCGGCTCCATGAACGAGGCCGAGCTCATCGAGGCCTTGGCCGGTGTCGCCGTGCTCGGCATTCGGTCCAACACCAAGGTCACCCACGCCGTCCTCGATGCAGCCCCAAACCTGCGCGCGGTGGGGTGTTTCTGCATCGGCACGAACCAGGTCGACCTGACCCACGCGACCGAGCTGGGAGTGGGCGTCTTCAACGCTCCCTTCTCGAACACCCGCAGCGTCGTCGAGCTGGTCATCGGCGAGGTCCTTGCCCTGGCACGTCGCCTCCCCGAGAAGACGCAGCGCATGCACGACGGGATCTGGGACAAGTCCGCCAAGGGCGCCTACGAAACCCGCGGTCGCACCCTCGGGATCGTGGGCTACGGAAACATCGGGTCACAGCTGTCCAACATGGCCGAAGCCATTGGCATGCGGGTCGCGTTCTTCGACACCGCCGACCGGCTCGCGCACGGCAACGCGCGCCGCATGGGCTCGCTCGACGAGCTCCTCGCGGAGTCCGACGTCGTCAGCATCCACGTGGACGGCCGACCCGGCAACGCGGGCCTCTTCGGCGCGGAACAGTTCGCGAGGATGAAGCCAGGAGCCGTCTTCATCAACGCCTCACGCGGCATGGTGGTCGACGACCTGGCACTGCGCGAACACATCCTGAGCGGGCACCTCTCCGGAGCGGCAATCGACGTGTTCCCGGTCGAGCCGAAGGCGCAAGGCGACCCCTTCGAGTCCCCGCTGCGCGGCCTCGACAACGTCATCCTCACCCCACACGTCGGAGGGTCGACCGCGGAGGCACAGGAAGAGATCGGCACCTTCGTGTCGACCAAGCTCACCGGGTTCATCGCGGCCGGCGCCACGTCCTTGTCGGTCAACCTTCCCGAGGTTGCCCCTGCGCCCGGTGGCGCGGCCTTCCGGATTGCCGTCCTGCACCGCAATGTCCCGGGTGTGCTCGCTTCCATCAACAACACGCTGGCAGGCGCCGGAGTCAACGTCGTGGGTCAGTGGCTAGCGACCCGCGGCGAACACGGCTACGTCGTGACCGACACCGACGCGCACCCGGCTAAAGAGACCTTAGCCTCCCTGCGCGACGCCGCTGACACAGTTCGTGTGGAGGCTTGGCAACCCGCGGAACGTTAGGGCAAGCCCCTGGACGCAACTGGCAACGGACAGTGGGACGAACACATCGCGCCAGCCCGGCAGGGGCAGGGGCAGGTCGACTGCCTTTGCGATGCCCTGACGCGCGCAGTCGGACCCGCCAGACCGATGAGCGCTTGCGGCATCGTGGTTCCACAGTCGGCGGAAGGGCGGTGTCACCCGGAGTCGCAGGAACCCAATCATCTCATCGATCAGTCCGTAGAAGGGCTGAAGGCCAATTCTTCGTCCTCAGCCACCCACATCGCAATTGTCAGATGCGGCGGCTCCGGGTAGAGGTCAGTCACCTTCGAGATGGAGTTCGGTGCACAGCTCCGTCGAGCAGCGTTCGCCGAGGTGGTGGACGGCGGCTAGGAGCGCACGCTCTTGATCCTCGGTGGCGAGCTTCCGCTCCGTCTCCACCTCCTCGAGGAACTGGGGCATTTCCGCTGCCGTCAGGATCAGGTCGCCGTACGGATCGACCCGGCTGAGCATCGGAAGCTTGCTACGTTCGCAGATTCTGGCTAACACATCATCCGCGTCCGGCACAATGTCCAGCTGAGTCAGCCGACGGCGCTTCGAACTCGTCCCCGGCTGGCTCACCTGTTTCAGCACGACATCTACGCCCATGGTGACAGCACCCTACCGAAGCGGCTCACGGTGTACCCGATGGGAAAGCCGTGATCACCTTGCCCTTACGAATCACGACTCGGATGTAGTACTGCGCTTCGCTCGTCGCCGTTGTCCCGATCGACGACGGGAACCGGTAGAAGTAGACGCCGTCGCCAGTCTCACCACCCAGTGCGCGATTGATCATTCGATCAATCTTCGACTTGTTCGTCGTGTTGAACTTGCTCTTGTTCGGATACTTCGCGCGGTTGACGTGCCGATCCCAGATATGGTCCCAGCGGCCCTTCGAGATCGGCACACCGCAGGAGTTGTGGACCAGCAGTTCGTCGGCGCCTACGTGGTAGGTGTGGATGCCTTCGACACTCAGGTTGTATGCCGTGGCGCGGTGGGTGGTTGTGGTCTTGAGACCGCCGATAGTGAAGCGCCGGCCGTCGGCGGACTGGACTTGGTCACCTCGGTCCAGCTCGGCGGCGGGCTCGAAGCGCTGATCGGTGGCATCCCAGAATGGATGGTTCGCGGTGGTTGTGACGACATCTCCGGCCACCTCGAGGTCGATCACGTCATCGGAATGTTCGAAGACCTCGGTGACCCTGTGGGGGCCCTGTTCACCCGTTTCCGGGTCGGTCGCCAGCACTTCGTCGCCGACCTCGACCTTCGAGATGGGCTTCTTGGTGCCGTCGGCCATCAGTACAAGCGTCTCGCCAGTGAAGCTGCACGCCTTCGCCGCTGTCTCCGCGGCGTCGTCCAGCAGCTTCGTCAGTGGCCTGACACCACGCAGTCCTACGCTCAGGAACTCGCCGCCAACCATCATCAGCGCGCCCTCGGCACAGCCCTTGCCCAATCCGCGCAGGTAGTCGCCCACCGTGTGCTTGCGGCCCAGGAGGACCCCGGCTGCGGTATTGACGACCACGGGCGGCCGCTCGCTCTTGAACCCACTGACCGACGGCCGCACCGTAACGGCCCGGACGGGTGCTTGCGACGATGATGGCGATGGTCGTCATCGTCGTACTCCAGTTCTGTCAGGATCGGCCCGGAAATGGACCGTCGACAGACGCCAACGACCGCGCGACGCTTTCCATACCGACTCCAGATCACGCACTGATTAGTGCGTCACGAACATCGAGGGAAGAAATGGAAGAACTTGCCACGACCGGGATCGGTTTGTGCAGTACGGACTCCTCCGGCGCTACACCAGGGAGGTCCACCGCCGCATCGGCGACACCTGGTCACTGGCCACGATCGCGCGCCTCGTCGACGGGCCACGCCGGTTCACCGAGCTCATGAAAGACCTGCCTGGCATCTCGCATCGGATGCTCACTCAGACATTGCGAGCCGTCGAACGCGACGGGCTCGTCACCCGCACCGCCTATGCGGAGGTCCCACCGCGCGTGGACTACGCACTGACGCCGCTCGGCCGATCACTCCTGCCACCGCTGACCGAACTCACCAAGTAGGCCCAAGAATCTCGCGAGCACGTCGAACACCACCGCGACGTCTTCGACCGATGATGCCGGACACTCAGGCCGCGGGCCGCAGGTGCCGGTGCGCCCAGGCATCGAAGCTGGTGAGTGGGATGCCGAGACCCCGCGCGTACTGCGGACGTCCTGGCTGGCCGGCCACGTTCAGGAACTCGTGCCCGGCACCCATCGCCGGCATACCGGCCGCGAGCGCCTCTGTCTCCGTCATGTCTGGCGCGGACAACCGCCTACCCAGCGCCCGCGAGAGTGTCTCGGCGACCTCCGTCATCGACAAGTAGTCGCTGGCCAGCTCCAGCTCGAGGCCGTCGAAACGCTCAGGGTCGGCGATGGCCGCGGCCCGCCGCAGTGCCGATGTCGTCCACCGCGACCAGCGACAGCCGGGTCCCGGGGTTCAGGACGCTGACCAGCCCGCCCTCGACACCACGTGGGAACAGGAACTGCATCGAGGGCAGGAAGTTCTCCATGAAGAAACCTGGCTTGAGAATCGTCCAGTGCTGGAAGCCGGCCCCCCGCACCCGGTCCTGGATCGCGCTTTTGGCGCCAAGCGTCGGTTCCATCGATGCCCAGCGTCCCTCGGCCCACCCCGGCGTTTCTGTGTGCTGACCGGCACCGGTGACCGAGGTGTGCACGAACTGGGGCACACCGGCAGTCTTCGCCCCCTCCACGAGATTGATGCCTTGGGCAACCTCACCCTCGAAGTCGAAGCCGGCTGCGGTGATCGCGGGCATCTGTACCGAGAAGACCGCCCGGGCGCCGTCCGCGGCGCGGACGATCGAGTCCCGATCGTCCAGGTCGCCGGTGACAAGTTCGGCACCGAGCCCGGCGATCGCTCTGGCCCGATCGGTTGCCGGATCGCGGACCAGTGCGCGAACGGGGACACCTGCCGCAAGCAGGGCACGGGCAGTGGCACCGCCCTGTCTGCCGGTGGCACCGGTCACCAGGACGGGGTTGGAAGCTGTGGACATTGCGCTCCTCGAGAAACTAAGTGGCGGGGGTCGCCGTTTACCTGTCCGGTACGATATGGCGGGTCCCGCCATTTAGCAACCCTGGAGGCGCGCGATGTCTGGTACGCAACGGGCCGATGCCCGCCGGAACTACGCGCGGGTCCTCGCCGTGGCCGCAGACGAGGTCGCCGCGCACGGCGCCGGCGCCTCGCTCGAACAGATCGCGCGCACCGCGGGCGTCGGCTCGGCCACCGTCCGGCGGCACTTCCCCACCCGCCGCGCCCTTCTCGAGGCAGTCTCCCGACAGCGCATCGAGGCCTTGTGCGTCCGCGCCCTGGACCTCATCAACAACCGGGACAGCCGTGGCGCTCTCGTCGATTGGCTGAGCGAGGTCGTCGCGTACTGCGTGACCGCCCGCGGGCTGGCAGAGGCGCTCGCGTACGACGGCGACGTACACAAGAACAGCTGCTCTGCAGCCTTGGAGGACGCAGCAGCTCCGCTCCTTCAGCGTGCGGCGCAAGACGGCATGGTGTCCAAGGACCTGACGGTCGAGGACCTCATCACCTTCGCGGTTGGAATCGCCCTGGCCACCGCGCACTATCCCGATCCCGCCGCCCAGGCCGACCGCCTGTTCCGACTAGCTGTGGCAGGGCTCAGTCCGGCAATGACACGTTGAGCCATGGGATCGAGGTCGCCAGCAAGCGGTCTGGTGCATCCACTGGGATCAGGTGGCCGCAGTCGTCGAATTGGATTGCCGTCAGGTCATGACGTTCGGCGGTCTGCTCTGCTCGGCGGACGCTCGGGCGACATCCTTGGCCGCCGCCGCATGTTCCTCGCCGGCATCTGGATCTTCACCCTGACCTCCGACGGCTGACCTCCCCGGCGCAGCCAACGCTTTAGTGCCTCGAGTCGAGTCTCCAGTGCCGCCGTCGGATTCCGATCAAGAACCGATCGACGGCGGTCTCGCCTGGGTCAGCCCTTGAGGCCGGAGAGGGTCATGGTGGCGACGAACTGTTTCTGGGCGATCAGGAAGAAGAGGATAAGGGGCAACGTGGCTACAACGTTGCCGGCCATCAGCAAGGACCACTCGGTCCGGCGGGTGCCTTGGAAGTTCGCCAGCCCGAGCTGCAGGGTGAAGGCGTGGTCGTTGTTGATCGCGATCAGCGGCCAGACCAGGTCGTTCCACGAGCCGAGCAGCGTGAAGATCGCCAGGGTCGCGAGCGCGGGCTTCGCCAGCGGGAGCACGATACGGGAGAAGACCTGCCAGCGATTCGCGCCGTCGATCAGACCAGACTCCTCGAGCTCCTTCGGCAGCGACAGGAAGAACTGCCGCATCAGGAAGATCCCGAACGCTGACGAGAGCCAGGGCACGATGGCGGCGCCGAGGCTGTCGATCAGCCGCAGCCGTGAGAAGAGGAGGTACGTCGGGATCATCAGCAGCTGGGTGGGAATCATGATCGTTGCGAGGATCATGAAGATGCCGGCTGTTCGCCCCCGAAACGCCAGCCGCGCGAATCCGTATCCGGCCAGCGAGCACAGGACCAGATGAGACACGATCGCCGACGTTGCCACCAGCACGGTGTTGCCCAGCCACAGCAGCGCGTCCGACTCGGTGAACAAGGTCACGAACCCGCTGAAGTCGATCCGTGACGGGATGATCGGCGGCGGGAACTTGAGCAGCTCGGCCGCCGGCGACACCGACGCGAGGAACATCTGCAGGAACGGCAGCAGGAAGAGCAGCGCCACCGGCGCCAGCAACAGGTGCCAGCCGGACGGACGTGACTTCGGAGCCTTTGAGGTTGTGTCAACGGTCACCTAGAACGCCTCCATGTTCTTCCGCCGGGAGTAGACGACGACCCCGATCGTGGTCAGCAGCGTGATCGCGAACAGCACGTACGCCGCCGCCGAGCCGTAGCCGAAGTCGAGGGACCTGAACGCCTTGTCCCACAGGAAGTAGACGATCGCGCATCGGCTGAGCCAGAAGAGGTACGAAAGGTTGGCATCCGCTGTGTAACACCCGCGCGGCACGGGCGATGTAGTCGATAACGAGGGGCTCCGTCCTTCTGGTGTGCCGGGAAGTCTGGTCGGCGCCGACCGAGCTATGCCCACACATCAGGAGACCTCAATGCTCAAGCCCTTCCGTACGCCGGTCTGTGCCGCTGCCGCGTTGCTCGCGTTCACCGCATGCTCCGGCAGCTCAAGCACCGGCTCGTCCACGCCCTCGCGGGCGCCCGCATCGGCACCGTCGTCGGCTCCGGCCACGCCGACGCCGGGACCGTCGGAAACACCGGTCACGGCTGCGACCGCAGTACCGTCGCCCGTACCCGCCAAGCCGGCGCGGACGGCGGCGCAGCTCACCAAGGCGCTACTCGCGCTCTCGGATCTGCCGGCCGGATTCTCCCTCGAGAAGAACGGCTCCGGGGACAACTCCGACGTGACGGTATCGGCCAAGGACTCCCGTTGCGCCAAACTCGTTGCCCTCACCAACGCCGACAACCCGCCCGGCTCGAAGGCCTCCGCCGGTCAGTCGTACTCGGGCGGCGCAGAGGGCCCCTTCGTGGACGAGAGCATCGACGCGATGGGCTCGCCCGCAGCAGTCCGCGCGCTACAGAAGTCCTTCAAGCAGGCCATCACGGCGTGCCGCACCCTCACACTCAAGGTCGCGGGCGCGGGCAGCTCCCCGATCAGTGTCCGCGAGGTCTCCGCGCCACGAGCCGGCACCGACCCCGTTGCCGTACGCTTCACCGCCACGTCCGGGGCCCTCGAGGGATTCGAGGTCATCATGGTCACCACCGGCGTGGACGACGTCGTCGTGGCCGTCACGGTCGTCAACGGCCTCCCGGACGACGTCGACGGCGCGACCTCCACCGCCGTCGAGAAGGCACAGCGCATCCTGGCCGTCACCCCGTCCGGCACCTGATCACCGCGCACGCCTACCCGGGCGAACAGGTGCACGAGCGGCGCGCACAGCAGGCCGGGACACCTGCCGCATGCGCCCGAGTCACCGGCCGAAGGTACCGGCCTCAGGCGACCACCGATCGGTGATAAGTGCCGCGCACCCCGGTTCCCTGCAGTCCGACCCCCCTTCCCGCACTCCTGCCGGACGGCCGTGGCTACCCGAGCTCCCGTTGCGGGCTGAGCCGCAGTCAGGCGCGGGACGCAGCTGACGGTGGTTCGTCCGGTACGCCGAGCCGTAGGTGCTCTGCGTGGTAGACGGCCTCGTCGAGCAGTTGGGCGACGTGATTGTCGTACAGGGAGTAGACGACACTGCGCCCCTGGCGAACGCCCTCGACGAGTCCGAGATTGCGGAGCAGCCGAAGCTGCTGGGACACCGCGGACTGCTCCATCTGAACGGCTTCCGTCAGCTCGCCGACGGTGGCCGGACCCTCCCGCAAACGCCCCAGGATCAGCAGCCTGCTAGGCGTCGCCAGCGCCTGAAGGGTGGCGGACACGGCCTTGGCCGATGCCAAGTCCAGTCGCGCCGGCGCGACTGCACGCCCGTCCACTCCGTGGCCCATAGCCGGAGCATACCCGCGTCAACGCAGTCTTGCATGAATACGTGTTCATGTTTTACTGTTTTCGGGCACCGCTTCCACGTCTCCGAGAGGACGTCATGACCTCGACGCTGTCCGCACCCGCCCGTGAAGTTCCCCAGGATCGCGCGCGTCCCAGCACCCGGCGTTCACGGCTGTGGTCGCTGGTCTCGATGGCGGAGGTCCGCTGGGCAGCCATTGCGACGGCGTTGTTCCTCGTCGGTGCCGCACTCCACGCGCTCGGTACACCTCCGCCGCTCTGGTGGGCCTGCTACCTGGCCTGCTACGCAGCCGGAGGTTGGGAGCCGGCCTTGTCCGGCCTGCGCGCGCTGCGCGAGAAGACGCTCGACGTCGACATCCTGATGATCGTCGCCGCCCTGCTCGCAGCCTCGATCGGCCAGGTGTTCGACGGCGCGCTGCTGATCGTGATCTTCGCGACCTCGGGCGCGCTGGAAGCCTTCGTCACCAGGCGTACGGCGGACTCCGTACGCGCGCTGCTCGACCTCGCCCCCGAACAGGCGACCCGGCTCACCACGGCCGGCGGCGAGGAACTGGTCGACACCGCCGACCTCGTCGTCGGTGACGTCGTACTGGTTCGGCCGGGCGAACGCGTCGGCGCCGACGGCGAGGTACTCGAAGGCCTGAGCGAGGTCGACCAGGCATCCATCACCGGCGAACCGTTGCCGGTGCCGAAGACCACCGGCGACGAGGTCTTCGCGGGCACCCTGAACGGCACCGGCGCCCTCAAGCTCGTGGTGAACCGGGCCGCACGCGACTCTGTCGTGGCACGCATCGTCACCATGGTGCAAGAGGCGTCGCAGACCAAGGCACGCACCCAACTGTTCATCGAGAAGGTCGAGCAGCGCTACTCGGTCGGCGTCGTCGTCGCGACGCTCGCCGTGTTCGGAATCCCGCTCGCGCTGGGCGCAGCGTTCGAGCCGACCCTGCTGCGCGCGATGACCTTCATGATCGTGGCATCGCCGTGTGCGGTCGTCCTCGCCACCATGCCGCCGCTACTGTCCACGATCGGCAACGCCGGACGCCACGGCGTACTCGTCAAATCCGCGGTCGCACTGGAGAAGTTCGGTACGACGAACCTGGTCGCGTTCGACAAGACCGGCACCCTGACCGAAGGAACACCGAGGGTCGCGGAAGTCGAGCTCGTCGCGGCAGCCGGCCTCACCACCGAGCACGTACTGGCGCTTGCCGCAGCCGCGGAGCGCCCGAGCGAGCATCCCCTTGCGCGGGCTGTCGTCATGGCGGCGCATGAGGCGGAGGTCGCCGTACCGCACAGCGCTGACTTCAGCTCTACCCCCGGGCGAGGAGTGACCGCGCTCGTGGACGGTGCGACGGTCCGGGTCGGATCCCCGGTGCTTCTGGACGGCGTTTCCCCCGGACCGGCCCAGGCCCAGGCGCGGGCTGTGGTGTCACACCTGGAAGAAGCGGGCCGTACGGCGGTCGTCGTCACCGTCGACGACGTCCCGGCCGGTGTTCTCGGGCTCGCCGACCGGGTCCGCCCCGGCGCCGCCGAGACCGTCGCGAAGCTGAAGGAACTGACGGGCCGCAGCCCGATTCTGCTGACCGGTGACAACGCACGTGCCGCCCGCCGGCTCGCTCAGGAGGTCGGCATCACCGATGTCCGCGCCGGGCTGCTGCCCGCGGACAAGGTGGCCGCGGTTCGCGGCCTCCAGGCCGACGGCCACCGGGTGATGCTGGTCGGGGACGGCGTCAACGACGCTCCCGCGATGGCGGCCGCGGACCTCGGCCTGGCGATGGGCCGGAACGGATCCGACCTCGCGCTCGAGACCGCCGACGCGGTCATCGTCCGGGACGAACTCGCCACCGTGCCGAAGGTCATCGGCCTGGCCCGCCGCGCTCATCGGGTGGTCAAGGCGAACCTCGTCTTCGCCTCGACGGTCATCACCGTCCTGGTCATCTGGGACATCCTCTGGATCCTCCCGCTGCCACTCGGCGTCGCCGGGCACGAGGGCTCGACGATGGTTGTCGGCCTCAACGGCCTGCGCCTGCTCGCCCGAGCGGCGTGGCGCAAGGCCGACCAGACAGCCGGCTGAGCAGTGCCACTCCGACACATCGTGGCGGCCGGCGCCTCCCTCGCAGGCCACCACGCCGCGTGGGCACTCCGCCACTTCGGCTTCGAGGCAACCTGACCGTCGTCGGCGCCGAGCCCCATCGCCCGTACGATCGGTATCCACTGTCCAAGGCATTCCTCACCGGCGACACCGAACGCCAAGCCCTCGACCTCGACCATCCTGGTGAAGGCGATCAGCCGAGGGTGCGAAACTCGGCGCCGAGGTGAGCCGCTACGACGAGGTCCTTGCGATCACCCCGGGTCCAACAGGGATCACCGTCGCTACGCGGCAGGGTGAACGGACCTATCAGCAAGTCGTGATCGCCCCAGGTGCGTGGGCGAAGGAACTCGTCCCTGGCGCCGCCGCGCACCGCGTCATACCTCGCCGGGTCGTCCAAGGCTGGTACCTCGCCCACCGCCCCGAGGACTTCCACCCCGACAGATTCGGTGTCTTCGAACGCGTCGGAGACCTCAACGCCTACGGCTTCCCGTCCTTGGACGGGGCGACCGTCAAGGTCGGCATCAAGTTCGAAACCCACCCCGAGATCGATGACCTGGGCAACGTCTCCCGGACGGTCGACCCCGCCTTCGCACTCCGGCTCGCAGACGTCGTCCGTGTCCTGCCAGGCCTCCGACCCGACCCGGTCAGCCCGCAGACCGGGATCGAAGGGATCGTGGCGGACCTCGTCATCGACGGTGCGAGCACCCGCGACATCGACTTTCTGGCACCCGAGCGCTTCGAACCGGCCAGTGCGAAGTGATCCAGCGGCCCCGAGCGAACTTTCCGGTCGAGCTGACCGTCGCGTACAACCGGCACGCCGCCAACAAGCACATGACGCATCCCAACCCTGGGTCGCGTCGGATCGGCGTACGTCGCCTGATCGCGGATCTGCTCAGGCGAGAACACCACCAGGTCCGCATCCGAGCCGACGTGCAGACGACCTTCCGCCGCATCGCCGGAGCGGCCGGCTCGACGATCTGCACAGGCAGCAGCGCGCATCGTCTCTGGGCCTCGACAAGGGCAGCCGCCGTCGCGTCGTACGCAAGAACCGGGCGAACGTGCCGACGCTGCGCGAGCGGGTCCGTTCGTTCACGACTTTGATCTCGCTGGGCTTGCCGAGCTGACCAGCACACCTTAGCATCTGCGTATGCGCGCAGATACGCAGGCAACTAGATCCACACCGGACGACGACCACGTGGCGCTGGCCGTTGAGGTCTTCCGGATGTTGTCCGACGCCACCCGGGTGCGGCTGCTCTGGGCCATGCTCGACGGAGAGCGCTCGGTCAACGAGCTGGCGGAGACGGTCGGCAAGTCCTCGGCCGGCGTCTCCCAGCACCTCGCCAAGCTGCGGCTGGCGCGCCTGGTACGCGCACGTAAGCAGGGGAACCAGGTCTTCTACCGGATCGAGAACTCGCATGCCGGCCAGCTGGTCGAGGACGCGATCTATCACGCCGAGCACTCCAGCGGGGGCTTTCCCGAGCACCACCGGGCTGCCGGTGCGGTGACCCACGTCGACCCGACCGCTGCCAACTCCTGACCGATCAGAGGACATAGCCGATGAGCGCCACGGAACACGGCCACGGGCATCCCCACGACGACTCCCCCACTGCCGGTCACGGACACGGCCATGGGCACGCCCCGGAGCCAACTGCTGGACACGGTCATGGGCATGAGCACAACGACGGTTTCCTGGGCAAGGTCAAGGAGATCTTCGTTCCGCACTCGCACGACAGCGCCGACAAGGTCGACTCCGCACTCGAGGCGAGCCAGGAGGGCATGCGCTGCCTGAAGATCAGCTTTGCCGGCCTGATCGTCACCGCGCTGATCCAGACCGTGATCGTGATCTACACGAACTCGGTCGCGCTGCTCGGCGACACCCTGCACAACTACGCCGACGCGCTCACCGCGATCCCGCTCGCGATCGCGTTCCTGGTCGGCCGCCGGCTCGCCACCCGCGCGTACACCTACGGCTTCGGCCGCGCCGAGGATCTGGCCGGCATCATCGTCGTGGTCCTGATCGCACTGTCGTCGGCGTACGCCGGGTACGAGGCGGTCATGCGCTTCATCCACCCGTCCGACGTCCGGCACGTCGGCGTACTGATCATCGCCGGTGTCGTCGGATTCCTCGGCAACGAGGTCGTCGCGCAGTACCGGATCCGCACCGGCACGCGGATCGGCTCGGCCGCGCTGGTCGCCGACGGGCTGCACGCCCGCACCGACGGCTTCACCAGCCTGGCCGTGGTACTGAGCGCGGTCGGCGCCTGGCTCGGGTTCCCGCTGGCCGACCCGATCATCGGCCTGCTGATCACGATCGCGATCCTGTTCGTACTACGCGACGCCGCCCGCGAGGTGTACCGCCGCCTGATGGACGCCGTCGACCCGTCTCTCGTCGACCGGACGGAACAGGTCATCCGCTCCACTCCCGGCGTCATCGACGTCTCCGGCATCCAACTTCGCTGGCTGGGCCACAGCCTCCGCGCCGAAGCACGCATCACCATCGACTCGAACACCTCCCTCGTCGACGCCCACCACCTCAGCCACCAAGTCGAACACGACCTCATCCACGGCGTCCGCCGCCTCACCTCAGCCACCATCCACACCGAACCCCGCGACGACGACGCCACCCGCGCCCACGACCTGGTCGCCCATCACCGCTGACACCGCCCGTAGGAGACCAGGGCACAACCAACGGCCGGTTTGTGCGCGGCGTGGCCGCGCCGGCGGTGGGCAAGACCGTCGCCATGAGCAGCGCCGTGAGCGGGCTCGTGCAGTCAACCATCAGGAGCACGAACTTTTGGGATAGCGGTATAGGCGCCTACGCCGTCCTGATGTGGACAACGGACTGCGCGAATGGCGACTCGGGCGCGCCCTGGCTGACCACGATGGGTCCCAACGACGCCTACCCCGGCGACGTCATTGCGTGGGGTCAGCATCGCGGTAAAGTCTCCGCGGGACCGTACCAGGGTGGGTGTCTCTGGGTACCGGTCACCTACATCAGCGACAAACTGCAGGCCTCGCTGCTCCTGCCCTAGCCAGGCTTCGAGTGAGGCCCCAAGCGTCAAAGGGCCACGGACCCTTCCTCGACCGCGGACGCCTGAAGGTGCCCGCGGTCGAGGTTGCTGGCCCGCTAGATGATCGGCTGCTCAGAGACAGCGCTGGAGATGATCCGATGAATCGTGACGAGAAGCGGAACCGCGATGCTGCGCTGCCCGGTCTGACTGTTCAACGCAAAGTGCCTACCGTGTGGATGCAGGCTGGGTTGTCCGGGACTCTCGAGATCGACGCTTCCACAAACTGCCTGGTGGTCCGCACCCCGATGGGTACTGGTGCCAGCACCGAGAGACTCGTCGACATCGATGTGGCCTGGTCTCCAGGCTGGAGTGTCGCACTCCGTGACGGCACGCCCGCTCTGATTGACGCAAACGGACAAGTCGCCTGCCGGCTAGGCGATCAGATAACCGTCGGTGGCGGCTTCATAGAAACAAGCCGAATTGGCATCCTCTCGTGCACAGGCAAAGGGCGGGTATTCGAGGCGTCCGAGCTCACGCGCACTTGAGCGAACTTGTCGAAGCTCGCCGAGGTGCCCAGTCCTCATAACCCAGCACTGCTCACGAACCAGAGCCAGTCGTCGCAGTCGCCGATCCCTCTGTGGACAGGAATACCGCATACTTCGAATATGCACCGGTTGCCAGTCCACGGGCGTGGACTGGGCAATGACGGCCCGCTCCTGGTGCCAGGCCTGGATCACATGCGTGTACCGGACCAACCGATCCTCGCGAACACGACCTTCGTCCTGAAGCCCTATCTGCACGTGCCGGAGGCGCCGCCGACGTTCGCACGCCAGCACTGCGTCACCTGGGGCGACGCGATCATCGAGACCGCGACAGGAGCAGAGCGCCTCGGTAAGCGGGAACGGCAACTAACCGTGATCGACGGCAAATGACCAGCAAGGAAGGTGACGATGAGCCAGACACAGACAGGCCCTGCGACCGAGTGGAGGATGATGTCGACCGGCTCGGGCGAGATGCGTGTGTATGAAGGAAGAGCCGAGGAGAACATCGACGCTGCGGTGATCGTGCTGCAGGAGGCGTTCGGCGTGAACGACCACATCGAGAGCGTCACACGTCGCATCGCGAGCATGGGTATCTTGCCGTTGCTCCCGACCTCTCTCACCGCAGCGGTACCGGTGTGCTCGAATACGACCAGCACAAGCAGGCAATGCCATTGATAGGTGCCCTCGGCATCGACGAGATCGTGGCCGACGTGCAGGCGGTGGTGGACGACCTGGCCTCCGACGCGGGCATCACGGCTGAGCGGGTCGCTGTCTTAGGATTCTGTTTCGGTGAGCGGCGGCTACCGCGATCGACTCTCTTGCGAGCACCATCGTCTTCTACGGCCCCCGGCATCGCTGCCGGGCCACCTGTATCCGGGCGCGGGCCACGCCTTCGCCTGTGACGCCCGGCCCGCTATGTACGACACCGAGGCAGCAACTCTCGCTTGGGACCGCACGTACGCGTTCCTGGCCGAGCACCTGCCACCGGGTCACAACCGGTGACCGACCGGAGGGCCGGACATCTGTCCCGGTGCGATGGTGCCCGACACGTTCGGACAGTACAGGGTTGCCGGCGTTCTACTGCTCGGCTGATGGGACCGCCGTGCTCTGCCTCGCGACGAGCGTCGGCCGGAAGACGACTTGCTCGTGCGTGCTGCTGTGCCCGTCTCCTTGCCGGAGTAGGAGTTCGACGGCGGCCGAGCCGATGAGCTCGCTCGGCTGGGTGATCGACGACAACGGGATTATGGCGGATTCGGCGAACGAGATGTCGTCGTAGCCGATCAGGGCGATCTCCTCGGGAACCCGGACCTGGTTGTTGAGCAGACCTTGCAAGAGCCCAACGGCGACGAGGTCGTTGGCCGCGAAGAACGCATCTGGCCGATCCGCGGGCGGGCGTCTGACGATCTCCTCGGCCACCAGCACGCCCTGGGTCATCGTCGACGCTACCGTCTCGATCGATTCGAAAGCTATGTACGGATGGTCGGCAGCGGCTTGCCTGGCGCCGACGTGGCGGTCGTGCACCTGTCCGAACTTCGACCCGTCTCCGACGAAGGCGATTCGGCGGCGCCCGGTCTCGGCAAGGTGCTCGACCGCGAGCCGCCCGCCAGCGACGTCGTCGACGGAAACCGACGAGAACTCGCCCTCGCCGGCAACGCGACCGAGGAGCACGGCCGGGATGCCTCGGGAGCGCAGGCGCTCCAGTCCGACTATGGCGTTACCCGTGGGTGCGATGAGCACACCATGGACGCGCTGTTCTTCGAAGAGGTCGAGGTAGTCGGATTCGCGATCGCGATCATCGTCCGAGCATCCGATCAGGAGGGCGAAGCCGCAGTCCTTGGCGCTCATCTCTGCCCCCCGTGCGACGTCCGCGAAAAAGGGATCGCCGACATCGAGCACGACGATCCCGATGCACCGGCTTCGTCCGTTGTTCAGTTGCCGCTCAACCTCGTCCTGGACGAACCTCTGTTCGTTCATGGCGTCATCGACGCGACCCGCCGTGTGGCCAGTCACCCCCGGACGATTGAATACGATGGAGACGGTTCCCACGGACACCGGTTCGATCTGGGCGACCTCGGCGGCCTGACGGATGTTCGTCGGCGCAGCGCTCCCGAAGGAAGACCCGGGCAACGCGACCGGACGGCGTCCGCGGCGCAGACGGTCGTTGCGCTCTGATAAGAACCAGGCCGCCGCGGTCATGCGATCAGCGTCCGTGCACGCGGGTCCCAGCCCTTGTCGAGCGTCGGGGCGACCGTGACTGTGGTTGCGATGTCCACGGGCACGCCGTTCGTGGCCGAGTCGATGGTGGACTCCATGATGTCGAGCACGTGGAAGGCCAGCTCGCCGGATGCTCGCTCGGGGCGCCCGGCCCGAATCGCCTGAGCCAGTTCGGCCACGCCGGTGCCGCGCGTGGTCGTGACGCCGACCGACGCGATCGTCTCGACGTCTTCTGGGCCGTGGTACACGACGAGGTCGCCCTTGAAGGTGTTCGGATCCGGCACGATCAGGGTGCCTTCGACGCCGGTGACCTCGACCAGACTGCGCCCGAGCTTCGAGTCGAAGCTGAAGATGCTCTGCGCTGTCTGCCCGCCCTGGAACTCGTAGAGGGCACTTACCTGGCTCGGAACGGTCACTTCGAATTGCTCGCCCGCGCGGTCGCCCGATCCGATCGTCCGGAACGGCTTCGCCTTGGACGCCACCGCAGTAACGCGGGACACGGGCCCGAACAGCTGGACGAGCGTCGTGATGTAGTACGGCCCGACATCGAAAAGCGGTCCCGCGCCCTCTTGGAAAAGGAAGTCGGGGTTCGGATGCCACGACTCGGGGCCGGGGCTCTGGAAAAGCGTCAGCGCGGTCAGCGGAGCGCCGACTCCGCCGGATTCGAGCAGACGCCTAGCCGATTGCAGCCCGGCGCCGAGGAACGTGTCCGGTGCCGCGGCCACGCGCAACCCGGCTGCGTGCGCCGCCTCCATGAGCCGGCTGCCGCTCGCGCGATCGAGCGCGATCGGCTTTTCGCTCCAGACATGCTTGCCTGCGGCCAGGGCCTGGAGCGCGATGTCGACGTGGGACTTCGGGAGCGTGAGGTTGACTACGATCTCGATGTCAGGATCGGCGAGCAGTTGCTCCACTGATCCGTGGCCGTGAACGCCGTGCTTCTCGGCCTGTGCCGCCGCGCGCGCTTCATCGATGTCCGCGACGAAGCGAACATCGAGGTCGGGAAAGCTGGTGAGATTCTCCAGGTACTGCGTGCTGATGACGCCCGCACCCACAACACCGACGCCGGCGCGACCGGATCCGCTCATGCGAGATCCTCCTCGAGAAGGTATTTGTAACTGCTGGCGATCGCTTCGAAGCGATCGCGGCGGGAGTCGTCGAGCTCGATCACTCGAAGCGCGGCTG
This sequence comes from Kribbella aluminosa, assembly GCF_017876295.1. Taxonomy (NCBI): domain Bacteria; kingdom Bacillati; phylum Actinomycetota; class Actinomycetes; order Propionibacteriales; family Kribbellaceae; genus Kribbella; species Kribbella aluminosa. The sequence continues at coordinate 2,758,060 of NZ_JAGINT010000002.1, read as the reverse complement.
GAGCTGCCTCGATGATCGCCCGCAGCGGCATCGAGCCGCTGCCAAGCGCAACCTGGTCCAAGGTGTCCTTGGTGCCTGGTCCGTCTTTGAGGTGCAGCGCGGTGACGCGGCCGCCGAGACGCCGGAGAAGTTCCACAGGGTGCCGGCCGCCGACGGCCGCCCAGTATGTGTCGACTTCGAGAACCACCTCCGGGGCGAGGCGAGTCGCGAGCAGTTCGAAGGCCGTCTGGCCGTCGATGACGCTTTCGAGCTCGTAGGCGTGGTTGTGATAGCCGACTCGGATGCCGAAACCAGCGCCGAGTTCCGCTGCGGCGTTCAATTCGTCAGCGATCTCGGCGACACCGGCCGCACTTTGCCAGCGCTCTGGCGCGGTGGCCGGATCGATCACGGTCTCGATGCCGAGTTCCCGCGCCGCCTCGAACACGGCTCTCCGATCCACATCGTCGCCCAGGAAGTGCGCGTGGGAGGTCGGAGCTGCGAGGCCTGTCGCCTGCAAAGCGTCGCCGAGCTTCTCGAAATTGGTGAAGTCGAATGGTTCGACCTTGGTGAAGCCGAGGTCCGCAAGGCGCTGAAGCGTAGCGAGCAAGTCTTGTTGCGCCGCTTCTCGCACGGTGTACAGCTGGACGGATAGTTGGCTTGGAGACACGATTCTCCTCGTTGAGGTGTGCTTCGTGGAGGCTCGATCAACCCTCGTCCCGTCATTGAAGCAGACTTCTGCTACTTTGGTCTAATTCGTATTAGAGAACTTTTGCAGCCGCTCCTGAAAGGTACTTACATATGCCGCGGAAGCATCACGCAGCGACCCTCGTCGTCATCGGAGGCGGACTCGGCGGCGTAGCCACAGCGCTGACCGCAGCCCGTCTCGGTCAGCGGGTGATCCTGACCGAGCGTGGCGACTGGCTCGGCGGGCAACTGTCGACGCAGGGGGTTCCGCCCGACGAACACCAGTGGATCGAAACGGAACAGATTTCGCCCAGCTATTCCGAGCTGCGGACCCGCATCCGCGATCACTACCGCACCAACTACCCGCTCTCGGACACGGCCGTGAGCGCGGTCAACCTCAATCCTGGCAACGGGTTTGTCTCACGTCTGTGCCATGAGCCCAGAGTGGCTGCTCACACGATCGAGGAGATGCTCTCCCCACTCGTCGCATCGGGTCTGCTGACAATCCTCAAACACAGCGAGCCGATCGAGCTGGAGCGGGTCGGGCCACGGGTGCAAGCGGTAGTGGTGCGCGATCGACGCGACGGGTCCGAAACGCGACTCGAAGCGCGGTTCTTCGCAGACGCGACCGAGCTTGGCGATCTCCTCCCGCTCGGGAATCTCGATCACGTCATCGGAGCGGAAGCGTCCAGCGAGACGGGCGAGCTGCACGCGCCACCCGTCGCGAATCCCTTTGACCAGCAGGCTGTGACGTGGTGTGCCGCGCTGGAGTACCGGGCAGGCGAAGACCACGTGATCGACCCGCCGACAGACTACGGATATTGGCGGTCAACGGTTGCGCCGTTCTGGCCGGGATCTCAGCTGTCCTGGGACGATGTCGACCCGGTGTCCCTCGAGCGTCGCACGCGGCCGATGTTCGCAACCACTCCGGCCGAGGCCGAGACATCGCTGCAACCGGACCTCTGGCACTACCGGCGGATCCTGTCCCGCTACGCGATGGGACCTGGATGGCCCAGTGGCGACGTCACCCTCATGAACTGGCCACAAGCCGACTACTGGGAGCGGCCGCTTGCCGGAGTGTCCGATGCGGCCCAGCAGGATGCGCTCGACGGCGCGCGGGCTCTGACGCTGTCGTTCGTGTACTGGATGCAGACCGAGGCGCCCCGGTCGGACGGCGGCATCGGCTATCCGGAGCTCCACCTGCGAGGCGACGTGCTCGGGACCGTGGACGGCCTGGCGAAGGAGGCCTACATTCGCGAGTCCCGCCGCATCCGAGCGCACTTCACGATCACGGAAGAACACATCGGGCGTGAAATGCGCGAGTCGCGACCGTGGTCGGAGAGCTTCGCCGATTCGGTGGGCATCGGCTTCTACCGGATCGATCTCCATCCGAGCGCTTTCAGGAGCTATATCGACATCGACTGCTTCCCGTTCCAGATACCTCTCGGAGCGCTGCTACCCCGCGATGTGGGGAACCTTTTCGCAGCCGGAAAGAACATCGGGACGACGCACATCACCAACGGGGCCTACCGACTGCATCCCGTCGAGTGGTCGATCGGCGAAGCGGTCGGCGCTCTCGCGGGATTCTGCGCGACCGAACAGGTATCGCCGGAGGAGGTCCGTAGCAAGCCCGGACTGCTGCAGGACTATCAGTCGCTACTCCGCAACCGGCTCGGGATCGCGCTCGAGTGGCCGGAATCCGTTCGAACCCAGGGCCGCGATCTCGTGGGCTGAGCCGCTTGGCTCACAGCACAGGCGTCCGTCCCTACCGGTCGGCGACGCTCGCGAGGGACGGTGGCTCACATTCGACGGTCTCGGAATGGTCGGCGGAGATCTCGCCATCGAGCAGCTGCAGAAGCAGCGTGACGCTCCGCCGGCCCCTGCTCGCGCCTCGGCAGCCCGATGCGGCTCCAGCCGTTTGCGACCGAATCCTTGGGGGCCACGTCGAGCAGAACCACGGAGAGGTCGGAGGGGACCTCAAGCCCCAGTCCGGCCACCGCCGCGACGAACGGGTCTACGAGATCGATCGATTCGACGAGGAACGCCGTGATCCCCTCGGCGAGGCGGTCGGCGACCCACTCCGATGTGAGGCGAGTGGGATCGAGCAACCAGGGCGTCGTTCCATCGGCCCCGAGGCTCGCCATGCCGTGTTCGAAGCCGCGCAAACGGAGGTCGAGCGGGACGATGCGGTGGATGAGTCCGAGGTAGCCGAGCCTGCGATGGCCGTGGTCGTGGAGCAACTGCACGGCGCCGGCGGTCGCCCCCTCGTAGTCCGCAGTCACGTACGGAAACGCGACGCCGGCGACATCACGCTTGCCGATGAAGACGAACGGATAACCCTCCCCGGCGAGCCGGGTCAGTTCCTCGTCATTCGTCCGCATACCGAGCATGACCGATCCGTCCGCGAGCACCAGGCGGTTCGTGCCTCTGCCGTAGATGCTGCGCGTACCGTCCTCGCTCTGAGTAGATGCGAAGAGCAACAGGTCCTGCCCCATCCGGATGGCCTGCTCTTCGATCCCGACGAGGAAATCGTGATAGTAGTCCCCAAGGACAACCGGGAAGACGGGCTCGAAGGTGTGCACCCCGAGGATGCCGTTGCGGCCACCCCGGAGGGAGCGCGCGGCGACATTGGGAACGTATCCCAGCTCTTCGATGATGTCGCGAACGCGTTTCTGGGTCTCTTCCGTGACTCCTGCGCTCGCGGCACGCCCGTTGAGGACGAGTGACACCATGGTCTGCGAGACGCCGGCCATCCGGGCGATGTCTTGTTGCCGCGGTCCCCTCCGTTTCGTCATGAGGCCTTGGAACTCCGCAGCGAACTCGCCCGGACGACAAGCTCGGGCTGGATGACCATGTCCCGCACGGCCGGCGATCCGAACTCGGCCTGATCGACCATCAGATCGACCGCAGCGCGCCCGAGAAGCTCGCCCGACCTGCGCACGGTCGTCAGCGGCACGACCGCCGACGTGGCGAAGTCGATGTCGTCGTAGCCGACGATCGCGATGTCCTGGGGTATCCGGATGCCCTTGCCCACCAGCACCTGCATGATCCCGATCGCGATCGAGTCGTTGGCGCCGAAGATCCCGTCAGGCCGCTGCCTCGCCGCTCGGGCGGCGATCGCCTCGCCGGCATCTCGTCCGGCCTGAATCGTACGCTCTTCGGTCGGAATCGTCTCCAAGGTCACGCCTCCGTCTGCGTCGACCGCCGCGCGGGCGCCGCGGCGCCGCTCTGCGATCTGATGCACGCTGTCTTCGCCTCCGACGAAGGCGATCGATCGGCATCTCTGCGCAATCAGGTGGTCTACGGCCTGCTTGGCACCCAGGTAGTCGTCGACTCTGGCGCTCGAGAAGCGATCCGACTTGGCGTACGCATCGAGGAGCACAGTGGGGATCCCTCGATCGAAGAGCAGATCGAGATCGCGGTCCTGGGTCATGCCGGAGGCGAGAACCACGCCGTATACCCGCTGCTGAATGAGCAGGTCGACGTACTGCGCTTCGCGTTCCCGGTCGCCGTTGCTGCTGACCAGCACCATGACGAGCCCCTTCTGGGCAGCCCTCCGCTCTGCGCTGCGGGCAACGTCAGCGAAGTACGGGTTACTGAGTTCAAGGGCGACAAAGCCCAAGGTGTTGCTGTGCCCGGCCCGCAGTTGGCGGGCAGCGTCGTTCCTCACATAGCCGAGGTCGCGAATGGCCTTGCGGATGAGTTTCGTCTTCCCGGCGGAAACACGATCCGGAGTGTTCAGGTACTTCGACACTGTTCCCACGGCCACGCCTGCACTGTCTGCGACATCCCGGATACTGACCACAGTGTCCCTCCGCTGCTCATTGCCGCCAATCTGTCGTACCACCGCTATGGTACGTTCCACTCTAGTCGGTCCGGATGACCGTCGCGGAGGCATCGTGGCCCCCCATGGGGGCCACGTCTCACGCCGGAAAGCGGATGTCGGCGCCGAACGAAACGATTCATCGACCGCGCCTATTTCGCCCAGTCATCCGTCCAGCCGGATGCTGTTGCGACCTCTTTCCAGCCGGCCATGCTGTCGGTCTCCATCTGTTCCGCCTGGGCGTCGAGCGACTTGGATCCGATCAGATACCCCTCGTACACGTTCTGTCCGCTCTTCGCCTTGGGCGCCTTCGTGAAGAACTTGATGGGCGGAGTCTCCGACCACTTACCACGCAGGAGCCCCGCGGCGGTGGCCGGTGTCTTGGCGTCAAGGGTGGACGGAATGGCTCCAGTGGCGTCGAGCCACGCCTGCCCGCCCTTCGCGCTGGTGACGTACTGGAGGAACTTGATCGACGCTGCCAGCTCTGAGCCTTTGGTCGTCGCCGAGACCATGTACGACGTTCCGCCGTCGGAAGCACCGAACTGGGCGACGCTGCCGTCTGCATACTCGGAGTCCGACGTGGTGACAGTCGGGAACGGCATCGTGGAGTACTTGAAGCCGACGCCATCGAGCCAGGAACTGTAGAAGCTCGTGCTGAAGATGAACCCGGCCTTACCGCCGCTGAACTCGTCGCCGGCGCTGCCGGCCGCGACACCGGACCAGTTCGGGGTGGCGCACGTGTCGTAGAGCTGCTTGGTCAGCTTCAGCATGTCCTTGACCTCGGGTGTGCTGGTCGCGCTCAGCTCACCGGTCAGCACGGCCTTCGCGAGTCCCTTCTGCGTCACCTGCCGCGCCGTTCCCGGGTTTCCGGCCGAATCGAAGACGTTGACCTTGCCCGCGTACTTCCGGAGCAACATCGAGCCGAGTGACCAGAACGTCCAGTCGGCCGCGTTCGCGCCACTGTCCATGGCCATGGGCGTGAACCCGGCCGCTTTGATCTTGGTACAGGCGTTCATCAGGTCGTCGAAGGTCGAGATGTCAGACGTGACGCCGGCCTTCTTCAGCAGAGTGTCATTGCGGTAGATGCCGAGCGACGTGAGGTTGAAAGGCACGTAGGTGTAGTGGCCGTTCGCATCGAGCGACCGCTCGTTGCCGGTACCGAAGTGCGCCGAGTTGAAGTTGTCGATCCAGTGCTTGTTCTCCGGGATGTAGGGGTTCGGCTCCTGGAGGTACTTGTCGAGTGCAACGACCTGGTCGGGTTTGTGAGGGGCCTGCTGGAAGACGAGGTTCGGCGCGGTGCCGGCGCTCAGTTGCGTCGAGAGGGTGTCGGTCCACGAGTTGGCGGGAAGCACGGTCGTCTTCACCGTGATGTTCGGCTCCGCGGCCTCGAAGCCGGCGATCAACTTGTCCCAGGCCTTCCCGAAGGAGTCCGAGGAATTGTTCCACTGGTTGGGGCCGGAGAGCGTAATAGTGACGTGATCCCCGGACGCACCACCGTCCGAGGCCCCGCATCCGGCGCTGAACGCGACCAGCGCGACACTCACGAGTGCTCCGAGAGCTGTCGGGCCTCTTCTGACACCGCTACTGAGTCTAGACACGACGATGCATCCTCTCTTCTGGCTGCTGGCGCCTTTTGGTGAGCTGTGGATGGAACGATCAGTGGGAACCGGGGAGGCCGCCCTGAATGCCGGCCAGGAAATACTTGGAGAGGAACGAGAACAGGACGACGAGGGGGAGACTCGAGAGCAGGTAGCCCGCGAACATCGGCCCGTAGTCGGTTCCGTTCTGGCCTGAGAAGAACAGGAGCCCAACGGAGATGGGCCGAAGCCTGTTGTCCGAGATCGTCAGAAGGGGCCAGAAGAAGTCGTTCCACACGCTGTTGATCGTGATCAGCGCAACCGATCCCATGACGGGATAGGACAACGGGATCATGATCGACCGGAAGAGGCGGGGAGCAGAGGCGCCGTCGATGCGGGCGGCATCGAAGATCGTCTGCGGGATCCCGTCGACGAAGGTGCGCATGAGGACTGTGCCGATGACCGCCCCGCCGACGACGTGCGGCACGATCATCACCCAGATCGTGTTGAGGAGCTGGAAGTCCCGCATCATCACGAACAGCGGGACGAGGCTCGAGATGCTCGGGATCATCAGCAGGACCGCGATCAGGGCGAAGAACAGGTTGCGTCCGACGAAGCGGTAACGCGAGATGACGAATCCCGTGACCGCCGAGATGGCGACGATTCCGACGATGGAGACCGTGGCAACGACGACCGACGTCAGCATGTAGGGCGCGATCTGCTTCCACGCCACCGCGTAGTTGCTCCACTGGATGGGCCAGTCCGGTTGCCAGAACGTGTGCTCGTACTGCTGTCGCGACTTGCCGGAGACGAAGACCATGAGCAGGTAGGGCGCGAGTGATACTGCCACGATCGCCGAGAGCGTGATCGTGATTCCCCATTGCCGACGCCCCGGTGCGAACCGGGCGCGGCGCGGTGTCGTTTCGCGGGCCAGGGGCCGCGCCGGCACGACGCCGGCCCGTTCGTCGGTCGTCTGTACGCCGGCCATTACATAAGCCCGTCTTCGGAGGCTGCTCTCGAGGTCTTCTTCCTCGCGAACATCACGATCAGGCTGAATGCGAGCGTGATGACGAACAGCGTGGTGGAAAGAGTCGCGGCGTATCCCCAGTCCCCGCCCTGGAACGCTTCGTTCAGCATCTGCAGCACTGGCACCGCCGTGGCGTTGTCAGGGCCGCCTTTCGTCACGATGTAGGCGACGAAGCCGTACTGGAGCGTCGCGACGACCGCCAGGAACAGGAGCAGCCGGACCTGGGACGCCATGAGCGGCAGATCGATCGTCCAGAAGCGACGGATCCGGCCCACGCCGTCGAGCTGTGCGGCTTCGAAGATCTCCGGTGGGATGTTCGACAGGCTGGAGTGGAAGATCAGGAACGGCAGACCAGCGATGAACGGGAAGCCGATGAAGAGCAGGGCTCCGAGCGCGAGAGCGGGATCGCCCGTCCAGTTCGACGCGAGCTTTCCGAGCCCAGCGTCCCTGAGGATCCTGTTCAGGACGCCGTCGTTCGGATGATAGATGAACGACCAGATGAGCGCTGTCACGACGCCGGGGAACGCCATCGGGAGGATGAGCAGCGTGCGGAAGACGAACCGTGCCCGTGCGCTCCGCAACGAGACCACGAGCTCGGCGGCAAGCAGGGGAATCGACCACGAGGCCACACCGAAGACGAAGATGATTCCCAGGTTGCGGAACGACAGCCACCAGGCCGAGTCCGACATCATCCGCGCGTAGTTCTGAACTCCGACGAACGGAGAGTCCCCGGCGGGATTCCAGGCGAAGAACGACCGGAAGATTCCGTTGACGGCGGGGTAGTACTGGAAGACCCCGATGGTGAGCATGACCGGGACGACCACCAGGTACGGCCCGTAGGACCGCCGCCGCTTGCGCGAGCGGCGTTGAGTCTCGTTCCGTGAGCTGTCTGCCGGCATCTCGATGGCCACGCACACGCTCCTTCATGTCGATGGAAGTGATCGCTCGGTGAACAACGAATGATATCGTTTCATTCGCCGCGAACGTACCCGACGCCTCCCTGTGCCGTCAACGCTCGACGGTCAGATTCCTTGTAATACGAGGCATCTGGAGCCGTGCGCTGGAAACTCGGGCGTGACAAGTTCTTGACGCGTGTGGTGCGCAGCCCTAGCTTTACCGGCACAAAACTGAATCGATCCACAGGAGGCACGGATGTCGATGGGAAGCCAACACGCGATCTCGCGCCGAACGGTGCTCAGGAGCATGACGATCATCGGCGCCGCAACTGCGCTAGGGGTAGTGGACGCGAACCTGGCGCCACCCCGAACCGCGAGCGCGGCGGTAGACCTTGGTGCCGCGATGACCGCGCCGGAGCCGCGGCTTGAGGCGCTGGAATACCGCTTCTACAACAGCTTGGACCAGTACGCCGGCTGGAACGGCTTCGCCGGATGCACGCCGACCCTGGCCGATCATCACCTCGACCTGGCGCTCACCACTCTGGATGCCTCGTTCGACAGCGAAACGCCCCTGGACCTCGACGCCGCCGTGTTCACGCAGATCCGCGTCGTGATGAACAACCCCACTACGAGCGCCACGGCCACCCTCAGCTGGACGACCGATGCCTCGCCTGCCTTCGACACTACGCGGGTGGTCGAGTTCGAGACCCACCATGACTCGTCCGACTACGTCGAATACGTCCTCGAGCTCGGCGGCGAGACCGAGTGGACCGGTACCATCCGCCAGGTCCGCTTCGCGCCTGCGACCGAGGCGTCGAGCGGAAACGTCGGCGTCGTTCTCGTCGCGTTCCACGCCTTCGACCCCGCCCCCGGCACGCGGACGTACGAGTTCGCGTATGGAACCGAGGGATGGAGCAACCCGGTCGGCTGCGCCGTCACCGCGCTGAGGGGAGCCCTTCGTCTCGACCTCAGCGCGACCAACGCTTCGCTGGACTCCCGCCGGGGTCTGGCGCTCGATACCTCGGTCGTCCAGAGCATCCGTGTCCGAATGCGAAACGAGACTACAGCGACGCAGCTCCGCCTCCTGTGGCGCGGCGTGAACGACGCTGGATTCAGTACGGGCCGCTCGGCAACCATCGACATCGTCGCCAACGACAGCCGGTTCCGCGAGTACTCCATCAACGTCGCTGCGATTTCCTCATGGTCTGCGTCCAACCACATCGACCAGGTCAGGATCCAGCCGGCCCTCGGTGCGAGTTCAGGGCAGCAGCTCTTCGACTCGATCTCGTTCTCTTCCGCCCAGCCCACCGCGTGGGCGGCCAATTTCAGCACCGGAAGCCCCGGCTGGAGAGTCGGCAAGGGAATGCGGAAGGCCCGTCCAAGCAGGAGTTTTCGGCTCGAGCTGCACGCGAAGGGCGCGCGATTGACCTCACCGCTGCTCTCGCTCGCCGCATCCACTGCGCGGTACGCCGTCGTCACGCTCGCCAACGACACCCCCACCACGTCGGCTCGGATCTACTGGCAAACAGCAGCTGACCCGACATTCGACCAAAAGAAGAGCCAGGCCTTCCTCATCCACCCGCGAGATGGATCTCGCGAGTACAGCGTCGATCTCAGCCAAAACCAGTACTGGTCGGGGACGATCACCCAGGTCGCGCTGGCCCCGGCAGAGCAGTCCACTTCTGGAGCCGTTGACGTCCAGAGCCTGATCATCGGCAGTGATGGCGACACGAGCGGGCAGAACCGTGACCTGCTCGAGGGCTATCACGACTCCACCATGGGGAGCTGGGCAAACGGATGGCTGTTCGACGAGAGCGGCGGGACCGTTCAAGGGCAGGTTCGGGACGACGGTCTCACCTGGGTCTACGTCCAGCGACCGGCAGCGCTTCCGCCGTACAAGATCTATGCGGGCGGCTTCGGACTGGTCCACCAGGGACTAGGCGGTCGCACCGCTGTCGAGCGATCGCTTGCCATCGACAACAGCGGCCTCGTGCAGTGGGAGTTCTTCGCCGCGGTCACGAATACCCAGGCAGACGGTGCCCGATGGCGGCTGTCGACGGATGCCGGCGACGCCATCGCCTTCGGCATCCAGGCGGGCTTCTTCGTCCTCGACCTGGATCCACAGACCCCAGGTGGACAGGTGCTTCAGCTCATCCCTGTCGCGGCCACCACCTGGTGGGGTGTCCGCGTGAAACTCAACCTGGTGACCCGCAAATTCACCGTGTGGATCGACAACGTCGTGGTCGCGACGGATGTCGAGATCCCAGGAAGCTATCCGCTGCGCTTGACAGGGACAAGCGTCGAGGTCACAGGAAACCAGGCGCTGACGCTGTTCGGAGGCAACCGGATCTACAAGATCGCGCCGTTCTTCGACGACTTCATGACCGTGCCTCTTGGTCAGCTTCCGGCCGAGTACACGGCCCAGCAGACGAACGGGACGGCGACCGTCGAAGGACGCAACGGACTGACTCTCAGCCGCGGAACCCAGGCAACCGGACTCGTCGACGTTGAGCGGCCGTTCGATCAGGCGGAAGGCATCGTCGAGATCGAGGCACATCTCATCTTCGGCCAGACGTCGGGAGGCGCCCAGTTCACGGCGCTGGGCGATCAAGGCTTCGCGGCGTCGCTGACCGTCTCCTCGGGCGACATCCGGTTCAGCGTGGGCGCCCACAACGAGGTGGCCTGGTCGGGTTTCGCCTCCGGTATCCCCTATGTCGTCATGTTCAGGATCGACCTCCTGAACCACACAATGACGGCGTACGTCAACGGCGTGGCACAGGCGGCCAACACCGACGTGCCGATCCAGGCTTCGACGAGCGTGATCAACTCGCTCCGGCTCCACGTGAGCGAGGCCGGTGAGCGGCTCGAGACACGGTTGCTGCGGGTCGCGCCCTACTTCCCCAGCACGGTGCCGACGATCGACAAGGTCTCGACGTCGACAGGCCTCATCGGCGTTCAAAGCTGGGCCGGGTCGATCGGCGACAACTGCAATCAACGGCTCTGGACCAAGTTTTCGACGTCGGACAAGACCCCGTACCTCGGCTACTACTTCGACCTCATGCAGCCAGAAGTAGTCGACTGGCAGGTGAAGTGGATGGCCGAAAGCGGCATCGACTTCATCACTCACTTCACCTACGGGGCCAAGGCTCCCGGGGCACCGTACGTCGCCAACAGTTGGCTCATCAACTACCTCATGCACAGCGGAACGTCCGGACAGGTGAAGCAGGCGCTGATCTGGGACGTGTCGTTCGAGATCACGCAGTGCGGCGCCCAGCCTCACGACTACATCGTCAACACTCTGGTTCCGTATTGGGTCGAGACCTTCCTCAGGCACCCGACGTCGCTGCGGGTCAACGGTCAGCCGGTGCTGTTCTTCTTCAACTGGCAGACAGCCGTCGCGCCTCTCGGGTCGGTCGCCGCGGTCAACCAGCTGTTCGCTGATATCCGCACCGCTGTCGCCGCTCGCGGGGTCGGCACACCGCTCATCGTTGGCCTGAACGGCGGCCCGGAGCCGTCCAGCATGACCCCGTCGGCGGCAGCCGGCGTGGACTACGTGACCGCCTACAGCAGGATCGGCAAGGGCGTCGCGGCCCTGCAAAGCTTCATGAATCTCGCGACCGCCAACGGCGTCGAGGCGATCGCATGCCCGTCGGTCAGCTGGGACAGTCGTTCCTGGTACCCCGCCGCCACCCCTGGCAAGTTTCTCTACGTACACACGCCGCCGCAGTTCGAAGAAGTGCTCAAATGGGCCAGAGACACCTACCTCGGCGGGGTGGCAGGAAACAAGACCGGCTCGATCACCGAACGCATGCTCCTGGTCGACAACTTCGCCGAATACGGTGAAGGCCACAGCATCGCGCCCAGCCCCCTGTACGGCTTCGCGTACCTCGAGGCGATCCGCAAAACCTTCACACAGGCCGAATCAGCCCACCCGAACGTACGGCCGGCCGGGCCGTACGACGTCCTGTTCTCCCGTGCGTGGATCTAGGGAAATGGTGTGCATTGACGAGCCTGCCCTCGACAAGGCTCTCCTGTGAGGGTGGGTTGTTGCTGACCGATGTCGGCAAGGGGCACCATCGACGTGCCGTGGGACCGGCAAGGCAATTTCGAGCCGCGGATCGTGGCGATTCGGCAGAAGTGCCCATCGGGTGCGGACGAGACGGTATCTCGTTGTCAGCGAGGGCCTGACCACCCGGTGAGGTGGTCGAGGGGACCGTCGAGCGCCAGAACCGGCGGCTCGATGGGGCGTCGCCAAGGCCCTCGATCTCGGCTGCACCGCGCCCACCCGAAGCCGTCGCGAAGGAACGCTTCACCGAGTTCGCCGAGACCACGGCCGCCACCGGCGGCGCTACGACCCGGGCAGCGTTGACCTGGCCGCTGAACAATCAAACAGGCTGGACATCTTGTATAGTTAACATGACATGTGCGATGGACATCGAACGTTCCAAGAAGGCAGGGAATAGGTCGGTACATGACGACGGCTCGGAAGTCGAGGGACGCCTGATCCGGTCCATGCGCGACCGGGCAGGCCGCGGCCCCGTCCTCGGTCCGGGAAGTCATCGACACAGTTCTTTATGATGTTAATTAGCCGACCGACCTGTCAGTAGTCGAGGGAGCCCGATGTCGTCCAGTTCGAGGCCGAAGTACGAGCAGATCAAGGATGATCTGCGCCTTCAGATCATCGGGGGCGACTACACCCCTGGCCAGTCGTTCGTCACACAGCAGCAGATCTGCGACATCTACGACGTGAGCATGCTCACCGCTGCACGGGCGCTCAACGAACTCGAGGTCGAGGGGCTCGTAACCCGGCGACGCGGTAAGGGCACGTTCGTCGCTGAGACGACGACTGTACCTCGCGAGAACGACGGCACCGCGAACAACATCCTCTGCGTCGTACCGAGCCTAACGAGCGGACACGTCTCCAACTTCGTGCGCGGCGTCGAGTCGGTCTGCACCGAGCGCGGCTTCCATCTCCTGCTCGCGGACTCCCACGGTCGCGAAGACCGTCAATCCCAGGCGCTCCAACGCGCGAGCGCGGGCGGCGTCGATGGGGTGATCATCTACCCCGTCGAAGGCGCGGCCGACCACGAGGCGGTCTCCCGGTTGCGCCGGGCCGACGTTCCGATTGTCTTCGCTGATCGGTACTGGCCAGAGATCTCCATGGATGCGGTGCTCCTCGACGACTTCGCCATCGGCTACGAGCTCACCCAGGCCCTCATCCGCCGCGGTCACACCCGCATCGGCACCCTGTGGGGCGAAATCGCCGCCACCTCGGTGCGCGACCGGCTCTCAGGCCACCTGCGCGCGCTGCAGGAGCACCGGCTACCGGTGCTCAGCGAGCTCACGGCGCTCCGCTCCTACGTCCCCCTCAACGCGCGCGCCGGATCGTCCGTGCTCGCGCAGATGCTGAAGGCCAAGCCGACCGCGCTGCTCTGCGCCAACGGCTTCGTGCTGGCGTCGGCGACCAACGAGCTGAACCGTTCTGGAGTGCGCATCCCCGAGGAGATGGAACTCGCCGGCATGGACGAGGCGGGGCCGTACGACGCCCTTCCGCTCACCGTCGCATCCGCCGCCGTCCCGTCGTACGAGATGGGACAGCGTGCGGCCGAGATCCTGCTCGACAAGCGGATCGGCAGCCACGACGAGGACAACTCCGAACGCGTCGTGCTCGCCGTGACGATCAATCTGCACGGTCGGGTGCTGGATCCTGGCCCGGCTGTTCCCCGCCGATCGCATCGGCGACCGGCGAGGAACCCAGCTCAATAGGCGATTGCGTTCACCGCGATGAGCCCGTGTCGCCGTCGCCCGCGCGGGCGACGTTCCCCACCTGCAGGCCGCCGTTGGCGTTGTTCAGGTCGGCGACCCAGCAGAGCGGACGTTGCCGTCGAGAGCACGCGAGGTCACCAGCTCGGCCTTCTGCTACGGCGCGAAGACCACCTTGAGCTGGGGCGCATCAGAGTCGTCGGCGCTGGTGTACTCGGTCGGACGAAACGCGCGGTACGACGTGGTCGCCGGGGCGACCACAGCGAGCCGAAGGCGGAACGTGCTCAACGTCTGACCCGCGGCGAGGTCCGCCTGCACCCACGACGTGACGTCGACCTGCCGGTGCGTTCCGGGCGCGGCGGGAGCGCCTTCGATGGGGAAGGGTGCCGTCGCCCGAGCCGCAGCTGAGAAGTTCGCGGCACTCAGGGTGGTCAGCGGATTGAGGTGCTCGATCACGACTCCCGACGGATTCCCGGACTCGAATTCGGTGAGGTCGAGCATCACACGAGTGACCACACCGCCGGCCAACCTCGTCAGATCGAACGAGACGATCGGCCGGTACTCCGTGTTCGTGCCGTCGGCTCGCGCGGCGTTGCCCACCTGGAGTCGGCCTTTGATGTTGTTCACCTCCGCGATCCCGTCGGACCGCACGGTTCCGTCGAGGGTCGGCACGGTCGTGACCGACATCTCTTTCGGGCTGACCGCCGCGGTTCCAAGCAACACCGTCCTCCCTTCGCAAGTGAAGGTCGCGGCGATCTGGGCATCCGCTCCCGTCTCGTTCACGAAGGTGACCGGGATCTCGCGCCGCTCATCCGGAGCGAGCGTGACCGCAGAGGTGTCGGCCGTGGCCGTGACGCCAGGAACGGAGGCAAGGGCGAGGGTTCCCGAGATCGACCGGTCGGTCTGGTTATGGATCCACACCGAGTGCCGGTTGGTGGTGCCGTCGAATCCGTTCCTGATGATCCGGGAGGACAGATCGCGGATCACCGTGAGCGGCAACGGAACCGATCCGCTCACGTCGACACCGCCCACGGTGAAGGTGTAGTCAACGGAGAGGTCCTGCCGATTCCCGATCATGTCGCTCGGGCCGGGGAACATGTCCGACACGTTGTAGAGCGTGCCGTCCCCCACCGCCTGCGGCACCACCGTGGTCGTGTTCTGGTGGTTTCCGGCGAGCTGGATGTCGGCGGTCGGCCACGTGGACGGGAACCGCACCTTCCAAGCGAGGTTCGACACCGGGGCGCTCCCCTGTACGTCGACCCCAAGCGAGACGGACTCGCCATGGGTCGCCGAGTAGTCGGACGAAGAGGCGGTGACGGTCAGCCCGAAAGCGGCCTCGACAAGGCTGGACCAGGCTCGCTGCACGGGCCCGAGGTCACCGCTGGACAGCGCAGTACCCCTCAGCGCGCCGGGCAGTGCGTTCACCAGCGGCGCAACTTTCGTCAGCGCCTGCGTCAGACTCGCAGGCGCATCCAGTGCGGCGACGATCTGCTGAGCAGGAGCCTTGGCGGAGGTGAGGGTCGCGTGTTCGTCCGACGAGACGGGGGTGTCGGCCAGCCTGCGGTCGAGCCGGCTCAGATACGCCGTCACCACATCCACCAGATTGGCGGCGCGAGCCGATGCCGCCGCGCCGGTGTCGGTTGCCCCGAAGACACGGCCGACCTGACTCGTATACGCGTCGCCGTCGGCCTTCGTCGGAATGAAGTAGTGCCCCTCGAAGAGCTCGTTCCAGCTTCCGATGATTGCCATCTTGATGGAGCTGCCTGTGGAGAGGTTGGTCTGCGGATGCTGGTCGAGGTAGGCCCTCGCCTCCCGCAACGAGTTGCCGAACGCTTCGGGCGTCTTGTCGATCGACCACTTGGGATAGTCCGGATGCACGATGTTGTTCCAGCCCTGCGTGATCACCGGAACGTAGTCGGCGGCCGGGTTCTTGTACTTGGCGAAGTAGTTCCACACGTAGTCGTGGTTGTCACGGATCAGGTTGTAGTAGCTGTTGTCCGCCGCCGGAACCCGTTTCATGTCGTGCCAGGCGTAGGCGGTGAAGAAGTCGTAGAGCCCGTCGTAGTCGTGCGCATTGACGTACTCGCCCGACCATCCCGGCTGCTGCAGACCGCCACCGATGATGACGTCCGGGAATCCCGCCGCCGCGGCCTTGGCCTTCAGCACGTCCACCGCAGCCCGCATCACCGCACGCTCCTCCGGGATCTTCGCCAGTTCGTGCGGGCTGAGTCCCGATCTCGTTCCAGTGCTGAAGTCGGTGGTGAACCGCTGCACGTCGTAGATCTCGATGACTGGACTGCCGTCGATGGTGACGTAGGAAGGGTCGGAGAACAGCTGCACCCACTTGGTAGTGATGGTGTCCCATTCCGCCGCACGTACCGCCTCGTACTGGGCCTGCGTCATTCCCGGCGTTCTCAGCGCGCCAATGTTGAACGGGCCGCCGTCGATGTAGTTCACCATGAACTTCATCCGGTTCTTCTCGGCCGAAGTCCGGAACAGGTTCATCCCTGTGTGCAGCCCGCCGAGGTCACCGCCGTCGTTGATCGTCGGCCGCTCCGGGTACCAGTCGAAGACGAAGTAGTCCAGGCCGTTGGCGCTGGCGTCTTTGATCTGCTGATCCATCACTGGCTGACTGTCGTCATACCACCCGTACTTCGGTTCGAGCTCGGGATGGTCGGGTCGCCAATCCGTGCCGTTCGCGTAGTCGAAGTGGAAGTTGGGACCGCTCTTCCACCCGCCGAAGTAGTTCGCGCCGATGAAATAGTCGTCGTTCTTCGGCCCCGGATGCGTGGGGATTGTCGGCCCGCTTCGGGTGCCCGCAACTGCTCGATGCGGCGGCGCTGCTGCCACTGCCGTGAGGGGCGCCGCGGCGAGGGCTGTCGCCATCCCGATCGCCAGCAGGGAGGAAAGCTCGGGGATCTTGCGAAGGAACGTCATTGTCTCTACTCCGATGCCAGCCGCCGACATGTTGACAAGTTAAGATGCTAATACCTAGGTTGACGAGTGCCAAGGGTCACTGTCGAGGCCCGGCGCTGGCTGACTCGAACAAGGAGGATTGATGGCAGATCTGCGGTCGAAGGAGGACCTCCTCTCCGCGCGGGACGGACCCAGCTCCATCCGACGCGGACGACCACAGAAGCAGAGCCGCCGCAAGAAGACGCACTGGGGCGTCTATGGTGCCCTGGCGCCGCTCGCGATCACTCTGCTGGTGTTCCAGTACTATCCGGCGCTGAACGGCATCTGGAACTCCTTCTGGAACTGGAACCCGGGATTCACCTCCACCTTCACCGGCTTCGACAACTACATCCGGATGTTCGGCGACACTGTTTGGTGGCAGTCGTTCGGCAACCTCGGCATCATCTTCGCCTTCAGCATCGTCACCTGGGTGTTCCCGCTGCTCGCGGCCGAACTGCTCGTCTCACTCCGAAGCCAGCGCGCACAGTTCGTCTTCCGCACCCTGCTCATCGTTCCGATGGCGTTTCCCGGGATCGTGACGGCACTGGTTTGGTCGTTCCTGTACCAGCCGAACTCCGGTGTCCTCAACGAGATCCTGCGCGGGTTCGCGCTCGGCGATCTGGCCCAGAACTGGCTCGGCGATTCGCGCCTCGCCCTGCTTGCCCTGCTCTTCATCGGGTTCCCCTTCGTGGCCGGGCTCCCGTTCCTCATCTTCTACTCGACGCTGCAGAACGTTCCCAAAGAGATCTTCGAGGCCTGCGCGATCGACGGCGTCGGCCGCGTCCGCCGCTTGTGGGCCATCGACATCCCTCTCATGGCCCGCCAGGTGCAGCTACTCGTCATTCTCGTCATCATCCAGACGCTCCAATACGGATTCGTCGCCTACGTCTTGACCCACGGGGGCCCGGACAACGCCACCATGGTGCCGGTGCTGTACATGCTCAGCCAGGCGTACGACGGTCAGGCCTGGGGATATGCCGCCACGCTCTCGACGACGTTGTTCGCGCTCACCGTTCTCCTGAGCGCCATCGTCGCGGTCTTCCGCCGCAAAGACTCCACCACGAACGTCAAGGGGCTGTGAGCAAGGATGACTTCGATCACACTCGACGCCACGTCATCGACCGCGACCACCGCGGCGCTGCCGCCGGCCCCGAAACGGCGACGCTCGCGCCAGACCGGCATCTACATCGCGCTCACCGTGCTGGCGACGATCGGGTTGCTGCCTTACCTGTTCGTCTTCGGCACCTCGCTGAAGTCCAACGAGCAGTTCGCCAAAGACTATTGGCTGCCCTCCTGGCCGCTGCACCTCGAGAACTACGGGACAGCGTGGGGACAGATCCAGCCCTACATGATCACCTCGCTCGTCGTGGCGGCAGCGTCCATCGTCGGCATCGTCGCGCTCAGCCTGCTCGCCGGATTCGTCCTGGCCCGGTTCGAGTTCCCCGGCAGAACGTTCTTCTTCACTCTGGTGATCGCCCTGATGATGGTGCCCGGAATCGCCAGCCTCATCCCGCTCTTCGTGATGATGCGCGACCTCGGGATGCTGAACACGATCTGGGTGCTGATCATCCCGCACATCGCCGCCGGCTCCGTGCTCGGAACGATCCTCATGAAGACGTTCATCGAAGGCATCCCGCAAGAGATCTTCGACGCTGCGCGGATCGACGGCGCCGGCACCGCGAGGCTGTTCCGGTCGATCATGATGCCGCTCTCCCTGCCGGTCATCGGCACCGTCTCGCTGATCACCGTCATCGGGGTGTGGAACGACTTCTTCTGGCCCTTGCTCACGATCACCCAGAACGAGCTCAAAACGGTGAGCGTCGGCCTGATCTTCTTCCAGGGGCAAGCCGGCACCGACTACGGCCCGATGTTCGCAGGCTATCTGCTGGCGAGCCTGCCGCTCCTGCTGCTGTTCACCTTCCTGTCCAAGTACTTCCTCGCCGGCGTCCAGGGCGGACTCCCGGGCTCCCACTGATACTGCCCTTCCCCGAACGACCTGCGCTCCGGCACGACCCAAGCCTCCGTTCGGCAGCACACCCCACAACGACACCGCCAGAAAGGCACGGCATGAATCACGGTCGTTTCCTCAGAGTGAGCCTCGCATCCGCGTTGACCGGGGCGCTCCTCCTGTCGACAGCCGCCTGTTCACAGCCCTCGACCGACAGCTCAGGAAAGATCACGATCACCCTCGCCGGCCCTAACCAGTGGAACAGTGATCCGGCCTCGTTCGGACCGGCCTGGGAAGATCTCGTGAAGCGCTTCGAAAAGCGCGAACCGTCCATCACGGTCAAGACGACGGTGCTGCCGCTCGCCGAGTTCAAGCAGACGCTCGCGACGCAACTCGCCGCCGGCACTGCGCCGGAGCTGATCTTCTCGCAGACCTCCCACAAGCCCGACCAGATCGTTGCGCTCGACAAGTACCTGGACAAGCCGAATCCCTACGTCGCAGGAAGCAAGCGGTGGCTCGACGGTTTCACCCAGGACTATTTCGGGCCGCACGCAACGGCAGCGCGGAACGCGGCGAACAACTACGAGTTCATCCCGTTCAATCTCTACATCTTCGGTCTCTACTACAACAAGGACGCCTTCGCGAAGGCCGGGGTGGATGCGGCCCCCACGACCTACGGAGAACTCATCGCTGCCTGCGGCAAGCTGAAGCAGGCCGGATACACCCCCCTGGCGTACGACAACAGTTGGATCGCGCAGAACAGCACGGTCAAGCCGATCATGTCGATGCTGCTCACCAAGCACTTCGAGCAGCTGAACCAGTTCGCCGCCGACGGAACCCCGGGTTCGTCCACGCAGATCTCCAAGAAGGATTTCGCGAAGGCCATCCTGACCGGCGAGTTCACTCCGGAGAAGGCGCCGGAGATCGGGGCCGGCCTCGAATTGGCCAAGAAGGTCGTCGACGAATGCGCGACCAAGAACTGGTCAGGCGTCTCCTCCACAGGCGCAGCGTTCACCGGAGGGCAGGAGTTTCTCTCCGGCAAGGCGGCCATGTCGTTCGGCGCCAACTTCTCCGCCAACAACCTCGCGGACACGCAGTGGAAATGGGCCACGATGCCGTTCCCAACCATCACCAAGGAGGACAGCCCGCTCTCGACCGGCGAGAAGGCTCGCCTCGGCGCGACTGTCGGTGGAACGAGCTACATGATCCCCTCGTACATCAGGGGCGCCAAGCTCGACGCAACCATCAAGTTCCTGCAGTACGTCAGCAGTCCTGAAGGCGCACAACCGTGGCTGAACAAGACCGGCGGCATCCCGTCACTGACGAAGGCCGCCCCGGCGCCCGGGCTCGAAGGACTCACCGCGGGCGAGTGGGCGCTCAGCCCGACCGTGCCCGATCCCCAGTTCGTTCCGAAGGCGCTCTCGGGCCAGGGCATCTACACCGGTTACCTCACCGGAACGAAGTCCCTCGACCAGCAACTGGCCGACATGCACAAGCAGTGGGTCGACACAGCCAAGGAACTCGCCGCCGACGGCGCGTGGACCGACAGCTGGGCCAAGGGCTGACGGGCGTTCCTGAACCCGCGTCCGCCGGTCGATGGTCGATCCTCGATCGGCGGACCCGCTCTGCCACCCTGACCGTCCGCACCCGGGAGAGACCAGAACGATGACCGACATCATCACCTTCCCCGCACCGATCGTCACCGACCGTCCCGACCGCGAGACAGTGCTGTGGCAGGGCATCCCCGGGGTGGCGCAGACCGGCGACGGAGCCCTCTGGGTCACGTGGTACACCGGTGGCCCGAAGGAGCCGTCCGCCGACAACTTCGCCGTGCTGGAACGCAGTACCGACGACGGCGCATCATGGACCAGGATCGCGAAGATCGAGGGACCGGGCGGAGTGCGGGTCTTCGATCCCACACTCTGGGTGGACCCGAGCGGACGGCTCTGGCACTTCTGGAACCAGACCGACGAGTCGATCGCGGAACTGTTCGACGGAGCCGGCGGCGTCTGGGCGAGGCATGCGTCCGCCGGCCAGGTCGCCGGCACCGATGCCGACCTCTCCTGGTCGGAGCCACGACGACTGACGAACGGCGTCTCGATGAACAAACCCATCGTGCTGTCATCGGGCGCCTGGCTGCTTCCGGCGTCTGTCTGGGGGCAGGGACCGCTCCGCGAACTGGGCGAACCCCGCGACCCGAACGTCTACGCATCGACCGACGAGGGCGAAACCTGGGCGCTTCGTGGGAGCGCCCAGGTGCCGTCGGCCATTCGCACTTTCGACGAGCACATGATTGTCGAATTGCGCTCGGGCGACCTCTGGATGCTCATCCGTACCCTCGACGGGCTCGCGGAGTCGTTCTCACCGGACGGCGGCGCGCACTGGACCATCGCGCGGCCCAGCGGATTCAACCCGCACACCTCCAGTCGCGTGTTCTTTCGCCGGCTGCAGGACGGCCGGC
The DNA here is from genome assembly GCF_017876295.1 of Kribbella aluminosa. NCBI lineage: Bacteria > Bacillati > Actinomycetota > Actinomycetes > Propionibacteriales > Kribbellaceae > Kribbella > Kribbella aluminosa. The sequence continues at coordinate 2,736,947 of NZ_JAGINT010000002.1, read as the reverse complement.
TGATGCTCGTGCGCAACGCCCACGACAGCGAGCGCACCGGTCTCTGCGCGCTCACCTCCTCCGATGACGGGTTGACCTGGAGCGAACGGACGCTCCTCGACGATCGAGAAGTCGTCACGTATCCCGATGCGACGCAGCTCTCCAGCGGTGAGCTCGCCGTCGTCTACGACCGGGAGCGCGCAGCGGCCGGCGAGATCCTTCTCCGCCGTCTGCACTTCGGTGCCGCGGGCGCGATCACGGTCGGCACAGCCTCCGTCGTGAGCGCGCGATGACCGTGTCCAGCGAGTGCTTCGACGAGCCCTTGCCCACCACGAGCTGATGAACCTGCCGACGCTGCCACGCTGACGACCACAGTGGTCAGCACCCCGGTCGTCATGCTCGCCGCTATGGATCGATCTGCGGTCCCGCGATGCTTCGCTGTCAGCTCAACTCGGGTCCAAGGTCGAGCCCGTGAGACACCATCGGGTGGTCGTCGACAGCGGTGGCGGCCCGGCTGAGCGCTGGCCGGATGCGGTCACGTCCCTGTGGATCCGTGGCTGCCGATGTGCCACGCTGGTAGGAAGTCACCATGATCGATCGGCACGCGCTCGTAGCCCGCCACCGAGTGGTGCGCGATGCTCTCAACCCGCACAGTCCCCTGCAGGTCGGGAACGGAGGATTCGCGTTCGGCGTCGACGTCACGGGGCTGCAGACGTTCGTACCCTTCAACACCATGTCGGACTGGGGATGGCACAGCTTCCCACTGCCGTCCGGGCAGCATGCCTCGGACTTCCGCGGCGAGGTCTGGGACACACCCGGCGGCCCTGTCGGGTTCCCCATCCCGAATCCGGACCAGCCCGAACTGTCGTCGTGGCTCTACGCCAACCCGGCACGCATCAACCTCGGGCGGATCGGCCTGGAACTCACCCTGCCCGACGGTCGCGCCGCCGTCGCCGACGACCTCAAGAACATCCGGCAGGAACTCGACCTGTGGACCGGCATCATCGACAGCAGGTTCGAACTCGCCAGCGAACCAGTGCACGTCCGAACGTGCTGCCACCCCGACCATGACGCCATGGCCGTGGAGATCGACTCGCCGCTGATCGCAGCCGGCCAGTTGGCAATCGTCGTCGACCTCCCGTACGCCGACGGGCAGGAGTTCGCCGAGTACGTAGGAGACTACGGCCGCCCGGACGCCCACGTGAGCACGGTGACGACGTACGGGCAGCACGCCGGCATCACGCACCGGATGGATTCCACCGAGTACCACGTCGACATCGCCTGGGAGGGGCACGGCGTCTTCGCCGGCCCGGACTCGGCCGTGCCCGGCAACCACCCGCCAATCGGAGCAGCGGCCGATCGGCATCGCTACCGGCTCGCTGCCCAGGGGCCTTCCGATCAGGTGAGTTTCGTCTGCGCATTCGCGCAGGCGCCGTCAGATTCGGTACCGACACCGGGCGCAACCTTTGCCGCGAGCATTCGGGGCTGGCGGCAGTACTGGCTCTCCGGTGGTGCGATCGACCTGTCCGAGAGCACGGACCCGCGCTGGCGGGAGCTCGAGCGGCGGATCATACTGTCGCGGTACCTGATGCGCGCCAACGAGGCGGGCTCGCTGCCGCCGCAGGAGGCCGGGCTCGTCAACAACGGCTGGCACGGCAAGTTCCACATGGAGATGTACTGGTGGCACGCCGCGCACTGGGCGCTGTGGAATCACTGGCCGATCCTCGATCGCAGTCTGAGCATCTACGAACGCCTCCACCGGTCGTCGCGGCAACGGGCGAAGGAACAGGGCTTCCGCGGAGCGCGCTGGCCGAAGTGCACAACGGCCGGCGGGCTCGAGTCACCGCACGTCATCAATGCCCTGCTGATGTGGCAGCAGCCGCACGCGATCTTCCTGGCTGAGCTGGACTACCAGGCACACCCCGATGAGGGCACGTTGCGGAAGTGGCGCGACATCGTGTTCGACACTGCGGACTTTCTCGCCTCCTCGGCCTTCTGGGACGAAGGCACGAGCCGCTACGTCCTCGGCCCGCCGGTGCACCTCGTTTCGGAGAACACCGATCCCGGAAGCACGCAGAACCCGACGTTCGAGCTTGCCTACTGGCGTTTCGGCCTGCGCGTCGCACAGCAGTGGCGCGAACGTCTCGGACTGCACCCCGATCCGGACTGGCAGCAGGTCCACGACAAGCTCGCGCCACTGCCGGTACAGGACGAGGCATACGTGCTGCACGAGGGCGTCGAGAACATGTGGACGCAGAAGAACTACGAGCACCCCGCCTTGATCGGCCCGTTCGGCTGGCTGCCGGGAGACGGCGTCGATGTTCCCACGATGGCCCGGACTGCCGACCGGGTCTTCACCGGCTGGCAGTTCGACCGCATCTGGGGGTGGGACTTCCCGATGCTGGCGATGTGCGCCGCGCGGCTCGGGCGACCTGACGACGCGGTGGACTTCCTCCTCCGGCCGGCGGACCGCTTCCAGTTCGACGACGCGGGGCTGGCGACCGGCGGGCCGTTCCCGTACTTCCCGAGCAATGGCGGGCTGCTGTACGCCGTCGCGTTCATGGCAGCGGGCTGGGACGGCGCAACCGATCGGCATGCGCCAGGCTTCCCCGCAGATCAGCGCTGGGTGGTGCGTTTCGAGGGGCTGAGTCCGGCCCTCTGAGTTCAATCTGGACAACATCGCCCGACACTAGTTGCTTAGGGCAACAGAAGCAGCGGCGTCGGGCCGGCGATCCGCGGCGCCGCCGGCCGGCGACCACGTGGCCACAACCGGCAGATGGTTGACAGTTCTCGATTTGGTCTGTGACGCTACCTGAAAGCTTTCAAGTCCCCTGGTTCTGCCGTTCCGGTGCTCGCTCCGACGGCAATATTGGCGTGCTTCGAGCTGCGAACGTCACCCCTCGATCGAGCGATTGGAGATCTCCATGGCCACAGGCAGCACGCGCTTCCGGATCAGCCGGCGCAGGTTCCTCCAGGGGGCGGGCAGCAGCCTGGTCCTCGCCGGGAGCGGCCTCGGGCGCCCACTCCAGGCGTCTGCGACAGAGGGGGCGACGTACCGACTGGAGAACGGGTTCGTCAGTCTGTCCGGGGCCTACGGGAAGCTCACCCGGTTCGCGTGCGATCCGGCTGGCTCCGGCAGCTACGAGCCCACCGCGTTCGGCTCGGTGTTTCTCGGCGCGACGGACTTCTTCGACGCGGGGTTCAACGGCGGCGTCAGCTGGACGGCGAGCAGCACGGCGCTGAGCTTGGCGGGCATTCAGTTGCCGTCGGCATTGAACCTCGAGCAGCGGGAGCTCAACTCGCCCGTCCCGCTGACCGCGGGACACACGCTCGGCCAGTCGTTCACCGCGACGATGTATCGCTTCTCCCGGGTCGGTGGTCAGTTCCCCAGCTGGAACAGCCAGAACTCGGCGGTGACGATCACCCTGTACGCCGGGACGCCCGCCGGCGGTCTCACCGAGATCGCCAGTCGCGAGGTGAACCCGGTGCAGGACAACGGATGGGCCTACCTCGACGTACCGGATCAGCCGGCCGGTGCCTATTACCTGGAGCTGTCGTACCGTGCGGGGACCCCTGGCTGGTGGAGTCGTCTCGGCACTACCACCGTCGACGTCGGCGGGTCGGCGTACATCGATCGTCAGGTGCAGGCGGGTCGCACCATGACGATCGAGGTCACGGGGTTCAACGTCGACGGCGTCGCGTCGTGGGACCTGAAGCTCTCCGGCCCGAACGTCGCGATGACGTACGACATTCGGTGGAACAAGGATCCACGGTCCGACCCCGGCCTGACGCTCAACACGTCGTGGCTGCGTGACGGGTACTCCGTCGCCGCGGCCGACGGCGTCCTGTTCGACCGCTTCTACGGAGACGCCGGCGACTACATGCCCGCCGAGCAACACAAGCGCCGGAACGCGTGGACGACCCCGGTATCGGGATCGACTGCGGTCACGGCAGGCGGCAGCGGCCCGTACGATCTCCGGATCACCGGAACCGAGCCGGTCCTCGACGGCACGATGACCGCCCAGTCGATGGCGATGACGCTGAACTCCGGTAGCGCGGACGCACAGCAAGCCATCTCCCGCACGCTCGCGGTGCAGGTCCAGCCGCATTCCGACGTACTGCCGGACGTCTTCCCGGTCTTCGTGGCCTCCGACCAGCGGAGGGCGGCGCAGTTGTCCACCTTCTACTGGGAGCGGGCCCTCAGCTTCCGCTTCACTGGGCACGCGATGGACTGGGCCGACTGGAACGGACGCATCCTGGACTGGACCGGCACGGCCGGTTCCAAGGCACAGGCCGATTCCCTCTTGAATACAAGACTGAACAGCGACGGGTACGTCTGGTCGTGGACGGATTCGCCGGCCTGGCCCTTCCCCGACCCGAAACTGTTCGACGCCAGACACTTCACGTCCAATGCGATGTACGTCCTCGGCACTTGGCGCTACTACTCCTGGACGGGCGACTCCGGCTTCCTGGCCACCATGTTGCCGCGAGTGCGGCAGGCGATGAACTTCTATCTCAACTCACTCGGCGGCGCGAGTGGGATCGTCACGATCACGTCGCCCGACCACAGCGGACGGGACGGATCGCTGGCGTCCAACTACTGGGACGTCACGTCGTTCGGCCATCAGGACGCCTACCTCAACGCCTATTTCTACGGGGCTCTCGAGGCGATGGCCCAGCTCGAGGATCACGTCGGAAAGAAGGCGAGGGCGAGAGAGCTGAGGTCGCTGCGCGAGCGGACCCGGACCCGCTACAACCAGCTGTTCTGGAACGATGCGGCGGGCCGGTACGTCCAGGCCATCGACGCCGACGGTGTCGCACACGACTTCGGTTCGACGTACGTGAATCTCGAGGCGGCGTCGTTCGGCCTACCCAGCCAGGAGCGGGCCGCGCGGATCTTCGACTGGCTGGACAACGGGCACACCGAGCTTCAGGAAGCCGTCGTGATGATCGAGAGTGGCGGCCTGGCGCCGAAGATCGCAGCGGGCCACTCACTGGGGCAGAGCTTCACCGCGGGCGCCGAGTTCACCAGCGTTGCCGCGCGATTCCCCACGTACGGCGAGCGCGGTGCAGCGTTCACGATGGCGTTCTACCGGGGCCTGCCGGGAGCAGGGGCTGTCAAGATCGCCGAGCAGCGGTTCAGCGACTGGATCGACGGCCAGGTGGCGCACGTCGATCTGCCCAAGCAGCCGCCTGGCGTCTACTACCTGGAGGTCTCACAGGTCACCGGCACGCTCGCGTGGTGGTCGTCGGCTACGCCTGTAGCCGGCGCGGCGGCGTACACCGACGGGGTTCGCGCGCCGGATGCCTCGACCAGGTTCGTCGCGGCGCTCGGGGACCACTTCGAGGGACCGGCCGACATCTACTCGAAGTGGGTCTTCGCCCCGAGGTCCACGACGCGTCGCAACAGCTACTGGTTCTTCCTGAGCCACCTCACGAACCCATGGGGAGACGAGGTGCAAGACGGCGGAGCCATCCTCTACACCTCAGGATTCGACGTGCTGGCGCGCGCCCGCTACTTGTCCGCCGATGATGCCTGGGCGCGGATGACAACGATCCTCGATCGGTGGAGCGAACCCGACCACATCTGTGGCGGTGCTCCCCTGTTCCGCGGCGAGAACCCGGTCGGGGGTCCGGACGGGAGCTCGGTCGGAACCGATGTCCCGTTTCCGGAGAGCGGACTGGCGCCGGCCAGCTTCCTCTATGCCTTCATCGGGGTCGAAGCCGAGCCGGATGCGCTGGTCATCACCCCGAACCTGCCGTCGAGCCTGGCCAACGCCGGCGTACGTCACCTCCACTGGCGCGGACAGCAGCTCGACGTCCTGGTGACGCGCGACACGGTCACCCTCACCGGCAGCGGACGGACGATCAAGCGCCGGTACAAGCCGGGCCGCGCGATCCGAGTGCAGTCGAGTGAGCTGTAGCCGGTGACCCGCAAGATCGTGCGGCACGCGGACGCATCGGCCGCCGTCAGCGTGCCGAGTAGGCGCCGGTGTCGATGTCGTGAATGAGGGTCGGACCAACGGGTGTCCAGCCGAGGAGCTCCCGCGTGGCCGTGCTGGTCGCCGGGAGGTCCATGGCGAAGAAGTTGCCGATCCACCCGAAGTGGTCCCGGGCGTCGCCGGGGTCGATCGACCTGACGGGCAGGTCGAACGCACGGCCGATCGCCTCCGCGATCTCGCGAGTGGAAACGCCCTCTTCGGCGGCGGCGTGCAGGCGCGCGCCCGCAGGTGCCTTCTCGAGGCCGAGAGCGACCAGTCGCGCGGCGTCGGCTCGGTGTACGGCGGCCCACTGGTTGGTCCCGTCACCGGAGTAGCCGGACACGCCCTTCTCACGGGCGACGCCGGCGATCGCCGCGATGAACCCGTGGTCGCGGACGCCGTGCACAGTCGGCGCGAAACGCAGGCTCACGCTGTGCACACCGCGATCGACGAACTCGAACGCTAGGTTCTCGCTCCCGCCACGCGGCGAGTCCGGACCGTGGGCCGCGGACGCGTCGTCCTCGGTGGCCGGCCTGCCCTGGGCGAGGCCGGCGACGCCCGATGCGAACAGGAACCGGCGACCGGTACCCACTAGCGCGTCGCCGATCGTCTGGACGGCGGCCCGCTCAGCCGCGCTCGAGGCGGCCGGGTTGGAGAAATCGTGCTTGTTCGCGAGATGGATGACGGCCTCGGCGTCCTCGACGCCGGCGCGGATGCTGCCGAGATCGTCCAGGTCCCCTCGACGGATCTGGGCACCCTTCGCCTGCAGCGCCTCGGCGGCCCTGTCCGAGCGCGCCAGGCCGGTGACCTTGTGGCCCGCGGCGAGCAGTTCGTCGACGACGGCGGAGCCGATCCAACCGGACGCTCCGGTGACGAAAACGTGCATGACGTGATCTCCCTCGACGCCCCTCGCGGGGCGATTGCCGGCAGTGGACAGGTGTCTGATGTCAGTCACAGACATAGCCTAACACCTATGATGTCAGTCACTGCCATGGCTACACTGCGTCCCATGGCGCGTTGGGAACCGGGTACGCCGGAGCGGCTGCAACAGGCGGCGCTCGAACTGTTCGCGACCCGCGGCTACGAGCAGACGACAGCGACCGAGATCGCCCAGTCCGTCGGCCTGACCGAACGCACCTTCTTCCGCCACTTCAGCGACAAGCGCGAGGTCCTGTTCCACGGGCAGGACGTGTTCGTCCGCGCGTTCCTCGACGGCGTCGACGCCGCGCCATCAGACGCATCGCCGATCGACATCGTCGCCTGCGCCCTGCAGTCCGCGGCGGCCCCTCTTCCCGGACGAGCGGCGGCCGCACTCCCGCACCCGGCAATCGGTGATCGAGCAGAACCCCGCACTGCGCGAACGCGAGTCGCACAAGCTCGCCGGCCTTGCCACGACGGTCGCCGACGCCCTGGGCGCCCGAGGCGTCGACCAGCTCGCGGCCACCCTGGCAGCGGAGTCCGGCGCCACCGTCTTCGGCATCGCGTTCACCCAATGGATTCGCGACGGCGAGCAGCGATCGCTCGCCGACATCACAGCGGACATTCTCCACGAGCTACGCACCCTGACCGCAGACACGGCGGCCTCGCGTCACCGGAAGAGCGCCACCGCTCGCAGTCGGCGTACTGATCGGACATCCCCGGCGCTGTGACTGGAGAGGACCCGGAGCTGCGTTAGGACGGCTCACCGAGGTCGCGCGTCATCCAGCCGGGCGCGTCGAAGCGGACAGGGGAAGCACCGACCAGGATCGCCAGGTGCTTTTCAAGGCGCTCGAGTTCGGCCGGGCCGATCCGTCGTTCCCAGCGATCGCGCAGCTCGTCGAAGATCTCCTCGCCTTGGCGCAGCACCTCGAAGCCGAGGGCCGTGACCTGGAGACGCTTGCGGCGGCCGTCGAGCGGATCGGTGTCGCGGGTCACGTATCCGCGTTCCAGCAGGACCGCGATCGTCTTCGCGGCCGCCTGCTTGGAGACCGACAAGCGGCGACCGAGCCGCGTGGCGTCATCGGCGCCCGCGGCGATGGCCCGGATGGCGAAGTCGTGAACGGGGCGTACGTCCTGGTAGCCGCGCTGAGCAAGCTCGTCGGTCGCGTCGTCCACCAGCGAACGGAAGCCTCCGAGCAGGAGCAGCGCGAGATCCGCACCGGAACGGGACATGGCAGCAGGGTACGGGACTTGCAATTAGACAACCAGGTTGGCTAACATCTAGGCAACCAGGTTGTCTAATTGAGGAGACACGATGACCGTGACACCGGCCGGTGCAACGATTCCGGGGATCACCCACCACCGCGTCGAGGTGAACGGAACCACGCTGCACTACGTGGCGGCGGGAACCGGCGGAACCCCGATACTGCTGGTCCACGGGTTTCCCGAGACCTGGTGGTCCTTCCACAAGCTCATCCCGCTGCTCGCCGCTCACCACCGAGTGTTCGCCGTCGACCTCCGCGGCTTCGGGGATTCCGGCAACGGTGCAGGCCCGTACGACAGCGCGACGGCGGCCGAGGACCTGCACCAACTGATTGAGCAGCTCGGCGTGGGCCCCGTCCATGTCACCGGGCAGGACATCAGCGGGGCGAGCGTGTTCCGCCTCGCGACCACCTATCCGCGCGACCTGCTGAGCCTCACGGCGATCGAGACAGGGCTACCCGGATTCGGAATGGAGGCGCTGGCCGACATCACCCACGGCGGCGTCTGGTACATCGGGGTTCTCGCCGCACCCGGCATCCCCGAGATGCTGCTGACCGGCCGCGAGCGCCAGTTCCTGGGACAGTTCGTGTTCCCGACCTTGAGTGCGATTCCGGGAGCGATTACCGAAGCCGACGTCGACGAGTTCGCCCGCACCTATGCGCGACCCGACGGATGGCGCGGAGCGATCGGCCTCTACCAGTCGATGCTGCGCGAGGGCTCCGAGATCAGGGCCCTCGCCCGCACTCCCGGGCTGAATGTGCCCGTTCTCGCGGTCGGGGCACGCGCAGGCTCCTTCACCCTGACCACCATGACCCAGGCCGCGGCGAGCGAAGTGAGCTCGATATCTCTCGAAGGCGTCGGCCACTACGCCGCTATGGAGGCTCCCGAAGAACTGGCCAAATCAATGATCGAGTTCACCGGACGCATTGACACGCCATGACGCGCCTCGAAATTCCGAGCTGAGCGGTGCCCTCCTGCAGGGCATCCGTCAGCGCACCGCGTTCAGACAGGTCGTTCTATTCGAGGCCCGTTCCGACGACGCCCCTCAGGTACCACTTCTGGAACACGATGAACACGACAAGCACGGGCAGCATGGCGATCACCCCGCCGGCTAGACCGACAGCCGGTGAGACGGTCGAGTTCTGGCCACCCGCCAGTGGCGCGAGGGCGACGTTGATCACCCGATTGGCCGGGTTCGGAGCGATGACCTGCGGCCAGATGTACATGTTCCACGCCGTCAGGAAGCTGATCGAGCAGAAGGTGGCGAGTGCGGGTCGCGCCAGCGGAAGGGCAATCGACGTCAGCACGCGACCCCAGCCTGCGCCGTCGATCCGCGCCGCCTCGATGAGACCGGCCGGCAGGCTTGCGAAGAACTGCCGGAAGAGCAGGATCGCAAACGCGCATTGGCCCGCCATCGGGACGATCAGGCCGGCATACGTATTCAGCCAGCCGAGCTGGAAGGTGATGACGAAGAGCGGAATCAGCGTGAGGTTGCCCGGGACGAACATCGGCACAACGAGAACGGCCAGCACCGCTGCCGACCACTTGAACGGTATCTTCGCGAGGGCGAAGGCGGCGGGCAGCGCGAGCAGCAGCTGGAGACCGATGATGCCCAGACTGAAGATGAAGGTGTTGGCGATCACTTGTGGCGTCAGATACCTCCAGGCCTCGACGAAGTTCTGCCAGATCGGTGTCTCGGGCAGGAGCTTCGGAGGGAAGGCGTTGACCTCCGCGCCGGACTTGAGCGAGCTGGAGACCATGAACAGCAGCGGCGTCGCCATCGCCAGCGCGCCGACCACGATCGCCACGTAACGGACGACGCTGTGACGACGAGAAGTACGCATCAGCTGCGCTCCTTTCGGAATCGTACGATCACGCGCACGAGCAGCACGACCGCCATCATGAGGACGAGTTGGAACAGCGACAGAGCGCTCGCATAGCCGATGTCGCGCTCGGAGAAGGCGACCTTGTACGCATAGAGCGCGAGCGACTGCGTGGTGCCGAGCGGTCCTCCGTCGGTCATGATGAGCGCGACCTCGAACGACCCGCTGACAAAGCCAACCGTCTCGAGGACGGCGATGAGCAGGGTCGTGCCCCAGACGTTCGGCCAGGTCATCGACCAGATCTGCCGCCACTTGCTCGCGCCGTCGAGAGCTGCCGCCGCATAGATGTCCTCGGATACCCGCTGGAGGCCGGCAAGGTACAGGATGATGACGAGCGGGAGACCCGACCAGATCATCATCACCACCAGCGCGGGGCGTGCCCAGGTCAGATCGGAGAGCCAGTTCGGTCCGCTGATTCCGGCCCAGGCGAGCACCTGGTTGACGAGCCCGGTCGAGTTGTACAGGTTGACCCAGATGAGCGCCGAGACGGCGGCGGAGGCGATCATCGGCGCGAAGTAGAACACCCGGACGACTCCGACGCCCGGCATCTTCGTATTGACGAGAACGGCCAGGACGAAGCCGATCAGGATCGTCGGTACGACGCCCATCAGAACGAACAGCGCGGTGACCCCGAGCGCGTGCCACATGTCCGCGTCACCGAACAGGCGGCTGACGTTCGCGAGCCCGACCCATTTCGGCGTACCGAAGAGATCCCATTGGAAGAAGGTCAGAACCAGGCCGCCCACGGCCGGGAGGATCACGAAGAGCGCGAACGCCAGCATTCCCGGCGTCAGAAAGGCGGCGGCCGTCACGGCATCGAGGTTGCGGCCGCGCCGGCCTGCTGGCTTCTCGGACGGCCGCGGCTTCTTCTGTTCGTCCGGCCGAGGCAATGACAGATCAAGGATTGGGGTCGGCACCCGGACCTCCGCTGATATCGGGTGCACCGGAGCGGGGTAGATCATCCCGCTCCGATGCACCATTTCTATTTGCTCTGCTTCTGGATTGCGGCATTGACGGTGTTCTCTGCCTCGCCGAACGCATCGGCGATCGATCGCCCTTTCAGCAGTACCTCCTGGGTTGCCTTCTTCGTCGCCGCCGTCATGGTGGTCGACGACGAGCCTGGCAATTGTGCGAGCAGCACGGCAGTGCGAGCCGAAGCACCGAAGATGGCGATGTTCGCCGGCGGTGGGGTGCCGTCCTTCCAGGTACCGTTGGCGATACCGTCGGCCGTCGGCGGAATGACCCCACCGACGTCCTCGGCGACCTTCATGCCGGCCTTCGTGTCATAGAACCAGCTCAGGAACGCCCACGCGGCATCCTGGTTCTTGCTGGTCTGCGCGATCGACAGCCCGTACGATCCGCCGCCGGCCGTCGAGTGGCCATCGATCGTCGGCAGCACCTGAACGTTCCAGTCGGCCTTGCCGAGCGACGTCTTGGTCTGCGGGATCGTGGCCCGCGACGCGATCGCCATGGCGACCTTCCCCGAGCCGAAGGTCTGCTTCGGGTCGCCGGTTGTCGCGGTGTACGGGCCGGACGCCTTTCCGTAGGCGCTCAAGAGCAACTTCCACGCCTTCAGGGCGGCCGGCTGACCGATCCCGGACTTGTGGGTGGCCGGATCGTAGACCGATCCGCCGAACGCCTTGATCACGGGCCCGAAGACGATCTGGGCACTGCCGTCCCCCAGCGGAGCACCGATTCCCGTGATCCGGCCGCCCGACTTCGTCTGGATCTCTGTCGCGACCCGCAGCATGTCGTCCCAGGTCCAGTCGGCCTTGGGGTACTCCTTCACCCCGACCTGGTCGAACAGCGATTTGTTGTAGAACAGGCCTACCGAGTCGGCGCTCACCGGAAGGCCGGTGATCTGCTCGGGCTTCGCGAGTGGCCGGTACTGGCCGACGAACTGCGGAAGGAAGGAGTCCGCACCGAGCTGGCCGAGCTTGCCCGCTTTCAGTCCTGGCGCCAGGTCGAGCGTTACGTTGTCGGACGCCAGCGTGTCGGCCAGGAAGTCGACGTTGAAGAAGACGTCCGGCAGTTCCCCGCTCAGTCGCGCCGTGGCGAGTTGCTGCGCGTACTCATCAGCTTTGTCGGTGGTACTGCGCACCTCGACCTTGCGGTCGGGGAACGCCTTCATGTACGCCTCCGCGTACTTCTTGAACTGCGGCTCGAGCGCGGTGATGGTGTTAAGGACGATAGAACTTCCGTCGACCTTGCCGGCACTTCCGGAATTGGATGCGGCGTTCCCACCGCACGCCGCGAGCACGGTGAACATGGTGGCTGCCGCGACGGCAACAACCACCCGGCGAGGCGTTGTGCGTGACGTCATTGTCGCTTTCCTCCGGTTCGATCTGAATGCGGCATGAATGCGCGACTCATTCCTCAATGAGCGTGCGCTCCGACCGGTCACCGGGCACATTCATCGAGATTGAAAGCTTTCAGATTGAAAGCTTTCAGGCCATACTGGGCGAGGTGGATAATCTTGTCAAGGGCGGATGCCGGAACTGATCGCGGCACCGGGACGCCGGCCTTCGAGCAGATCGAGTTGCTGGGGAGGACTCGATCTCAGCTCGGTGCCGACCGATTCTCGGTGCTCGCCCGGACGATGAGTTCGGGGGGCAGCAGGGCGTGCTCGTGGACATGCCCGCCACCGTTCGCGACGTGGTCGAGGACCAGACGAACCGCTTCCTCCGCCAGTGCTTGCTTCGGCTGACGCACGGTGGTCAGTGGCACGGCCGCCGATGCCGCGTAATCGATGTCGTCGTAACCCACGATGGCGATATCGCGAGGAACCTCGATGCCGTCGGCAATCAGGAGAGACTGCATCAGGCCAAGGGCCAGCAGGTCGTTCGCGGCGAAAACCCCGTCGGGACGCGAGTCCGGTCGCATAGCGGCCAGCCGGTCGCCGGCCGACCTGCCGTCGGCGATCGTCTGATCAGCGGTATCGATGTGGGTGAGGCTCGCACCTGCGACCTCGCCGGCCGCCCGAAGTGCACCCTTCCATCTGTCCTCGACCTGGTGGAGCGGACCGCCCAGGAAGGCGAGCCGCCGCCGCCCGGTGTCGAGCAGGTGCCGGACCGCCAGATGTCCGCCGGCATCGCCGTCGAGCGCCAGGGAGCAGAAATCTCCTTCGACAGCATGGATGTCGAAGAGCACGACCGGCATACCGCGACGGATGACCCGTTGGATGCGCGCTGTCTCGCCCGCCAGCGGAGCGATGATCATGCCGCTCACGCGCTGCTCCTCGAAGAGCTCGATGTAGCGGTCCTCGCGGCCACCGAGCTGATCGCTGCTGCCGAAGATGATGGTGTGCCCGCGGGCTTCCGCCGCGCTTTCGCAGGCGTGCGCCAGGTCGGCGAAGAACGGGTTGGCCACGTTCAGCACGATCATGCCGAGCGTCGTGCCGCCGCCCATCTTGAGCTGCCTGGCGAGATCGTTCCGCACGAAGCCGAGCTCGTCCATCGTGGCAAGGACACGCTTCAGCGTCGCGGTCGAGACCAGCTCCGGCCTGTTGAGGACGTGCGAGACCGTACCGACGGACACCATGGCGCGAGCCGCCACCTCACGAATTCCGACCCGCCCGGCCACGTCGTACCTCTCTCACCTTCTCCTTCAGCGCGATGAGCTCCATCATAGGCTGAGCACGACCGTCACCTCTTGACGCGTGACAGCACCGCGCGGCCACAACCGGACGCTCGCCTTGGGACCGTCACCACGACGAGCTAGCGTGCGGATGTCGCCGGAGGCCGGGCGATCCCGGGATCGAGGTGGCGCGATGACGACGAGCTGTGGGGCGCCTGGACAACTCGCCGTGTCGGCGCTGTTCACCGAGTACGCGGTCAACCCTCTGGGCGTCGATGTTTCTCGGCCACGGCTGGCGTGGATCCTCCAGTCCGGCCGGCGTGGCCAGTCGCAGAGCGCCTATCAGCTCGTGGTCGCGTCCAGCGAGGCCCTGCTGGCGCGGAGCCAGGCCGATGTCTGGGACAGCGGCCGGATCGCTTCGGCACAGTCGGCCGGCGTTCCGTACGACGGGCCGGAGCTGATCCCCGGGACCAGGTACCACTGGCGGGTCAGGTGCTGGGATCGGGACGGCCGCGCGTCGCCGTGGAGCCGGACCGGCTGGTGGGAGACCGGGCTGTTCCACGAGAAGGACTGGGCGGGCGCGCGATGGATCGGCGTACCCGAGAACCAGCTTGCCTCGAGCACAGCGACTTCCGGCAGCCCTCAACTGCGGAAGGAGTTCTCCGTCAGCAAGCAGGTCGCACGAGCCCGGGCATACCTGAGCGGATTGGGATACCACGTGCTGACGATCGACGGTGTGCGCGTCGGCGACAGCGTGCTCGATCCAGGCGTCACCTGCTACGACCGGACAGCCTTGTACACCACCCATGACGTCACGGCCGCGGTCCGAGGGCAGGGTCCGCACGTCCTTGGCGTCACCCTCGGCCGCGGCTTCTACGGTCTGACGCCCGACGACACGAAGTACTGGGCGACCGCGCCGTGGCTCGGCAGTCCGCGGTTGCTGCTCAAGCTGCAGGTCGACTACACGGACGGCGCCCAGGACACCGTCGTGAGCAACACCGGATGGCTCGTCAGCAGCGGCCCGACCACGCGCGACTCGGTCTACCTGGGTGAGACCTACGACGCACGCCTGGTTCAGCCCGGCTGGGACCGACCGGGCTTCGATGCGAGTAGCTGGCACCTCGCCGCCGAGATGACGGCGCCGACGCCGAACTTGCGTTCGCAACAGGTGGAGACGATCCAGGTCGTCGACACCCTGCGCGCCGCTCAGATCACCAATCCCCTGCCCGGCAGCCATGTGTTCCAGTTCCCGGTGGTGACCGCGGGCTGGGCGCAGCTGCGAGTCACCGGTCCCGCAGGCACCGAGATCACGCTACGGTACGGCGAAACGCTGCAGGCGGACGGCACGGTCGACAATCGCGGCGATGCCGGCCTGACGAACGGCCCGGTGCAGACCGATCGCTACCTGCTGCGCGGCGACGGACCGGAGACCTGGGAACCGAGCTTCAGCTACAAGGGCTTCCAGTACGTGCAGGTCGACGGGTATCCGGGCGTCCCCACCGTCGACGATCTGACCGCGAGAGTGGTGCACAGTGCCGTGCCGTCGACCGGGCACTTCAGCAGTTCTGAGCCGCTGCTGAACACCATCCACGAGATCAGCCGGCGGACGATCCTGAACAACCTCCACTCGGTGCTGACCGACACTCCGATGTTCGAGAAGCGCGGCTGGCTCGGCGACGTCAACGTGTTGCTGCCGGCAACCATCGACAACTTCGGGATGCACCGGTTCTACCGCAACTGGCTCGGCTCCGTTCGGGACAACCAGGCGCCCGACGGAGCCGGCGTCGACCTGTCGCCAAATCCCGGCCCGGCGGGCTACACCGACCCGATCTGGGCCGGTGCGCTGGTCGACATTCCGTGGCAGCTCTTCCAGGACTACGGCGACCGTGACGTTCTCGCAGTCAGCTACGACTCGATGGCGCGGTACGTCGACCATCTCACGACCCATTCGGACGGCCTGATCCAGCAGGGCTTCTACGGCGACTGGGTATCACCGGCAACGTCCGGGTCCTTCCCCTGGCCACCGGAAGGCGCACAGCTCACCGCGACCGCCTACTTCTACCGGTACGCCGAGGCACTGGCCGCGGCAGCCCACGAACTCGGCAACGATGGCGACGCGCAGCGTTACGGCGAGCTCGCCGGGCGGATCGAGGCCGCGTTCAACGCGAAGTTCCTGGATCGCACGGCCGGGGTTTACCGCACCGACCGTGAGGTCGGGTACCGGCAGACCTCCAACGCGGTGCCACTGTCACTCGGCCTGGTCCCGGCAGAGCTCGTCGATCAGGTGACCCAGCACCTGGTCGCCGACATACGGGCCAGAGGCAACCACCTGAACACCGGCCACGCAGGGACCAAGGCCCTGCTGTCGGTCCTGACCGACCAGGGTCACGTCGACCTCGCCTTCGCGATCGCCACCCAGCGGACCTACCCGAGCTGGGGGTTCTGGATCGACAACGGCGCCACCACGTTGTGGGAGGCCTGGGAGACGAACACGCGGTCACGCGACCACGCCTTCCTCGGCAGCATCGAGGGCTGGTTCTACCGCGATCTCGCCGGGATCAAGCCGGCTGCTCCCGGCTACGCACGGACAGCGATCCGACCGCACATCCCGGCCGGCCTGGACCACGTGTCGGCGTCCGTTCGCACAGTGCACGGCATCGTCGGCTCGCGGTGGGACCAGCGCAACGGCGAGCTACGCCTGACTGTCACGATCCCCGCAAACACCACGGCCCAGGTCTTCGTCCCCGCGGCATCCCCGGACGAGGTCACCGAGGACCACCAGGCAGCGGCGCGGCCCGCAGCCACCGCCGAGGGGGTCCGCTTCATCCGGATGGACGGCGACCGTGCCGTGTTCGGCATCGGCTCCGGCACCTACCACTTCCGGACCGAGAACCGACCGTATACACAGCCATCAGCCCAGCATGCCGCGCTAGGAGGTCCTACGAACAAGGCTATCTGAGCCCGGCGAACGTCCTGCCCAGCAACCGCCTGGATACGATGAGTTGCTGGACTTGTTGGTGTTTCCAGTCTGGCTCTCGGCTCGCAGCCCTGGCCGGCCGACGACGACACCCCGGCAACGGGGACCGTCACCTCCGGAACGACGGTACGTCTCCGGTGATGCTCGACCTCTCGACCACGGACCGGTCCGGACAATGCTCCCGCGCCGGCTGGGCTGTCCGCGGTCAGTCCGACGCAGCTCCTGGTGCCGGCCGGCGGTATGGCGTTCTCACCAACTACCAGCGCGCCGTCCGCCGGAGCGAGCTGGAGCAGAGCCGGTAGTTCCGCGGTCATCGCTGGGCTGGCGAGGAGATGACGCGGGGATGGCGTTGTCGATGAGGACGGCGGCGATGGCGGCTGCGGTCGGGAAGGATTCGCTGTTGAGGACTCGGGTGCGGGCCGAGGCGCCGTCGATGAGCAGGGCCAGTTGTTCGCCGAGTTGTTCGGGGTTGGTGGCGCCGGCTTCGCGGGCGGTTTCGCTGAGCCGTGCGGCGATGGCGGTCTTGTAGTCGCGTGCGTACTGGGATGCGGGGTGTTCGGGGTCGTGGAGTTCGACGGCCGCCGCGATGTAGGGGCACAGGGGCGTGGACGCGGGTATCTCGAAGGCGGCGAGGAGTCGTTCGCGGGGTGTGAGATCGGTGCGGTCGAACACTCCGGGCATGACGTCGGGATCGAATCGGCGCAGGTACTCGGCGACGAGTTCGTCCTTGCTGGTGAAGTGCTGGTAGGCCGTGCGCTTGGACACCTGGGCCACGGCGCAGAGCTGGTCCATGCCGGTGCGGTTGATGCCCTGATCGCGGAACAGCTGCTGTGATGCGCTGAGGATGCGTTCGCGTGCGCCCCTGCCGCGGCGCCGACCCAGGGGGCCCTTCTCCAACTCCGTCATGCCTCCAGCATAGACCGTTCGGTACCGACCGGTGTATGTAGCTTGCGCTCCGGCCAGCCATCCAGTACGTTACATACACAACCTGGTGTATATAAGAATCGAACCCCTCAATTCAACGGAGTGATCGTGGGAAAGCTCGACGGCAAGGTAGCGGTGATCACCGGCGCATCCACCGGCATGGCACTGGCCGGCGCCAAACTATTCGTCGAGGAAGGAGCGCACGTCTTCATCCAGGCCCGGCGGCAGGAAGCACTGGACGACGCCGTCAAGCTGATCGGCCGCAACGTCACCGCCGTCCAGGGTGACGCGGCCGAACTGGACGACCTGGATCGCTTGTACGACACCGTCAAGCGGGAAAAGGGCTCGATCGACGTGCTGTGGGCCAGCGCCGGGATGGGCGAACCCGCCGTCCTCGGCGACATCACCGAGGAACAGTTCCACCGCGCCTTCTGGCTGAACGCGCGCGGCACCCTGTTCACCGTGCAGAAGGCACTGCCGCTGATCAACGACAACGGCTCGATCTTCATGACCGGCTCCAACGCCTCCCTCGGCGCCTTCCCCGGCTGGAGCCTCTACGCCGGAAGCAAGGCCGTCCACCAGGCCTGGGCCCGCGTCTGGCTCAACGAACTGCGCGACCGCAAGATCCGCGTCAACGTCCTGACCCCCGGCCAGGTCGCCACCGCCAAACAGGAAGAACTGTTCGACGAGGCGACGAAGGCCGCATTCGAGTCCCTCATCCCCCGCGGGACGATGGGCCGCCCGGAAGAAGTCGCCACCGTCGCCCTGTTCCTCGCCTCCGACGACTCCAGCTATGTCAACGGCCTGGAACTGGTCGCCGACGGCGGCACCACCGCCATCTGAACCACACACCAGGAAGAGAGCACACCTCATGAGCAGCATCACCCTCATCGGTACGGGGAACATGGCCCGTACCATCGGCACGCTCGCGGTGGCGGGCGGCAACACCGTCGAGGTCATGGGACGCGATCAGTCCAAGGCCGATGCCCTGGCCAACGCTCTGGGCGGCGGCGCGACGACGGGCAAGTGGGGCGCCGTCCCGGCCGGGGACATCGTCATCACGGCCGTGTTGTACGACGGTGTCGTTCCGGTCGTCGCCGAGTACGGAGACGCCCTCGCGGGCAAGGTCATCGTCGACATCAGCAACCCCTTCAACGCCACGTTCGACGGACTGGCCCACAGCGAGGAGACCTCGATCGCGCAGGAGGTCGCCAAGGTGGCCCCGGCCGGCGCCGGCGTGGTGAAGGCCTTCAACACCATCTTCCGCAATGTCCTGGAGAAGGGCCGGCCCGACGTCTTCATCGCCGGCGACAATGCGCAAGCCAAGGCGGACGTGGCGGCATTCGTCGAGAGCCTCGGGCTGCGCCCGCTGGACGTCGGCGGCCTGAAAATGGCGCACTGGCTGGAAGGAGTGGGCGTGGTCACGGTGGGCCTCGCCGGCAACGGGGTTGGCCACGGGGACTTCGCCCTCGGCGTCAACGAATTTACTGGCTGAGCCCCCGGGGCCGAGCAGTCGGCGAACAGAGCGCGTGCTTCAGCTCAACAAACCGAGCCGGGCGCTCGGCGTCCTGTTGACGGAGCCGCCCGGTCGCCACCGGAGGTCATTTGACGACGAGCGCGAGAACGGCTCCCGCGGCACTGATGATTGCGGTGAGCAACATCAGCAGATCGTAGAGGCCGCGTTTGGCGTTCGACTCGGCAGGCGAGCCGGGTGTGCGGACTGACCGTGGTTGTGCTCGAGAATCGGGTGCAGCCCACATCACCCGGAAGAGACGGCCAGGGTTGGCTCCGCCAAGAGCGGCCCACATTGCGTCACGCTTCCAACGCCCGTGATCCGAACAGCCACGGAGCTTTCCCCGGACGCCGCGGTCGCACGGCTTCCGTCGTTGCGTCAGGTAATCGCACTTCGTCGGCATCAAGAACGCGATCCAGAACAGCACGGTGGCGGTACCTATGACGATCCACTCCAGCAGGTAGTCCTTTGGCGGATAGCCGAGGTACGCGAGGACTGCCACTACGGTCAGGCCACCCAGATCGTCGAGCTTCGTTGCCTTCCGTCGTCTGGCCATCGGCTCACTCCGCTCGGAGCCGTGACTTGCGGAGTACGCCGGCCGCGTCGCGGTCCCAGGTGACGTTGGCACTGTCCCGAAAGATCAGCTCCCGCACCTGCCACTTGTCTGTTCTGGCAACCGGCCGCAGAGGACACGAAAAGTCGTCTGCCGGGTCCGGATGATCCCAGTGATACTTCGATTCAGCCCGCTCGGCGAAGAAGCGGCCAGGCGGCAGAACAGTCAGGTTCAGGGCCGGCTGCTCGACACCGTTCCTGTTGGTCGACCGAATGGTCACGTCGTACACCGGCGCCAGCGACCCGTTCGTCAGCTCGATGCCGTACGGCTCGTCCTGATCGTCGAGTTTCACCGAGATCCACGCCGACACCTGCCGAGCCTGGGCCCGCTGCTCGCGGTCGTCCTCGATCTTGTAAAGCCGCCAGGCGGCGATACCTGCGAAGACTGCGGCTACCAACGCACCCAGTGCCGCGAGCGCACTCACCCACTCCGCCACGTCCAACTCCCCCGTTGTAGTTGTTCGTGCACAGACTGTAATCCCGTGCTATTCCGGTCACAACCGGAAGCGAGTCGTCAGACCACAGCACAAGGCGCCGGCCGGTGTGATCGGGCGTGTGGCACAGGGCGTCGGCCACATGGCCGGCCCGCTGAAGATCCGCTTGGTGGCCCTGATGTTCTGTCCCGACCTGGACAAGCACCCAGAGCTGAACCGAGGCTTCGCACACGACCTGCGCGACGCCCTGGGCTTCGATGAAGCTGCATGATTCGGCGGACACCTCAGACACGTCAACGAATGCATTCGATTCTCCTGGTACCTGCGCGAGGTGGCGCGGCCTTCTTGACCGGCGTCTATCGGCGCACCTCGACCTAACAGCGACTGGCGGCGCACAAAAGCTCAGGTCACGTAGGTGGCCTGGGTTTCTTCGTGTCTGCAGGTCACCTTTTGCTCGACCTTTTCATCGCATGTCTCTCCCGCTGACCGGGTCCGGGGGCGGCCCGCCGATCTACAGGTGGTCCGAGTAGAAGTCGACAAGCCGATCGACGGCGGCGTCGACGTACTCGGGCACGTCGTACATCTCGTAGTGGCCGGCGTTCTCGATCACCGTCAGGTCGACCGGGTTGGGTGCCAACTTCCAGAGCTGCATGCCGGACTCGTAGGAGCCGGTGTTGCCGATGCGGCCGGCGAGGATGACCTGGAGCGGCTGGGTCATGAGCTGGTCGACCAGGTGATAGGCGTCGTAGCCGAGGAGCAGCGCGTCGCCGCGGGAGAGGCGGCGGTTCGTCGAGCGTTCGTGCCCACCCCGCTCGGTCCGGTAGTAGGTCATCGCCTGGGTCGTGTCGATGTCGATCAGGCCTGCTGCCGCGGCATGCTCGAGGGTGTCGGGCAGCCAGTTCTCGCGGGTCAGCTCGCCGGTGCGCGTCTCCTCGATGCGCGCTTCGGCCAGGGCGACGAGCGCGGCCGCGGGGCCGTCCGGCTGGAAGCTGCGGAACGACGTGCCAATGTTGCCGGGGACAACCGTTCCGACCGCCTTGATGCGGTGGTCGGTGCGGGCGGTGTGTACCGCGTAGCCTCCGCCGGCGCAGATGCCGAGCACGCCGATGCGGTGCGGGTCGATTCCGGGGATCCTGCTGAGCGTGTCGATGGCGTAGGAGATGTCCTCGCCGCGGCGGTACGGGTCTTCGAGGTCGCGGGGCTCGCCACCGCTCTGGCCCTGATGGGCGGGGTCGAACACGAGCGCTGCGATACCCCGGGCGGCCAGGCGGGACGCATAGTTCGCGCCGATCTGTTCCTTCACGCTGCTGCCCGGGGTGGAGAGCACGACGGCGCGCAACGGCGAGGCTTCGTCGATGTTGCCGGGTAGGTGGAGGTCGGCCGCGAGCTCGATCGGCCCGCGGGGGATCGTGACGTGTTCCAGCATTTGACGGCACCCTTCACGGAGGATCTGTTCGAGATCCAGCAAGTTCGAAATGATCAGTAGTACAGTATCGAACTAGCCCAAGTCCGTACCATCTCGACAGGAGCTCACGTGCCCGTTGACGCCGCACAGCTGTGGACGCTGAACCATGGCCTGCTGACCGTCGTGCTGGACGCCTGCAGCGCCGAACTGGCCGAGCTCGGGCTGGAGGCGAAGGAGTTCTTCGTGCTCGCCGAGGTGGCTGCCTCGCCGTACCCGGCCGAGCTGGCGGCGAAGCTGGTGATCCCCAAGGCGAGCGTGACGGCCTACGTGCGCAACCTCGTCGCCAAGGAGTTCATGCGACGCGAGATCGACGACGCGGACCTGCGGCGGCACCGGCTCCTGCTGACAGACGCCGGCGAGGCCGCGAGAGACGGCGCATTCGCCGCACTGGCGAAGGCGTTCGACCGGAGGCTGGCGCAGGTCACTCCGCACGACCGCGCTGAGCTGCAACGGATTCTCCTGGCGCTGCTCGATCCGCCTGGCGGCGTACGTGCGAGCTGAGGTCCAGCGCCGGTCAGCGCACGAGGCCCGATTCCCACGCCCAGACAGCGATCTCGGTCCGGTTGCGGGCCTGGATCTTGCGCTGGATCGAGGCCAGGTGCGACTTCACCGTCGACAGCGAGATCACCAGTTCGTCGGTGATCTCGGCGTTCGTCCGGCCGCGCGCGACCGCCCGCGTCACGTCGAGCTCGCGGTCGGTCAGCGGCGGCGCGGCGCGGCGCATCTTGCCGCTCGGCGTACTGAAATGCTGCAGGAGACGGGTTGTGATCGACGGCGACACCAGGGAATCGCCGTTCGCGGTGGCGTACACGGCTTCGACGAGCAGCCGCGGGCCGGCGTCCTTCAGCAGGAAGCCACGCGCGCCGGAGTGCAGCGCCTCGTGCACGAGTTCGTCGAGGTCGAAGGTCGTGACCACCAGCACGCGCAGCGGATCGGCCACCTCCGGTCCGGCGAGCAATCGGGTCGCGCTGAGGCCGTCCAGCTGCGGCATCCGGATGTCCATCAGCGTGACGTCCGGCTGCAGCTCACGAGCGAGCGTCACCGCCTGGTTGCCGTCCGCCGCCTCGCCGACGACCTCGATGTCAGGCTCGCGCTCGAGGATGAGCCGGAAGCCGGTACGCACCAGCGCCTGGTCGTCCGCGAGCAGGACCCGCACAGTCCGCCCTGTCCGCCCTGTCCGCCCTGTCACGGTGCCGTTCCCTTCTCCGGTCCCGCTCCCACCCCATCAGGCAGCGGTAGCTCAGCGAGTACGCGCCACCCGCGCTCGCCGTGGTCGTCCTCTTCACCGGCCGTGAGCGTGCCGTCGAGCGCACCGATCCGCTCCCCCATGCCGATCAATCCGAAACCACTGGTCGAGCGCCGCGCACGTCCCGGCCGGATCCCGTCGTTCCTGACCTCGACGCGGAGCAGGGCCTTGCCCTGCCCGACTGTGGGCTCCACCGCAACCGTGACCGTCCGCGCGTCCGGCGCGTGCTTGCGGACGTTCGTCAACGACTCCAGGACGACACGATGTACGGTCGACACCGTCTCCGGCGCGACCGTCAGATCGTCCAGGCTCGGCGCAAGCCGCAGGTCCACGTTCGCGTGACCTTCAACGGCCGACTCGACAGCTTCCACCAACCCATCGGAGGTGAGCGGCACAGTCTGCTCAGGGCTCCGAAGCATCGTCACCAGACGCCGTACGGCGGCCAGCGCCTCGGCGCCTGCGCCCTCGATCTCATGCAGCAACTCCCGTTCGGGGCCGTCGGCAAGTACGACCTGGGCCGCCTGGGTTCGGACCACCACCCCGGTGATGTGGTGGGCGACCAGGTCGTGCAGCTCCCGGGCGAGCGCGAGCCGCTCCCGGTTCCGCGCCGCCGCCAGCGCGACCTCGTGCCGCGCGTCGGCGTCCCGCAGCATCAGCCCGATCGCGACGCTGCAGCCCCACAGGATGGTCCACAGCACCGCGAGGGTGAGCGTGGTCGAATCCCTGCCGTAGCGGAGCATCGGCGACGTGATGATCGCCAGCCCACCGGCGATCGTGACCGCGGCCGCCGGCAGGGACCGCAGCCGATGGCAGCCGGCTCCGACCAGCAGGGCCAGCGCGAGCGTCTCGCCGTCACCTCCGAACGGCGCGGCCGGCTTCGCGAAGAAGCCGACCGCGCTGCAGATCAGCGAGAGCGCGAACGCGGACGCCACGAGCTCCGCGATCGCTCCCGGGTACCGGCGCCGCAGGAGCACCAGCGCGCTGATCACCACACCGGACCCGAAGAACGCGACACCGCCCGGAGTGACCTGGTCGTGCAGGAACAACCGACGTACCGCTTCGTCACCGTTGAGGCCTACAAGAGCCACGACCTCCAGGACGACAAGGATGCGGGCCAAGGTCCGGTTGGTGCTTCGGATCACCGGGTACGTCGTCCTTCCTCGTCGTGCGGAACACCCATCATCGCGGCCCCCACGTCACGGCCCGATCAGCGGGGTGTCGCGTCCGCGGAACAGTGGTAGTCGCGGTCGGGCAGCTTGCCGGTCAGCAGGAACGAGGTCGCGGCCGTGTTCGCGCACTGATTCTTGTTCAGCAGGTAGACGCCGTGCCCGCCCTGGTCGGCCGTCACCATCCGGGCCCGGTCGCCGAGCGCCTTCCGCAGCTGCTCGGCGCCGGCCAGAGGTGTCGCGGGGTCGCGGAGGTTCTGCACCATCAGCACGTTCGACGGGCCGTTGCCGCCGACCTTCACCGGCTCCTCGACCGGCTTCGGCCAGTAGGCGCACGGGTTGATGTTCGCTCCGGCCGCACCGAACAGCGGGTGCCGGATCCGGTCGATCGCCACGTTCCGCTGGTACGACTTCAGCGACGTCGGCCAGTGCGAGTCGTTGCAGATCATGTAGTACCGCGCGGAGATGAGGTTGTCCACACTTGCCGCCGTCGCCTTGGCGGTCTCGCCCGCGGGCAGCGGCGGGGGCGGCTGGTTCGCCTCGAGTGCCTTGACGACCTCGGCGAGGGTGGCCAGCTGCGTCGCGCCGTACGAGTAGCCGAACGTGATCAGCCGGAGCAGCGCCCCGTCCCAGACGACGTCCGGACCCTTGACCGGTGTCCTGTCCAGGCGCGCGGCCAGCTGGAGGTACTTCGCCTTCACCTGTGCCGCCGTCCGGCCGAGGCCGTACTCGCGGTGGTTGGCAGCGACGTACTTCGCGAAGTCGGGGAAGCGGTCGTCCATGCCCTGCGACCACAGCCGCTGGCTCTGGTAGTCCCAGCCGGCCGGACCGAGGTTGCTGTCCAGGACGACACGGTCGGTGCGGTTCGGGAACATCGTGGCGTAGACGGAGCCGAGGTAGGTGCCCCAGGACGCACCGAGGTACGACGTCTTCTCCGCACCCAGCGCGGTCCGGATGCTGTCCATGTCGCGCGCGGTGTTCTTGGCGCTGACGTACGGCAGCATCCAGGCGGTGTCCGCGGCCGCGCACTGCTCGGCGATCTGCCGGGACTGCTCGGCCCGCTTCGCGACCTCGCCCGCGTTCCGCGCGTACGGCGGGATGTTGCCGAAGATCTGCTGCTCCTCGGTCAGGTCACACTTCACCGGCGTACTCCGGCCCATCCCTCGCGGGTCGAAGCCAATGAGGTCGTAGCTGTCCAGCACGGCCTTCGGCATCTTCACCGTCACCAGGAACGCCAGGTAGCCGAGCCCCGGGCTCGGACCGCCCGGGTTGGTCAGCAAGATGCCCCGCCGCTTCTCCGGGTTCTTGCTGGGCACCCGCGAGACCGCGATATCGATCGTGCGGCCCTCGGGCTTCTGGTAGTCCAAGGGGACCTTCAAGGTCCCGCACTGCATCCCCTCCGGCAACGGCAGCCCGTCGCCGACGTCCTTGTCGCACTGCCCCCACTTGATGTCCTGCTTGGGCGTCGCGGTGTCCGCAGCGGTCACCGTCCTCGCCTGCGAAACCCCCGAGACCGTTGCTCCTGCCATTGCGGCAACAGCGACGGCGATGGTCACGACCTTTCGCATCCTGACTTCCCTCCAGCCTGCACACGTTTCTGACGGCCTTCACTCTGCCGACGAGGGCCGTCCTCCCACATCAAGCGCGCGACTGGTTCGCACCCCGGCCGAAAGTACTAGGCCACTGCGTCATCACGAGGGTCATCACGAGGGTATGTGCCCGACGCAGAGGTAGAGGTCCTCCTCGGAGGCCGGGCCGATCCGCACGAACCGGTCTTCGGCGCCCGCCAGCACCGGCGCCGCGGGGCGCGGGCTCGCGTCGAGCGTGCCGGCCAGATCCCCGCGCTGCTGAACACACCGTCCACCGCGAGCAACGCCACCCGATGACCACCCCGGCCCAACTCGCCGCAACCGCCGCCGACCCGCTGACGAGCATCCGAGCCACCCGGCTCGCGACCGTCCGCCGACCGTCGCGGCGCTTCGAAGGTCGCGACGTCGGCGGGTCGCGCCGAGGGCTGGTACGTGTTCGTCGACCACGCCGCCGTGGCCGCGCTGACCCCGGGATACGCGAGGTCCGCGACCAGCACCCCGGACCGGCTGGTGGCGATCCTGGCCATCCGCCAGGCTAGGTCGTTGGCTTCGCTGCCGGAATTGACGAACACACACGTGTCCAGCCCGTCCGGCATCGTGGCGACGAGCCGTTCGGCGAGCGCGACGGCGTGCGGATGCAGGTAGCGAGAATTGAGGTTCAGTACGGCGGCGCGAAATCGCCTGTACTACGGCCGGATGCGCGTGCCTGACGACCGGAACCTTGTTGCAGGCATCGAGGTAACGCCGCCCGTCCGCGGTGTGCACCCAAGCCCCGGCCGCCCGCACGACCTGCAACGGCTCGCGGTAGAACAGCGGCGACAGCTCACCGCCGAGCGCGGCCCGCCGCCGCGGCAGCAAGCTGGGGTCGGCGACCGCCGAGACCCCCGGCCCCGACGGCTACGCCCTCCTCGCCGACCGCCTCGCTCCCCACTCGAGACCCACCTCCGTACCCAGCCAGGTTCGAGGTACGCGAAGGGGCTGAGAAAGCACTGATCGAGCTCGGCGATCACCTGACCTGCCGGCTCATCCGCTCCACGGCCAGCGTCTGCTGGCTAGACGGAGCCGAAGCGTTCGGTGTGGATGCGGCGGTGCGGGACGCCGAGGGCGGCGAGGTCTCCGGTGACGGAGGTGACCATTGGGGCCGGGCCGCAGACGAAGTACTCGAGCCGGTGCGTGCGGCGCGGAAGGTTGCGGCTGAGGAGATCGTGGCCGATCCGCCCGACCTCGCCGGTCCACCCTGGTTCGGGCGCGCTGACCACCTCGATCACCTTGAGGTTCATCCGTGCCCGGACCTCCTCGACCGCGGACCGCGACATCAGATCGTGCGGGCCGCGGGCAGAGGTGATCAGCCAGACCCGGCGGCGGTCGGCCCGATCTGCCAGCGTGCGGAGCATGCTCAGCAGTGGCGTGATACCGACGCCGGCTCCGATGAACACGAATCCTGGTGAGCCCTCGAGTCCATCGAGGGTGAAACCGCCGCACGGCCAGGCCGACCAGCACCAGCCCGCACAGCACGAACCAGGCAGCCACCAGTACGTGCGACACCAGGTGCCGGAGCCACCAGACGTGAAGCCAGGCGCAGATCACGACGATCGCGACCATTCCGTTGTGGATGAGCCGCCAGCCCTCGTACCGCGGCTGACGCGCCGGACGGCGCAGGGCGAGTACGACGCCCAGCAGCACGCTGTCGCCGGTGATCGCGGCGGTCAGATAGCTCTGGTCGGTGACCGTGGTGCCGACCGTCACCACGGGGATCTTCAGCGCCTTCGCCTTCAGGACGGACGGCTGCATCGTGTCCGGGTCGGTCGGGACGAGCACCAGCCCGTCCACCCGTTGGGTGAGCATCCCTTCTCATGGCACTCGTCTCCTCGGCGAGTCGGGCTGATCTGCGGACCGGGAGCGGGCGGGATCCCCGCGAAGTCCGGTGTGGCGCCTGGGGACGCAAGCGCTTGCGTGGTCACCGTGACACGATCGCAAGCGCTTGCGCAAGGCCTTGCGCGGAGATATCTTCAGATCGCCCGGTCCAGTGCAGAGAGGAGTTGCGGTGGCCACGATGGCGGAGGTGGCGCGGCTCGCAGGTGTGTCGTCGACGACGGTCTCGCACGTGCTGAACAAGACCCGCAAGGTCGCACCGGAGACCGAGGAACTCGTCCTGCAGGCAGTCGCCCGGAGCGGTTACCGGCACAACCTGGCGGCCCGCGCGCTGGCTACCCGGTCGACCGACACGATCGGTGTCGCGATGTCCGTGGTGACCAACCCGTACTTCGCGGAGCTCGTCCGGGACATCGAGCGGCTGCTCCGGCACGCCGGCTACACGATGATCGTTGCCGACACCAACGACGACCCGGCGGTCGCGGCGGACGTGATCGACCACCTGCTCGCCCGCCGGGTCAGCGGCCTGATCGTCAGCCCGCTGGAGGGCGACTCCGAGCTCACCGACGGTTTCGCCACGTTGCTCGACGACAGTTTCCCGTTGCTGTTCCTCGACCGCCGCTCGACGCTGCCCGGGGACCAGGTGTACTCCGAGTGCGTGGACTCGATCTACCACCTCACCGCCCACCTCGCGGCGCAGGGCCATCGCCGGATCGGGTACGTCCAGGGCGCCCTCACTTCGATGTCCGCGCACGACCGGCTGAGCGGGTACCAGAAGGCGGTCCGCGAACTCGGCCTGGTCGCGGACCCGCGCCTGGTGATCACGGGCGAGTCCGACGAACGCATCACCGAGCACCGCGTCGCCGCACACCTTGCGAACCCGGACGAGCGGGCCACCGCGCTGGTTGTCTCCAACAACCAGATGACGCTGGGCACGATGCGAGCCATCAAGCAGAGCCGCCTCCGGGTGCCGGGCGACATCGCACTGATCTGCTACGACGACTTCGAATGGGCCGACCTCTTCGAGCCCCAGATCACCGCGATGGCCCAGGACGCGGCCACGCTTGCCGCGACCGCGGTCGACCTGTTGCTGGCCAGGATGAAGACACCCGATCGGCCGCCGCAGTCGGTGGCGGTGCCGACCGAGTTCCATCACCGCGACTCGTGTGGCTGCGGACGCCGCAAGTACCGGGGTCTTCGATGACGGCGGTCACGCAGGTCGCCGCGCTGGCCGAGCGGGCACGCCAGGTTGCGGCCGGGTCCCGCCGTACCCTCATCGGCCTCGCCGGACCGCCCGGCGCCGGCAAGAGCACCGTCGCCGAGGCACTCGTGCGCGAGCTCGGAACCGACGCCGTGCTGGTTCCGATGGACGGCTTCCACCTCAGCAACGCCGTACTCGATTCGCTCGGCCGTCGCGACCGCAAGGGCGCACCTGACACCTTCGACGCCGCCGGGTACGTCGCGTTGCTGCGGCGGCTCCGCTCCCCCGACGAGGACGTCGTCTACGCACCCACGTTCTTCCGCGACATCGAGGAGCCGGTCGGGTCGAGCATCCCGATCTCACCCGACACACCGATCGTCGTGACCGAAGGCAACTATCTTCTCCTCGACACGCACCCGTGGCGGCAGGTCCGCGACCTCCTCGACGCCACGTGGTACCTGCAACTCGACGACGCCGCGCGGCTCGAACGCCTGATCGCCAGGCACATCGCGTACGACAAGACTCCCGCTGCGGCGCGCGCCTGGGCCGAGGGCAGCGACCAGCGCAACGCGGACGCCGTCGCCGCGTCGGCCCACAACGCCGACCTCGTACTGCACCTCTGAGTACTGCGCCCTGTGTGTACTACGCCTTCGATCGCAGACTGCGTTCGAACAGCGTGAGCGCGATCAGCACCAGACTGACCCTGGCCAGGATCGCCGCCACCAGGTGCAGGCCGGTGTCGGTGACCTCGTGCCGGAAGACGACACCGGTGACGATCGACGAGGCGACCGACCCGAGGTAACTGAACGTCCGGAACAAGCCGGCCGGCGCCGGAGTGGAGCGTCCCGGGGAATCCAGGCGAGCGTGAGAACCAGCGCGATGATCGTGAACGGGAGATTGACGAGGAATGCCGAACGCCACCCGAAGGCGCCGACCAGCAGGCCACCCGGAGGCTCGCTCAGACCGGCACCGCTCGCACGGCGCCGGATGATCACCCATCGCCGCCGGCTACCTGGCGGAGGTGCCGATGCCGATCAGGCTCCGCGGACGAGGCCGGCCAGCTCCGACGTGGTGATCACGTCGGCCTGCCGGGGAAGCACCTTCTCGATCAGAACGCGGTGCACCTCCGGGTCCAGGTCCTCGGTGGCGTCGGCGAGGACGAAGATCCGGTAGTCCTGGTCGGACGCGTCCCGAACCGTCGACAGGACCACGCCCGCCGTCGAGATCCCACCGACCACCAAGGTGTCGATCGCGTCGTCCCCGAGGACCGCGTGCAGGTCGGTCGTGCTGAAGGCGCCGTACCGCGACTTGCGTACCACGAGATCCCCGTCGCGCACCGACCTGATGGAACGCCTCGCCGACAGCTGACCGCGGGACCGACACCCGGGTCACTCTCGTCGATGAAGCGGACGGCAATCATCTGCTCGAGCTGCCATCAACTCGGCACCACCGTGTGCACCGGGTGCCCCGGTCCTGGTGAGGCGGCCGGCAGTTCC